>JAHFSU010000003.1 GCA_023265595.1 Deltaproteobacteria bacterium
GAGACTCGGATATTGGGACAATAATAAGGACCTGACGAATGGATGGTGCCTCGTGACAACACCACCTGCGACAAAGTGGCATAAGCACCGCCGTCAATTATAAATTCGATATCGTGCGCCAAAAATTTTCCATGGGCATCCACAGCGGTTTTGATCCGCGTACGCGACGGATGCCGCTTGGTGGTCGCCGCCATATCTTCCGCACGATCATAAATAATTCGGACCGGCTTGCCCGATTTCCAAGAAAGAAGAGCGGCATGTCCCGCAATCATTGAGGGATAATCTTCTTTACCGCCAAAACCACCCCCCGTTTCCGTTTGAATGACCCGAATTTTATCCTCAGGCAATCCAAACAAACGGATCAACGCCTTGTGAATATAATAGGGGCACTGCAACGTCCCCCAAATCGTCACTCCATCGGTAGGGTTTGCCATCGCGGTCACCCCATTATTTTCAATGTAGAGTTGTTCCTGTGCCCCGGTGGAATATTCTCCCTCAATAATTTTGTGTGCCTGACTCCAAACCGCGTCCACATCTCCTTTAGAGACTTGGTAAGATTTTAAAATTTTATTTTGGTTGAGGGCTTCGTCCATCGTGAGAACAGCCGGCAAAGTATCGACATCAATGCGGACGTGGCGTCTGGCCTCTTCCAATAAATATTTGTCGGGATGGGCCAATAAAATAACCGCTTCTTCCGGATGGCGGATTTCTTCTTCGACTAAGTAGGGCTGATCGTCGATAATCAAAGCGACGCAATTGGCGCCGGGAATGTCCTTGGCTGTTACAATCACAAACTGATTCCAAGGAATATTTCCCTCAAATAAAATTTGGCGAATCTTTCCGCGGGGACAAACACTCCGAACGGTGGTTCCATAGAGCAGGCCGGAAAACGAGATGTCATCAGCATATTGGGCCGAACCCATCACCTTGCTTTTTCCCTCTTTGCGTGGAATGGATGTCCCAATCAACTTATGACGGATCATGCGACTTCTCTATTGAAAAACAGGGCCAAAGGCAAGGATTGGATCGACATTGCGGGGCGGGAGGCCGCCCTCCTTTCGGCTGTGGAAATCGGACTTGGGAGTTTATTGCATAGCTTCAAAATCCCGTTGACCGGATATTTTTTGTCGCTCAATCAAGGTTTTATTTTATCCCGGGCCTCCCTAAAAACCCGTCGCCGAACGATCTCATTTTTTATTTCTAACATCGTTGCTATTTTAAAATCGCTTTCCCCTGCCGGTCAGCGCCTGATACCGATGCTCGCCATCAGCATGCAGGGTTTGTTGCACAGCCTTGGTACTTTATTTTTCGGAACAAACTTAATCGGGGTCATTATTGGATCTCTCCTTTCAAGTCTCTGGTCTTTTCTGCAACCGGTGCTGATGGTTTATTTGCTGTTTGGAAACCCGCTGCTGGAGGCCGGAAAACATTTTTTTTCATCGGGTTCCCGCTATGGGATCATCATGTTGATTGCGATGGTTGCCCTGAAAATGATTTTGGCTTTCCTTTTGGCAGGGCTTGCTTTTTTCCTCCCGGACCGGATTTTTTCACAGTATCAGACCGCCTTATTAAAGATGGGTTCCTCCCGGCGCGCCCATTTACAAAGGCAAACAGCGACACAGGAAACCGTTAAGAAAAAAATCGCTCTTGCCTTCAAAGACATGGCAAACCCGTTGTTTTTAGTCTCGCTGTTACTAACTGCCATTTTCTTTTTTGTTGTCGATGCAGGTACCACCCGCATAATTTGGGGGCTGCTCAGGCCGATAGCGGCCGGTTTTATTTTATTTTTTGCAATTCGTTTTATTTCTTTCGACAAAATGATTCAAAAACTGGCTGTGTGGGGTGTCCCCGGCTTTTCGCAGACTCTCCGGAAAGCGGTGGAGACTCTTAAAAATTTATAATATGGCCGAGGCGTGGAACATCCATAAATTCAGCAAACAGGGAATGCTGAGACCCGGCATGGCATGGGCTTTTGCCAATAAAAGTGCCCAGACTTACCGCATCAACAGCGCGAGATTCAGGGAAAACCCCGCCGATGAAATATTTAATGGCCCGATCTCTTTCTTGTATCGACCCGATAATGCCGTTGGGAAATTTGCAACACGATTTTTTGGAACCGACGCCGGCAATCCATCAGAACTCGAAATGTTGCGGGCCGCCGGGGCGCGCAATGGAGCCGCTGGCGCCAAGGTAATGATGGTCGTCAACGATTTCAACATTATCGCCAATGCATGGGCATTGGGTGACTGTATGACTTCAGAATCATGCAGTGCCTCTCAAAAATATGTCATGGCGGGCGAAGTCGGCACCGGCGCCTCCTTTCTTTCGTTCCAATATTTTAATGCCAAGAGTTCCGAAGTGATACGTCAGGCAAATATCACCGCACTCTCCGGTGACGCCAATCGTTCACTCACTCTACACCAGAACGGCTGTGCGGCGGGGCTGTTGGCAAGAAATGTCGCCAATGTTGCTTTTGGATTAAAAGTAGCGGGAGGGGCCATCAAATCGGGAAGAGAGATAACAAAAATTTATGAGGGGACAACAGTCGATCCTTCGGCACTTGTCGATGGTGCAGTGGATGTCGGTGACGGCGCCTCCCAAATAGTTTTTAACAACTATCTCATTAGCCGATATAAAGAAGCCAAAGCTCTGGTGACACTGGCTCAAAAAGAAGGAGCCAACACCGCGGCGGCATTAGCGCAGATCAAAAGGGCGGGCGACATTCTCAATGTCAGTGCCGTTCCCATTCCAGCCCGAATTTTTTGGCCCCGAATCGGTTTTGGCGTGGCGGGGGGCATTCTTGGTTTTATCCCGAGTGCCATGACATTTTATCAAAGTTTCTCCGATAGTGGATTCTCTTCTGTGGAACGGAGGCATGCGCGAATTTCCGGCGGGCTTGGGATGGTCGGTTCCGCATTCTTTATTGCAAGCGCCATTCTCATCACCCCCGCGGCCCTTCCTCTCGGATTTGCTTTTTTTGCGGCGGGTATGCTTTTCCTTGTCATCCAAACCGGCTATGACAATTATGGCTTCCAAATACATTGACCGGCTACGAAAACTTTTTTGGCTCTACCTTCAAAATTAGGATTATCAAAGAGACAAAAATCGGCCCATTTCCCCTCTACAAAATTGCCAATTTGATGTGCCAAGGAAAGCGCTTCCGCGCCACCGAGGGTTGCCAGATAAAATCCCTTTTCCCTGTTCATCATTTCTTTGGGATGGACTTCGCAGGCACAGCCAATAATTTCCTGCATGGAAAAAGTAGGGCCGGCGCCGACATCTGTTCCCAGTCCAAAATGCAATCCATAAGTCTCCACTTTTTCGATCGGCATCGTGCCGCTTTTCAAAAAAACATTTGAGGTGGGGCAATGGGCAACGCTTGCATGATAATCGGAGAGAATTTTAAAATCGCAATCTTCCAGATAAATACAATGGGCAAAAAGAGAACGGGAACTGAGTGCATGTCGGGATTCATAAAAGCCGGCATAACTTTTGAAAGAGTGCATCTCTTTGGCCTGTTGCCATTCTTGTCTGGTTTCGGCCAAGTGAGTTTGAAAATAAACTTTTGCTTCAAGTGCCAATTTTCCGGCTTCATCCAAAAGGGTTTTGGAACAGGTCAATGCAAAACGGGGTGTGACGGCATAAAAAAGACGGTTGTCACATCCATGCCATTTGGCAATCAGCTTTTCCGTCTCATTCAAAAGTTGCAGATGCGATTTCAGGAGGGATTGTGGGGCATTTTGGTCCATCAAAACCTGTCCGATGATGGCGCGGAGCCCTTTTTCTTTGGCGAATTGGAAGGCAATCTCTGTGGCTTCATAATGGATCGTGGAATAAATGGCGGCGGTGGTGATGCCATGTTTTAAAAGTTCATCATAAAATCTTTCCGCCATATTTCTAACCACGTGGGGATCGGCAAATTTTGTCTCGGCAGGATAAATATATTTTGCCAGCCAATCCAAAAGGGTGAGCCCGTTTTTATTGCGGCAATCGAGCTGTGGCAGATGGACATGGCAATCGATAAAGCCGGGGGTTATCCAAAAATTGGTATAATCGTGAATGACACAATCTCCGGGGAGTCTTGGGAATAATCTATCGTACGCATCACAGGCGGCAATACGGCCGCTCTCGTCGACGGCCAATAAACCGTCGGCAAATTCTACAATCTGGTTTGGTCCCAACGCATGGCGGATGGGAGCTCGAAAGGCCTCACGAATGGGGTGGCTTGACGGCATCATCTTCTTCCTCGCTCTCTTTTTTTATCTCTTCACCCGCAATGGCATATTGCCCGCTGGCCCACTTGCCGAGATCGATCAGCTTGCAACGCTCGGAACAGAAGGGCCAATAGGGGGCTTTCTTTTCAACTGGAACTTTTTTGCAAATGAGGCACAGCTTCGTTTTCATAATTCGTAATTATACCCTAAATTTTCCAAGTGGGAAAATCTTCTTCTTGTTTGGTACGAATAAGACTGGCAAGCGGCCAGATAGTGAGATTTGCCGATTCCAAAAGAAGCCTCTTTTTCTCATCCATAATATAATGTCCCCCTTTTTTCTTTCCCCAAACCGTATAAGTGCCGTGCATATGGACAAAGGGTTTATTGCCATCACCATCGATAAAACTCAAATTCCCCCACCCTTCAATTTCTGCCGGCGTTGAGACATGATCAAATGTTTTGGTTTGGTCGTTGAGTTTGTGAATATCTTTGTGGCCATAAATATGCAGCTCTTTTGATTTTCCCTGAATGTACAGAAGCGCTCCTTTAATTCCCAATTTGTGCGCCGTATTCAAAACAAAATCTCTCAGATCGCCTTGCACGGAAAAAGGGAGGCTGTTTGAATCTTTTTTGAGCACATTCAAAACGGCACCTTTTTTATCGGTTTCAAAAACCTCCAGTGTAAAAGAGACTTGGGCTTGAGTTAAAGGCCCCTCATATAAATGATGATGGGCATCGCCGAGACGGGCATGGAACCCATTTTGTTTAGAGCCTTCAAATAAAACCACTTCGAGCGGTTCCTGTAATTTTTCCCCGCCGATGCAGGCCTCTGAAAAAGCCCCAATGCCGCCTACAAATTGGCCCTCAAAGTGGTCTAATGTCTCTCCTCTTTTGGACGGATGCGGCTTTATTTCCATATTGACGGCTCTGATAAATCGCTTTATTCCTCATGACCAGTGAAAAATGCGGGTGTGGTTCAATGGCAGAATGTGAGCTTCCCAAGCTCGAGACGAGGGTTCGATTCCCTTCACCCGCTCAAACAAAACTCGCCCGTAGGGCGGTGTTTTGTTTGATTGGATGAAAAAAGCGAACCCGAGTAGAGGGTGAGATACGCAACCGTTGAGTAGCGGCCGCGTGGTTTGCGGGCGCTACGATTACGGATGCGGATACCCAAAGGGTATTCCCTTCACCCGCTCAATTTGCCAGAGGCAAATTGTCAGCCAGCGCCGTAGTGGCGGACCAATTCTTATGGATATAAATCCTATCAAGACCGTTGGAATGACCAGCCGCGATGGAGCCACCGAGGCAGTCCCTGTCTATCAATCACCACGCGACGAATTTATTCCGCCTTTGATCGCCGCCTTCTCCGGCGGATCAACAATGGGAGATCTACAGGGGTGCAGGAATGGTATTCTGTTGCTTGCAGCAATGGGGATTGTTGCATTTACAGACGGAAAATTTTTCTGGCATTTAAGAGAATTTAATTTGTCCACAAATCTGGATACCACCAAAGAGGCCGAAGAATTACAATGGGATTTGGAGGAGGCCGGGCTCATGTCAGGTGCACTGGCTCTTGGACTCTTCCCTGTTTTTCTCGGTTTCGGTGCAGGCTTGCCGACATCATTACTTAGTAGTGTTTTTCTTGCCTCACCTCCCGGGTGGGCATGGTATGCAAAACGGACCTGGGATAACTGCGGCAAGCCGGGCAGCGGGTTGGCCAAAAAAATTTCCGAAAAAGTTAAAGATTGGACCGCAACGCCAGAATCCGATCCGGCAACAGAACTTACTTTTGTTCCAACTCGTCTTCCTCGCATGGCACCGGAAGTCGTCACTGCCGCAACAGGGCTGACCCTTGGAACTCTTCTTCTTTATCTCGCCGCACCGGAAGCGGGCCTTGCTAATGCCATGATCGTTTATCCCTCTTCCTCTACTATTTTTTAAAATGACGAAAAACATTTTTCGTTGACACCCCAGCCAATCTGGATTTTATACCCCTCTCAAAAAAGGAGGAAAAATATGACGACACTCACAAAAGGAAAATACGAAAATTGCATGAATCTGTGTAATGCCAAAGGGGTTATTGCCGCGGCGGCAATGGATCAGAGGGGTTCTTTAAAAAAATCGATCGCTAAAGCGAAGGGGGTCGATCCGAAAGAGATCAGACATGCGCAGATGGCTGAGTTCAAAACGGCCGTTACTAAAATTTTGACTCCATATGCCACCGCCATTTTGCTTGATCCTGAATATGGACTCGAAGCGGCCAAGCAGCGTGCGAAAGGAACGGGGCTTCTGTTGGCCTACGAATCTTCCGGCTATGACAATACATCGCCGGGTCGCATGCCTCTTTTATTAACTGACTGGAGTGTCGCGAAACTCAAGGCTACGGGGGCCAACGCGGTCAAGATTCTTCTCTATTACAATCCTTTTGAAAAAACGGAAGTTAATGAGGCCAAGAAAAAATGGGTCGAGAAAATCGGTGTGGAATGTGTCCAAAACGATATTCCCTATTTCCTCGAATTCGTCGGCTACGATATTGCCGGCGGCGAAGGGAAAAATTTTGAATATGCCAAACAGAAGCCGGAGATTGTGATGGAGAGTATGAAAGAATTTTCAAAGGATCAATATCATGTCGATGTCCTGAAAGTTGAAATTCCGGTTAACATGCAATTTGTCTCGGAGACGCAATCCTTCAAAAAAGAGAATCGGGTCGCCTACAATAAAAAAGAGGCGTTGCAATGGTATCGCGATGCGGCGGCGGTGACCGACAAACCATTTATCTATTTAAGCGCCGGTGTCAGCGACGATGAATTTCGCGAAAGTCTTGAATTGGCCTCAGAATCCGGTGTGAAATGGAACGGCGTCCTCTGCGGCCGCGCCACTTGGAAAGAGGGGATTCCGGTTTATGCTAAATCGGGCGTAAAAGCTTTGGAAACTTGGCTTTCCGATCGGGGTGTTCAAAACATTGAGGCCCTGAATAATATTTTGCAAAAAGGGGCCTCAGCTTGGTGGGACAAATTCGGCGGAAAAGAGAAAGTTAAGGTGCTTTAAGCGACGGGTCAAACGTGATCAGAAAACCTTCGTTGTAGGCCTCCCATTCCAATCGTGTTGTCGGGACCGGAAGTGGGGCGGCCCGCTGAATGGCGCGAAGACAAGAGGTATCAAAAGAGGGATTGCCGGAAGGTTCCTCCCACTCCGTTGAAATGATATTTCCTTCTTTGCTGATCTCGACAACAATACTCGCCTTCGGTTTGAGCGGCCCTTCGAGATATGTTTGCGGCAAAATCCATTCCTGAATAATTTTGGCCCTTACTTTGGCAACATAGGCCACATATTCGGGATCGCTCGGTGGTATGCGCAGCCCTTCTGTCCCGGTTCCATATTTAAAACCCTCCCCCTTTTCTTTCACCTGTGCCGCTTCCGGTGGGGCGGGCCGTTTTTTATTCAGGGCTTGGAGCGCCTTCTCGACAGCCGTCAATTTGCTAGGTTGTGGCTTTTTTTTCGGAACCGGTTCGGGCTGAATCGGCCTTAATTCCGGTTTTTTTGGCTTTTCTGGGGGTGTTACGAGCGGTTTTTCCTCTTTTTTCGGCGGTTCCTCTTCTTTTTGCCACTCTTTTTGTTCCTGAATTGTTGTTTTGGGGAGGGCCTCCGCTTCTTTCATCTTGATTTCAACCTCTTCAGAAGCCCCTTTTGGCAAATCGACCCAGACGACTGTTACCTTCGGTTTCAAAATTTCCAATTTCGGAACAAAAAGAATCAAGAGCAAAAGGAGAAAATGACCCAAGGCGGAATAGAAAACTGGTTTTTTAAGGGAAAGCTTTTTTTCAAGCTCCATGATTTTTATTTTTCAGGGCGTGTGATCATTCCGATTCGTTCGACTCCGGCTTTTTGCGCCAATGACATGACTTGAATCACTTCACCGTAACGCAATTGTTGATCGGCCTTGATCAAAAGATCTTTGCTCTCTTTTCCCTGATAGACGGCGACCAGTTTGGCGGGGAGATCATCGGCCAATACCGGAGATCTCGAATCGCCCAGAAAAATGTGGCCCTTATCGTCGATGGTCAAAATCAGGTCTTGCGGTGTTCGTTTGATCTCCTGAGCCGCGGCTTTTGGGAGTTGCACCGGAAGACCCTGTTGCAATAACGGTGCGGTGATCATGAAGATGATCAAAAGCACCAATACCACATCGACAAACGGTGTGATGTTGATTTCCGCCATCGAACGGTTGTGTGTTCCATTGGGTGGAGTAACCTTCATGTACGGGCCCCAAAATATTCGTGATCGACACGGTCAATCAGGTCTTCCGTAAAATCGTCGAGTGTTTTGGTAAAGCGGCGGATTCTGTTGACAAAAATATTGTAAAAAATCACCGCTGGAATGGCCGCGGCGAGACCGATGGCGGTGGCAATCAATGCCTGAGCAATGTCAGGGCCGACAATAGCCAGAGACGAAGCGCCGCTCTGGCCGATTTTAAAAAAGGCGTTCAAAATGCCCCAAACGGTTCCGAAGAGGCCGATAAACGGGGCGGCTGAAGCGGTGGTGGCGAGAAAAGAGACGCCGTATTCGATCTGCTCCACCTCATCTTCAAAGGCACGGCGGATATCCCTTTCCACCGGATCTTGCCGGTTTTTATATTCTTCCAAAGAATGCTGGGCCGCTTGGAAAATTTCAAATGCGGGACCTTTTCGTCCCCCTTTGCGGCTTGCGATTTCGTCTAGTTTTTTGGCATCCCAGAAAAATTGGTAAAAAGATTGCGTCCGTTGCTCACTTTTTTTGATCTGTCGGTGTTTCGCAATGATAATGGCCCAACTCACAACGGAGAAAATAATCAAAATAAAGAGGGTCAGCTTCACCATCGGATCGGCATGAGCGATAAGGGAAATGAGGTGTTGGTTCTCGGTTGCGGTTTGTTCTATCGGTGCCGCCGGGTTCATGGCCTGTAATAAAAGCGATAACATAGTTTCTCCTTTGTAACTCAACGATGTATTACCAGAAAGTTAAAATACCATAAATGAAATAATGTCAATCGAGAGGTTTGAAATAGAGATTGCATTCACCGGGCAAAGGTTCTAGGAAGCGCCGCATGTCTTCAAAACCGATCGGCATCTTTGATTCCGGCGTCGGTGGATTAACGGTATTAGCCGCTATCCGCCGTCTTTTGCCGCATGAATCGCTTATTTATTTAGGCGATACCGCACGTGTGCCATATGGAAATAAATCGGCTGAAACCATTTTGAGATATGCTGAAGAATGCTGCACTTTTTTGGCCAAAAAAGGGGTGAAGGCGATTGTGATTGCTTGCAATACCGCCTCTGCCCATGCCCTTCCTTATATACAGCATCGTTTTCATTTTCCGATCTTGGGGGTTGTGGAACCGGGGGTTGAAGAGGCGTTGCGTGTGAACCAAAGCCGCCACATCGGAGTGATTGGGACTTTTGCCACTATTCAAAGCGAAATTTATGCAAAAGAATTGAAAAAGAGAAATGCTTCGGTGAGAGTCTCTTCGGTCTCCTGTCCTCTTTTTGTTCCGCTTGTGGAAGAAGATTGGTGTGACAATGAAGTGACTCTTGCGGTGGCGGAAAAATATCTAAAAAATTTGGGAAGGGATGGAATGGATGCGCTGATCTTGGGCTGTACTCATTATCCTCTTCTTAAAAAAGTGATCGGTGAATGTTTGGGGCCCCAAATAGCGCTAATCGATTCGGCCGAAGCAGTGGCCATTTCTCTCCAAAAGTGTTTAGCACTTTCAGCACTGAAAGCGTCAGACACTTTCGAAGGGGCGGGCGTGGAATTATATGTGACCGATTTAACGCATCGGTTTGAAACGATTGCAAGACGATTTTTAGAGGGAGATATTCCAGAGGTCAAGCGGGTTACATTATAGTTGTCATTTCGAAAACCATCTGATAGCCAAACGCATCAAAATATGGCCCAATCTGATTCCCAAACCGTTGCAACGCTGGAAGCCATTGCCAAACAGTTGCGCATCGATAGTTTGAGGGCAACGACGGCCGCCGGTTCCGGTCATCCGACTACTTGTCTTTCCGCCGCCGATCTTGTCGCGGCAATTTTTTTCCATACGATGCGTTTTGATCCGAAAAATCCCTCCGATCCCAACGCAGATCGTTTTGTTTTATCCAAGGGGCATGCGGCCCCGATCCTTTGGGCCGCTTGGGCAGCCGCCGGTTTTATCTCCCGCGATGATCTTTTGAATTTGCGTAAAATCGATTCCTTTTTGGAAGGCCATCCAACCCCTCGCATGCCGTGGGTCGATGTGGCGACCGGATCCTTGGGACAAGGGCTCTCTTGCGGTTTGGGGATGGCATTCAGTTTTAAAAAAATTGATAAGAATGATGCAAAGGTCTTTGTTTTAATTGGAGACGGAGAATGTGCGGAAGGAGCGGTTTGGGAAGCGGCTTCGTTGGCCGGTTATTATAAAATGAATAATCTGATTGCCGTTGTCGATGTGAACGCGTTGGGACAGAGTCAGGCGACTATGTATCACCACAATTTGGAACCGTACACGAAAAAATTTGAAGCTTGCGGATGGCGGACGATTGAAATCGATGGGCACAATATGCAAGCCATTCTCGGTGCATTAGATCAAGCCGCCGCAGAAAAAGAGAGACCGATTGCCGTCATTGCAAAAACGATCAAGGGAAAAGGGGTCGCCTCTTGCGAAGGGAAAGAAGGATGGCACGGGAAGGCTCTGTCTCCGGCCGATTTGGAAAAGGCGATTCAGGAAATCGGGAAAGTCCCCGATTTTGGCAAGATGGCCGTCCGAAAACCGGCCGGATCCATGACGCCGGTGGCTTCTATTCAAGAGGCATTACCTCCTCATTACAAATTGGGTGATGGGGTGGCAACCCGTGCGGCTTATGGCGAAGCGCTTGTAAAGTTGGGGGCCGCCAATCCGAACGTTGTGGCGCTCGACGGCGACACCAAAAATTCGACCTATTCCGAAAAATTCATGAAGGCGTATCCCGAAAGATTTTTTGAATGTTTCATTGCTGAGCAAAATATGGTCGGTGTGGCGTTGGGACTGGCCGCGCGCGGTAAAATCCCTTTTGTCTCGACCTTCGGCGCTTTTTTTGCGCGGGCCTATGATCAAATTCGTATGGCCGGCATTTCGCAAAAACCGTTCAAACTCTGCGGCTCTCATGCCGGCGTCTCGATCGGTGAAGATGGGCCATCGCAGATGGCGCTGGAAGATCTGTCAATGATGCGGGCGATTCCGAATATGGCGGTTTTGTATCCTTCCGATGCGGTCTCTTGCGAACGTCTCGTTTTTGCAGCGGCACAATATCCGGGGATGGTTTTTATTCGCACCGCCCGTCCTGCAACGCCGGTGATTTATCCCAACGAGACCTCTTTCCGCATTGGGGGCTGTAAGGTTCTCAAGAGTTCTGAG
Source organism: Deltaproteobacteria bacterium (assembly GCA_023265595.1). Lineage (GTDB taxonomy): Bacteria > UBA10199 > UBA10199 > SPLOWO2-01-44-7 > SPLOWO2-01-44-7 > JAHFSU01. The sequence goes on from JAHFSU010000003.1 coordinate 11,626, forward strand.
AAAGATCAGGCGACGATTATTGGCGCCGGTATTACGCTGTTTGAAGCGCTGAAGGCTTATGATATTCTCAAAAAAGAAGGGATTGCCGTCCGCGTGATCGATCTCTATTCGCTCAAGCCGGTCGACCAGGAGACATTACTCAAAGCCGGAAAAGAGACGGGCCATTTGATCACCGTTGAAGATCATTACCCGGAAGGAGGCTTGGGCGACGCGGTTTTGGGGGCGGTCTCGGAATTTGGAATGAAGGTTACGAAGCTGGCTGTCAACCAGATTCCTCGATCGGGCAAACCGCAGGAGTTGATTCAACTTTGTGGCATCAGTGCAGAAAAAATTGTGGAGACCGTTCACGCCATTTGCCGCTGATTTTGAATCGAAAGGTAAAAGGGGATTATGAAAAAGGTTTTGATTCTTTTTTTGCTGATGGTTTCTCCCGCTTTTGCGCTGGATCAAAAAGGCTTTGAAACACTCAATGTCTTCACCAAAATTTTAAATTATGTCGAAAACGATTACGTAGAAAAAGTCGACGATCAAAGACTGCTTCGCGGGGCCATCCGGGGAATGCTGTCCACGCTCGATCCACACACCGTTTATCTTTCGCCGGAGGTTTATAAGGAGTTAAAGGCCGATACTTCCGGTATTTTTGGCGGGGTTGGCCTCGAAATCACGATTCGCGGCGGTTGGGTGACCATTGTCTCTGCTGTGGAAGGGACACCCGCTTTTCGCGCCGGTGTCCAACCGGGGGACCGAATCCTAAAAATCGACGGACAATCCACCAAAGAGATGGATTTGTCGGATGCGGTCAAAGCGATGCGTGGTAAAAAAGGCTCCAAAGTGACCCTAACCATTTCAAGGCTGGGGCAAAAACAACTGTTTAATATCGTTGTTGTTCGTGAAGTGGTGAAAGTGCCAAGTGTCCATGCGGAGCTGTTGGAACATAAATACCCCTACATAAAAATCAGCAGTTTTCAGGAAAGAACCAATAGCGATCTGAAGAAGGCGCTCAAGAAATATGAAAATGAGGTCAAAACGAATGGTCTCATTCTCGATTTGCGCAATAATCCGGGCGGCCTTTTGGAACAGGCCGTGCAAGTTTGCTCTGAATTTTTGGATAGCGGAGTCGTAGTCATCACCGAAAGCAGGAAAAAAGAGGTGGAGAAGAGAGCTATTATGCCGGAGCCCGATAGAATTCCGGTCGATTTTCCGCTAATTATTTTAGTCAACGGCGGTTCTGCTTCCGCTTCGGAAATTGTGGCAGGGGCGCTGCAAGATCACAAGCGGGCGGTCATTATGGGGACGCAGACTTTCGGCAAAGGTTCGGTGCAGTCGGTTGTCGAACTGGATGACGGTTCGGCTTTAAAAATTACAATCGCCCGCTATTACACGCCCGACAGGCACTCCATTCAGTCCGAGGGGGTGAAACCCGATGTCGTGGTGGCGCCGAGTCCTGAGGTGAAAACGGAAGGGACACTGATTCGGCTTCGTGAAGAACATCTCAAGGGACATTTAAAGGGGGCTTTTGAAGAAGAGAAGGAGAAAGAGCATGAAAAGGTGGTGGAATATGTTGCCCCACCGCCTATCGGCGCTTTTGATTATCAGCGAAAAGCTGCCCTCGATTATTTGAAAGACAAATCTCTTTTTGAAAAGGCAAAAAAGAAAAAATGAAAGCGGTTGCAAAGTTGAAAGCCCAGCCGGGGTTCGAGTTGATTGATGCGCCCGTTCCAAAACTGACCTCCCATCGTGTTTTGGTGAAGGTCAAAGCCGCATCCATTTGCGGTTCGGATGTTCATCTTTTCAAATGGGACGATTGGGCCAGCCATAACCTGACACCACCCAGAATCATCGGCCATGAAGGGGCGGGAGAAGTGATTGAAGTGGGCGAACAGGTGGAAGGAATCCAAATCGGGGATCGGGTCTCCTTTGAAAGTCATATCCCTTGTCTCCATTGCGCCCGTTGTCGCACCGGCGAAATGCATTTGTGTCGCGATTTAAAAACGATCGGTTTCGGAGCCGATGGTTGCTTTGCTGAATATATTGCTATGCCTGAAATCTGTTGCGTCAGAAATGACCGGTCGATGCCGTGGGAGATTGCCTCCATTCAAGAACCCCTTGGAAATTCGGTTTATGCCGTTTCCGAAAGTGATGTCGCCGGAAAAACCGTTGCCGTTTTTGGTGATGGGCCGACCGGATTATTTGCAGTGGCTGTGGCCCGTTCACTCGGCGCCACCACGATTTATGCGGTGGGGGCAAGTCCTTTTCGTCTAGGACTCATGAAAAAAATGAAACCGGATATTTTGATCGATGTTACAAAGGAAGAGGCGGCCGAAATCATTTTAGAAAAAACGCATGGCAATGGAGTGGATGTTGTTTTGGAGATGAGCGGCGCCGAAAAGGCCATTCATGACGGTTTCAAATCGATTCGAAATGGGGGGACATTCACCGCATTTGGAATTCCTAGCAAGCCGCTTCAAATAGATTTTGCAAAAGAGGTGATTTTAAAAGGGATCAAGTTGATCGCGATTCATGGCCGAAAAATGTTCGATACATGGAAGCAGATGGGAGATCTCTTAAACAGCGGGCGTCTCGATGTGACGCCGGTTATTACCCACAAAATGCCGATGGCCAAAATTTCAGAGGCCTTTGCCCTGCTCACCAAAGATCCGATCGAAGCCGGTAAAATCGTCCTCTATCCTCCTACCTGGTAAGGGAAGGCTCCTCCCTACCTGGTAAGGAAACGTTAATTTCTACCAGGTAGGGGAATTGTCAAAATGATAACAAAAAGGGTGAAAATTGACACCTGCGTCAATTTTTTGACGTCCGTCTGATTTCTATCTAATTGAAATAACTAATTAAAATATACGGGCGGATAATTTCTGATTGGCACGGCACTTGCTCTCTAAACGCTGTCGTTGGAGGGCCTTTGCCAAATCGTATTAAAATAACGATCGGATTTTTTAGTCTTTTGATTTTTTCTCTTCAATGGGGTTGTGGCTCCAGCACCGGTAGTGGTGGCGCCTCTGCGCAGACGGTCAGCGGGACGGGAGGCAATGAAGCAAGCTCTCCGTCCGCCATGGCGGCAGGCGATGTGATGTATGTCGGTTTTAGTGGAATTTCCGCGAGTGTCAGTTTTAGTGGTGCGAGCGGCACCTATCAATTGTTGCTTCAGTCGCAGGCAACCGATGCCGCCTCTAAATCAGTGACCGCTTCAGATACCAATGTTTCCAAATCGATTGGCCTTGGCGATCCCTTGGTTGATGATGTCATGAAATCAGAGTCGGAATCGGTTCAGAATCAATTGGAGGCGATATTAAGAAATGAAGAACGGTTTTTATTGAATGTCCCTTGGAATGGAAGTGTTTCACAACCGGTCTCAACAAATGGAACTGTTTCCGCCGGCAAATCGGTTGGCGGCGGTTCGGGTGTTTCTCCCTCTTTGTCGGTCAATGACAGCGATACATTTCGTGTCTTGAAATCTCTGAGTGATGTGACCCAATATCGTACCGTTACGGCAACGGTCAAGTGTGTCAACGATACGGTGGCGATTTATGTTGATGATGAAATTTCCAGCACCAATCCTTCTGATTTGTCGCAGGCCAATATCAATACCTTGTGTTCCGAATTTAAAGACTCGCTCGCAACGACGTCCAGCGTTTTTGGATCGTATCCGGATATCAATAATGATGGTGTAGCTGTTGCGCTGATTACGCCGGCTGTCAATCGATTAGGGGCTTCGAGCGGTGGTATCGTGACCGGTTTTTTCTATTCGGGCGATCTTTTTGCAAGAAGCAGTTCGATTCCGGCTAGTAATTATCGCGAGATTGTCTATCTTGTCTCTCCCGATTCGGGCGGTGTTTATGGCACCAAAATTACCAATGCCTTTGCGATGTCCAACTTTTTGCCTGCTGTTTTTCCGCACGAGATGCAGCATCTGATCAATTATTACCAGCATACTATTGTCCTTAGCGGCGATGCAGAAGAGGACTGGCTCAATGAGGCCTTGTCCCATTTCACGGAAGATTTGGTTGGCTATGGTCGCGAAAATTATTCGCGCTACGATCTCTTTTTGGATTCTCCGCAAAGTTATGCCGTCGTGACCTCTGCAAGTCCCAGTTTGGCGCAAAGGGGAGGAGGGTATCTGTTTTTGAGATATCTTTATGAACAGAGTGGGTCGAGTTCGACATTTTTGAAAAATCTGGTGCAGACGACCAATACCGGTATCAACAACTTGGTGGCTGCTTATCCTTCGAAACCGTCCGATTTTGATTCGTTCGGTGAATTTTTAAGACGCTGGGCGGTGGCCCTTGCCTATACCAATGCAGGATTAACTACTAATTCCAAGCTCACTTACAATGCCCGAACCTATAATAACAGTACAGGCAACTGGCAGGGAGTTTGTATGATCTGTTCGGCAGAAGATGGTCGTTCGACAGTGTTGAGCGGCCCTTCTTTCGGCACTTACAGCGCCGGAACCAGCTACACCATCAAGGCTTCTGCAACGCGGTTTTTGAATCTTTCTTCGACCCCATCTTCCTTGAGTTTGACCGGCGCCAGTGGCAGTTCCCCCGCCGCCATCATTTTGAAAACGAAGTAATGCTCGCAGTCCCATCGTTGACTTTCCACCCCTTCAACGTTAAAAATCAATACCGATGTATCCCATCTTATTTAAAATTCCGTTGTTTGGTCTTTTTGGTCGTGAGTTCATTCCGGTTCATGGCTACGGCGTTTTGGTGGCTTTAGGGTTTCTGGTCGGGAGCTGGTATGTTCAACGCGAGGCAAAAAGGGAAAGAGAGGACCCGGCCAAGGCTTTGGATCTTGTCTTCTACATTATCATTGCGGCCATTTTCGGATCCCGAATTCTTTTTGTATTGGTGGCGGAACGGGATCTATTTTTTCAGAATCCGTTGCATCTTTTCAAAATTTGGCAGGGGGGGCTTGTTTTTTATGGAGGACTCGTTGCGAGTCTATTCGTTAGTTGGTGGTATCTGAAACGTCATCATCTGCCTCTTCTCAAATTTTGCGATTTTTTCGTACCGGCAGTGGCTTTAGGGCACGCGATCGGCCGCTTGGGCTGTTTTTTTTCAGGATGTTGTTATGGGAGATCGCTGTTGCACGATGCATGGTATGCCCTCATTTTTCCGTCAGACATCAATTCTTTGGCGCCGCCGGGGATCCCCCTCTATCCGACGCAGTTAATGGAATCGGCCGCTGAGTTTCTGGTTTTTTTAGGGCTCAACTGGAAGTTGCACCGGAAGTCGTTTGATGGTCAAATTTTATCTCTCTATTTGATGAGCTATGCCGTTGTCCGTTTTGCGCTCGAATTTTTAAGAGGAGATCCGGAAAGAGGCTTCGTATTTGGCACCGATTTTTCGACATCGCAGTTGATCGCTTTTATTCTATTTGCAATCGGATTGGGATTGTATTTAAATAAGAAAAAATGCGAAAAACTATAATACTCTTATTTTTCCTTCTCTTGTCCGTTGGCTGTAATAAAGTCTATCGGACAGCGAAACCGAGCCAGCCTCATCTATATAAACAGACTTTTTCCGCGACGCCGAACGACATCTATTATGCGCTGCGATGGGCTTTGCGCGCCAATGGTTATCCGATTGCCGAAGAGGACCTTCAAAACGGGGTCATCAAAAGCCGCTTTGTGCCGGTCAAGGCGACCTCTCATTATTTAAATATTTTTGATCGTCAAGATTACGGGATCAACGGCGGTTATCATCAGTTGGAGGCAAAACTGATCCCTCAAAATGGAAAAACAGAGGTGCAAATCGGTTCTCGCATTCAGAGCATTGTCAGCCGCCTCCGTTCCAACGGGAGTGAAGAGGAGTTGATTTTAGGCAAAATTGGTGATTATTTAAGAAACCCAAATGTACAGTTGACCAACCTAGGTATTCAGGAATAAAGCAGTTTTCCCATGGCCATCGATTACAAAGCGACACTCAATTTGCCGCAAACCGAATTTCCGATGAAAGCCAATTTAGGGCAACGGGAACCTCAGTTTTTGAAAAATTGGGAGCATCAAAAAATCTACCAACAAATCATCAAGAAAAACGCAAAAAATGCGAAATATATTTTTCACGACGGACCCCCTTACGCCAACGGACATATTCATTATGGAACCATTCTCAACAAGACACTGAAAGATATTGTAGTGAAGTACAAAAATATGTCGGGCTTTTTGTGCGAATTTGTTCCCGGTTGGGATTGTCACGGATTGCCGATTGAGCTTCAGGTCGACAAGGATTTGGGGCCAAAAAAAACGTCGATGTCGTCGCTGCAAATCCGGAAACTCTGCAGAGAGCATGCGTCAAAATATATCGACATTCAAAGAGAGGAATTCAAACGATTGGGCGGGTTTGCCGATTGGGATCACCCCTATCTCACGATGTCGCCGCAATATGAAGCCACCATCGCAAGGGAATTCGGAAAGTTCGTGGCAAAAGATTTGGTTTACCGCGGAAAGAAACCGGTTTTTTGGTGTCCCTCCTGTCAAACCGCTTTAGCCGAGGCAGAGGTGGAATACAAAGACCATCATTCACCCTCCATTTATGTCAAATTTAGACTCAAAGAGGAAAAGGAATTGCAGAAAAGATGGCGTCTGACCGAGGAACCGATCCATCTTGTCATCTGGACAACGACCCCATGGACGCTTCCCGCTAATTTGGCAGTGGCACTGCATCCCCAGTTTACCTATGTCGCCGCCCGCATCAATAAGGAAATATGGATTGTGGCCGATGGTTTGTTGCATTCTATTCTGGAAAAATTTGGCTCTCCCGAATGCGAAGTCTTGACCAAATTTTCCGGAAAAGAATTGGAAAATTTTCATTGTCAGCATCCCTTTTTGCCGCGTGAATCGCTCATTATTTTGGCTCCACACGTAACACTGGAGGCCGGAACCGGCTGTGTCCACACAGCGCCCGGCCACGGTTATGAAGATTATGAAATCGGGAAAAAATATGGTCTCGATTGTTTGGCCCCGATCGATGCTGCGGGAAAATTTACAAAAGAGGCCGGCGCAGATTGGCTGATCGGTCTTTATGTCGAAAAGGCAAACCGGCCGATTGTCGAACATTTGCAGAAGACAGGGGCTTTGGCCAAAGAAGAAACCCTTTCCCATTCGTACCCGCATTGCTGGCGTTGCCAGAACCCGATCGTTTTTCGCGCGACCGAACAGTGGTTTATTTCGATGGAAAAAGAGGATTTGCGCAAGAAGGCCCTGCTCGCAATCGACCATGTCGCGTGGATTCCGCCGTGGGGAAGAAACCGCATTTACGGAATGGTTCAAAATCGGCCGGACTGGTGTGTTTCAAGACAGCGGAGATGGGGAGTGCCGATCATTGCGGTGATCTGCACGGCTTGTAACAAGGCCATCACCACAAAAGAGATGGTCGATAAAGTGGCGGATATTTTTGAAAAGAAAGAAGGGGCGGATGCTTGGTTTGAATTGGAACTCAAAGAGATTTTGCCGAAAAGTTTTGTCTGTCCCTCCTGCAAAAAAGCAAATTCTTTTTCAAAAGAGATGGACATTTTGGATGTCTGGTTCGACTCCGGAGCCTCTTATGCCGCGGTTTTGGAAGGGATGTTGAAAATCAAGGAGCCGGCCGATTTGTATCTGGAAGGGAGCGATCAACATCGGGGATGGTTTCATACCTCCCTTTTGGAATCGATCGCAACGCGGGGGCGGGCCCCATTCAAGCGGGTGCTGACCCATGGCTTTGTCGTCGATGCCGATGGGAAAAAACTTTCCAAGTCAGCTAAAAATTTCATCCCTCCCGAAAATGTTTTAAAAAATCACGGCGCCGAAATGCTTCGCCTTTGGGTGGCGAACGAAGATTATCGGAACGACATCCGTTTTTCAGAGGAAATTCTGACACGACTCGTCGATTCCTACCGTAAAATCAGAAATACTTGTCGCTATCTTTTGGGAAACCTCTACGATTTCACCCCCGGCAAAGATGATGTGCCGTATGACAAACTGGCCCCTCTTGATCGTTGGGGTCTTCATATTTTGCAAAGAACGGTCACCGATGTTTTGAAGGGCTATGACGCCTTTGAATTTCACACGATCTCACACATTTTGAACAAGGTTTGTGCGGTTGAGTTTTCGTCGCTCTATTTCGATATTTTGAAAGACCGTCTCTACACCGAGGCCAAAAACGGTCTGAAAAGGCGCTCGGCCCAGACAGTTTTATTTGATATTCTCGACACTTTGGTTCGTCTGATGGCACCCATTTTTTCATTCACGGCCGAAGAGGTTTGGGCTTCTATGGCCCGGCGCAAAGGAGAACCCGATTCCGTTTTTTTGGCCTCCATGCCGAAAACAATTTCCCAATGGGACAATGGAGAGTTGGCCTCCCGATGGGAGCGGTTTTTTACGATGCGTTCTGTTGTAACCAAGGCGCTTGAGACGGCGCGCGCGGCAAAATTCATCGGTAATTCCTTGGAGGCCAAGGTTGTGATTGAAGCCAGTCACGATCAGGAAGAATTTTTGAAAACATTCCATCCCGACCTGCCGGATTTATTCATTGTTTCTGAAGTGGAATTTGGCAAGACCAAGGGGGAGTGGGTGCATGCTTCGGAAACCATTTTAGGATTCAAAGTCGGCATTGAAAAATCGGCCGGCAGCAAGTGCGGCCGTTGCTGGAAATTTCTTTCCTCAGTCGGCAAAAATCCGCAACATCCTGAAATTTGCGAACGGTGTGCAACCATTGTGGAAGGGTGATGGCCTACAAATACAAAATATTACTAACCCTTGCCCCTCTGATTCTTTTTCTGGACCAACTCACCAAATTTTTTATTCTCCAAACGGTGCCGATCGGAGATGTGATTTCCGTTCTCCCCGGTTATTTTGATATCGTTCATATCCGCAATACCGGCGCCGCTTTTGGCATGTTGGCTAATCTTGATGAGGTGGCACGGGTCCCTTTTTTTTACGGGGTTTCCGGCATCGCGATTTGCATTTTGATTTATGCCTTTTTACATCTGGATCCGAAAGATCATTATTATCCATGGCCGTTGAGCCTTATCGCGAGCGGCATTCTTGGAAATTTGATCGATCGTTTTCGTTTTGGCAATGTCGTCGATTTCATCTCTTTGCATATTCAGGAAAGCACTTTGGGTTCGATCAAGCTCGAGTGGCCGGCGTTTAACGTGGCCGATTCCGCCATCACCGTTTCCATGATTTTACTTTTTGCGCATATTTTGCAAAAAAAGTAGAATGAGGGCACATGAAACCGATTCTTTTTAAAATAGGTTCGCTGACGTTTCCCTCGTATACCTTCATGATCATGATCGGTGTTTTGGTGGCCACGTATGTCGGCATCAAAATTTGCCGTGAGCGGGGATTGTCGGTTGTTTACGGAATCGATTTGGCCATCCTCGGCATTATCAGCGGATTTTTGGGCGGGCGTATTGCCCACGTGTTTGTTGAAGCACCGGCCTATTATTGGGAGAGCCCGATCCGGTTTTTTTATTTTTGGCAGGGGGGGTTTGTTTCATGGGGGGCTTATGCCGTTGTTTTGATGTCGTGGTATTTTTATCTCCGGTGGCGCCGAGAACCGGTTTGGGCCTATTTTGATGCCGGTGCCGCCGTTTTTCCGCTCACGATGTTTTTTGGAAGAACCGGTTGCTTGCTTGCCGGTTGTTGTTTTGGCAAACCGACCGATTTTTTTCTCCATCTTGTTTTTAAGAATCCTGCCTCCACCGCCTACCAATTTTTTCCGAACACACCGCTCCATGCCACACAGATTTATCTCATGGCCAATGTTTTGTTGATCCAGATCGTCATTTGGTGGGTCTACAAAAAACATTGGCGTTTTCAAGGGCAACTGATTTCTCTGGAGTTTATGCTCTATGCGATCGGGCGGTTTTTCATCGAATTTTTGAGAGGGGATGTCGATCGGGGTGTCTATTTTGGCGGGACGATTTCTTCCGGCCAAATCACGATGATTTTCTTTTTTGTTGTCGGTATTTTCGGATATTTGTCTCTCAAGCAACGGGGGATTCCTGTCCCTGAAAAAATCCGATGAAAAAACTTTTACTGGAATCCTTCGGCGTCACTTTTTCACTTCTGATCCTTTTGAAATTGGGTCAACTCTTTTTATCCCCAAAATGGGAAGGCCTTTTGGTGCCGACCCTTTTGCTTTATATCCCCTTTTTGATTTTAAGCGTGCAAAGAAAACCGATCGATTTTATCGATCATTCTTTGCGCCAATTGGGAACGGGCTTGATGGTATTTGCGGTTTCTATTTTGATTGTCTTTCCACCGTACATGCTTGCCGCTCATTATTGGATGCTCCATGTTTTCCATTTTGATGCTTTTAAAATGGCGCCGATTCGGATCTTTTTCGATCCGCTCCCTTATCAAATTTTGGCGGTAGCACTACCCGAAGAATTTTATTTTCGAGGGTTTCTGCAGCCGATGATGAATAAAATTTGGAAACCAAAGTGGCATCTGTTCGGCGTCAATTTGGGTTGGGGTTGGATTGTAACGGCCCTTGTTTTTGCCTTTGCGCATAGTGTGATTCAGCTCAAATGGTGGCATTTCTCGATTTTTTTCCCCGCACTGATTTTTGGCTATTTAAAAGAAAGAACCGGCTCCATCACCGCCCCCGTTTTATTCCATGCCTTTTCTAACGCCTTCATGTCGTGGTTTGTGAGGAATTATTTTTAAGACGTCGCACTGTTGCATTATGAATCCTGTTGATGGCTCTACCAATACAACACTTAATAAGCCTTTGTAGGTGTCGGACCCTAGAGGGGGACCTTTGGCTAACAATTTGATTTTTTATAATATTTTTTACGCAGAAATTAAGATGAGGTTTAATAAACAGTTAAATTTTCTGATGTCGTTTTTCCAAATAGGCTAAAAAAGCAGGGAAGAAGACGACGGTTGAGAGGAGTGTAGCCAAAAGGCCTAAAATAGCTACTTTCCCAAGGGAGGCGAGTCCGCCGTGATTGGCGAAAATAAGTCCCAAAAATCCCAACGCATTGGTGGTTGAGGCGACTAAGGAGGCCAGTCCCGCCGTCTGAATGACGTTTGCAATCGAACCGCTCCCCGTTTCTTTATATCGATGGTAAATATGGATGCAGTTGTCGATGCTCATCCCCATGATGGCAGGAACAATCACGATGCTATAAAAATCGAGTTTCAATCCGGTCAGAAACAACATCCCGATGAGCCAGATTTCACCAAGCAGAATGGGGAGCGTTACCAAGATTACTTTTTTGTAATTTCTAAGATCGAGCCACAAAAGAATTAAAATCACGAGAATGGCAATGCCGATCGCCTTGGGGACATCGTGCATCATTGTTTTCAACACATTCGCAAAAATGAGGGGGTCACTGACGGCATGAAATATTTTGATCGGTGTTTTGATTTCGCCCACATCTTCCAAAAAACGGAGCGCATTGCGTCCGTCATCTAGGGAGAGCCCTTTTTTCGATTGGATAAAAGCAAAGACCCCTTCCCCTTTTGCCCCTTTGAAAACTTTGATGACCTCTTCGGGGATTTCTTGCGGTTCAATGAAGGTCACTTCGCGCAGCGCCTTTTTGAATCGTTCCAAATCTTTTTTCTTTTCTTCAGGAACCAGCGTTAGCGTTTTATCCTCTAAAATTTTTTCGATCTCTTTTAAAACCGCCAGTTTCTGTTTTTGTTCCACTTGATAAAGATCATAATAAGAGAAAAAAGATTCAATCGTCGGGGTCTCTTGGTCATTTTTGATTTTATCGAGGACAGCCTTCTTTAGGGCCTGAGCCTCTTCGGGGCTCTGGATCAGCACGGTTCCGGGCCCGACCAGTTTATCGACGGTTTCGCGGTATTTAGCCTTGGCAACGGCTGATGCCGGAATCCTCGGTTTCAGGCGGGAAAAATCGTATTCAAACAACTCCTTTCGAAAACCGATGAAAATGGAAAAAAGGGTCAAAACAAGGCTCGCCGTCAAAATCAATTTTGGGGATACAAAAGATTTCAATTCTATTTTTGAAAAAAGCGGGGCTTTGGGCTGGTGTAATATTTTCAGTTTTTCGGCCAAGACAACAAACGGGACAAAAAAGAGGAGGTAGGCAAAATAGACGCACAAGAGCCCAACGCCGGCGATGAGTCCAAATTGGGAGAATCCTTTGAAGTCATTCAAAATCAGCGAAAGAAAAATGGCAGAGACCGCCGCCACGGAAAAACCGATCGAACGGCCCGTTTTTTCCATCACTTCAAAAAGGGCCGCTTTCATATTCAAACCGTGATGGCGTTCATAATTATAGCGCGACAGAAAATGGATGCCGTTTTCAACCCCTAACCCCGACAAGACGCTGTAAAGAAATGAGGTGATAATGTTCAGTTTGTCGACCAGATAAAAAGTGACGCCAAATGCGGCGACAAGGCCGATGGTCAAGGGGGCAAAAACCAGAAAAGGGGCGGAGAGACTTCGGAAATAGAAAACCAGCAGTAACACAATGGCCGTGATCGAGATGACCCCCGCAATTTTCAAATCGCGAATCAATGTTCTGTATTCATCGACACGATTTTTGGCTTTGCCGGCAAAATAAATACCGTTCGGCCTCTCCCCTTTTAAAGAACCGAGCCATTTCAGGGCACAAGGTTCCACCGATTCATAAAAACGTTTGTTGAAGGCAATGCTGGTGTCGGTTCCCTGGGCGAGTACAAACAGGGAATAGAGCGTTTTCTCTTTATTCCGGAAATAGGGACTGGTGACACCGCCTTCTGTTTGTTCCCGATATTTGCTTTCCAGATCGCTGTATTGGAAGGATTCATCCTGACCTTCCCCCAGATCGATAAAAAGCCCCCCCAATTTTTTTCTCTGGATTTCACGATCGAGCCTCTCTTTGAGCGTTTGCAAATCGGGGAGTTCCAGAAACAGGAGTTTGTGATCATAAAAAAAATCGTAGCCGGTTTTTTTGAAATCGACTCGTTGGACCAAAGGACACGATTGCAAAGAACCGGCCAGATTTTTGAGCCATCCCTCCATTTTTTGTGGACTGCCTTCCAATGTGATCGAAAGGACGGTCGCGTCTTCCAGCTTGTTTCTGATTTTGTGGATTTCCTGAACGGCCGGGTAATGGTCGGGAAGAAGGCTGATCAGATCGGTGCTGATATTTTTATAAAGACGGACGGTTTTAGGGACGCTCCACCAACAGACGAGTCCGCCCAGAATCAAAAAAAACCAAAAATAGCGGACGGAAAAATCGATCCATTTTTTAAAAAAAATTTGCATGAAACGCTGTCTTGTAATTTGGTTTTTTTAAGGAGTCAACAGGCGTATTTTGGCCCAGTGATTGAGACGATAAAATTGACGCGCCGCACCCAGCAGTGCTTGCCACCTTTTCGCGCGCAGATAGTGTGTCTCCAAATGATTGCAAAATCGGGCCGCCAAGGTGTTGGCTTTTTCATAGCGTTCTTTTTCCTCCGGAGTTAGCGCCTCATGCCATCGGAAATTTTCAAAGAGCGCCGGAAACAAAAAAAGAGGGAGGGTGTGGTGCTGGTGGTAATACAAAAAACAGGTGAGCAGATATTTGTCGACTTCGGCTTGGACTTCCATTTCCAGTTGTGTGACCGGCAACTCTTTTTCAGCCCTTGAGAGAAAATAGAGAAAATGGCTGACCCCTTCTGTCGCCGTCAGAAAAGGTTCCAAATTGCTTGTGTTCAGACGGGTATAAGGATTGTCGGTTTTTAATTTTTGCAATAGTTTTGGATGGAAAAACAGACCCACTTCGACATCATTCCCATTTTGTCTGATGAAGAGGGCCTCCTGTTGAAAACGACTTCCGATTTTCTGAGTCCCTTTCTGATGTCCGGTTTGGGTCAGGAAATTTTTTACATTTTGATCGAGTTGGATAGCGTACAGTGTTTCAAGGTCTTTTTGGATTTTTTCTAAAATCATTGTGGTTTATCGGTTTGGCCCCGATCGGGGATCGCAATGCCCGCCTTCTTCAGAAGATTTTCAAGGTGTTCATCACCGGTGGCCAACCATCGCTCATAAATTTTGAGCAGATTCTCATTGGTCTGGCTTTCGGAGGTAGAAGCCACCTCCGCTAAAACATCGACCAGATTCGGAAATAATTTTGCAAGTTCGAGATAAAGCTCTCCAAACGTCTTCTCATTTTGCAACATTGCCGCCAGAGAGGTGTAGGCGGAGCATCCCATTTTAATATAATAATCAATATCGATGATTTTGCGCCGAATCGATTCCCCGAAAAATCCGGCAGTGTAAAGGCTCACATCCCCCAATTTTTTAAGGCACCTTATTTTGGTGTGGATATTGGCCATGGCCGCTTCGGCCAAGATGAAGGCGAGCGGTTTTTGCGACATTTTATCCCCCTCTTTTTCAAAAAGGGTCTCCGTTTTTTTGAATTCCTGCAACAGATTGGCGAGATAAAATTCGGTGAAAACGCTTGCAGGGACACGTTGATGGACCAAAGCTTGGCCCACCCGTTCTTTAAAAAACTCAAGAAGGGGGACTTGTGCCAACAGTTTCTCTTTACCCCTCATAATGCAGATTATACAAAATAGAGAATGAGTAAGACAGCAAAATTTTATCTGTCCTGAAAGGCGTCTAAATAGGGAGGTTTTGACCGAGAGAGGTCGGAGGAGAATGGCTTTTAAGCGGGGGTTGGAAAAGATCTTTTGAAACTTTTTTAAGACAGATCATCCCGAAGAGGGCCTTTAAAAAATAATTGGCAAACATCCACAAAAGACTTGCCGTAAACAATAACTCAGCCGGTGTGATGACGCCGCGATCAAAGATAGGACCTTTGAGATACGGTTTCAGCAATTCCACCATGACCGCATTGGTTGTGCCAAGCCCTCCGGGCGTGATCGGGATCGTACCGGTCAAAATAACCAGAGGGATGTTGCCGAGCAACTGAATAAACGGGACAAAAACATCGAATGTCTTCAAAACAATGTACATCGAAACAATAAGCGAGATGTGGATGGGGATTCTCAAAAAGGCCAGTTTCAAATAATCTGAAATTTTAGCTTCTTTCAAAAGCCGAAAGATATCCTTTTTGCGGATCCAATGAATGGCTCTCCAGTTTTTCGACTCGATTTTTTTGTAGAGGGGCCCGCGCCAGAAAAGAAGATTGAGAATAAAAATGATGTAGGCAATGGCGGCCACAATCCAGACGAATTTTTTGAGTTCGATTCCCGCAATGTTGAAGTTGAGAAAAAAAGATCCGGCAAAGGCAAGCGTGATGACCCAATAGAGATCGATAAAGGCGATAAAGAAAAAAAGACTAAAGGCTTCCCACAAAGGAATCCGATGCGTCCGTTTTAAATAATAGGCGAAGGCCGCCTGTCCCGCGGCATAATTGAGAATCATCAGGAGATAAGTGACCCCCCTCGCGGCAACAAGGTCCTTGACATGAATCGCAAAGCCGAAGCGTTTCAGAAGACGGGTCAATGCGAAGGTGTCGGCAAAAAAAATCAGAAAAAAATAACCGATCGCGAAAGGGATGAATGTGCTTAGGCGGACAAATTGGAGGCTCTCCCAGATTTTTTGAGGAGGATAAAGATGAAAAAGATAGGCAAAAATGGCAACGGCCATGGTCCAAGGCAAGACATTTTTGATTTTCGACATTTATTGCCCCCTGAATCCGATCGCCACGAGATAAACTTCAGAAGATGTTTTTCGTGTGGCCTCCGGGATGAAAGTGACCAGTCGATCAAACGCCTTTTTCATCTCTTTTTTCAGTAATTCCATTTCTTCGCCCGGAAAAACCTTTATTACCAGATTTCCTTTTTTTTTCAAAAAGAGTTTTGCCAGTTCCCAAACCCGCACCGCCAATTCATAAGAACGATAGGTATCTCGAAAACGGATGCCGGAGAGGTCGGGAGAAAGATCGGACAAGATAGAGTCAAATTGTCGATCGAAAGTCAATGTGGGATCAAAAAGCTCCTTCTGGATGAAATCGACGTTTTGGGGCGGAGCGATTTTTAACGGAGAGCGATCGATGCCCGTAATGAAACCGTGAGGACCCACTTCTTGGGATAGAATTTGCAGCCAGCCGCCGGGGGCTGAACCCAAATCCAAAATGGAGTTTCCCTTTTTCCAAATTTTGAATTTTTTCTCGATTTCCAAAATTTTATAGGCGGCACGGCTTGCCAATCCCTCTTTTTTGGCCTTTTTGTAGAAATGATCTTTTCTTTCAAACATAAGCAACTTTTTTTGAAACCTGCCGATAATAGTATTAGAGAGAAGAGGAGTCACTATTTCTTTGGGGTATAAAGTCGCCAAAACAGGGGAAAATCCCCTTTTTGGGGGAGCGGCATTTGATAATTATATAGTAATTTCAATTACTTATAATTTATCCTGAGCGATTCAGTTTTGGCAACGGTTTTGCAAAGTTAAAGGGGAGCAAAAGGGGTATATATGTCTGCTATCGGCTCCGTTGGTTTGAAAAATTATGATGCCTTGCTGAAGGCGCTTTCCAGCTATCGTCCGACTCTAAGCGGAGTCAAGGCGCTTGAGGAAGCCGCTTCCAAAGTCGACATCAATCTGAATCAGGCATTTGCAGAGGCCGGTTTGGGAAAATTCAAATCGGCTCTAAGAGGTATTAACCCGAGTCTATTCGGTTCAAAAGCGCCCGCCCTTTATCCCGGTCAAGCAGAGGTTGTTGCCGCTCTTTTTATGAAAATTGAGAAACAAAATCCTGCCTTGGCGGGAGAACTGGCCGCAGAATGGTTTCATACCGTCGCAAAGGAGGTCCCCATTTATGGCAAGCAAAACTAAAAAATGGACAAGAACCGAGGCGGTCCGTGTTTTTGAAATTTTGATGGAAAGGGGGAGCACCCTTTTTTCAAACCCCCATTTTCGCAAGCATTTAAATCGCGATGAAAACCTGTTGGCTAACCAATTTACCCGCGAGGCCAATGGGAATATCGCCTATCGTTCTGTCGATTTCAAAATTGAGGAAGAGATGACCGATAACGATTTTTGGAGCCGCATTGAAACAACACCGTATAATGATTTGATCGAAGAGAATGCCGCCATCGCTATTGTTAAAATGGCCGAAAAGCTGAAATTGGTGTCGTAACAATTTTTTTTTGGATTTTTTGAAAATAATTAGCAACTTTTTTTGAAAGTTGCCGATAACAGTAGTGAGAGGTTTGAAAATCAAATAGACGGGGGAGCCAGAAGCTCCCCCTTTTTTATTGGTTACGGGGCTTTTATTAGGAAAAGAGGGTTGGGGGAATCAAAAAAGTAGTATTCGCGAACAATTTTGGGGCTTTGGGGCGTTCTTTGAAACGAAAGGCACTTTTATGCGCCTTGTGGGCAGGGACGGAATTGAACCGCCGACACGCGGATTTTCAGTCCGCTGCTCTACCGACTGAGCTACCTGCCCTTTATACGAAAAGGTGTTGGGTAAACAAAACAGAGAGAGGTGTCAAGGAAAGGCGAAGAATAAAAAAATAAAAATTTTTTTAAAAAAAATTTTAAAAAAGAAGTAGATTGAAAAATTAGAAATTTGAGCTCGATCTTAAAGTAAAGGTTGAGCAAAAAATAGGCAACGCAGCGCCCAATTGTTTGACGCTGGTTGGCCGGCTGTGATATACAGCAAGCAATTCAAAAAAAGGAGGGGTATTCCGATGCCAAAAGGTTCACCGATGAATAGGGAGTTCAAAGTAGGGGATATGGCTGTTTATCCGGCGCATGGGGTCGGTCAGGTTATGAGTATCGAAAACAGGGAGATTGCGGGGGCCAAAGCCCAGTTTTATATCTTGAAAATCATGGATAGTGGGATGACGATCATGGTCCCGACCAGTAACGTTCGCAACGTCGGTTTAAGAGAGGTTATCAACGAAGATGAAGTGGAATCGGTTTATCATATTTTGCGTGAGAATGGGGAGTATGCGATCACGGAACAGACGTGGAACCGTCGTTATCGCGAATATATGGACAAAATCAAGACCGGTTCCATTTATGAAATAGCTGAGGTTTTGCGCGATCTCTCCATGCTCCGTTTTGACAAAGAGCTCTCCTTTGGTGAACGCAAGATGCTGGATACCGCCAGAAATCTCATTATCAAAGAGTTGGCTATCGCGCAGGAAGAGGAAGAGGAAGAGGTGGCAAGGGAAATTGATGGGATTTTTACCGCCAATGCCAAACCGGCCAAGTCATGAAAAAATCGGGTGTTGTGATTGTTGCCGCCGGCAGAGGAGAGCGGCTTAAATCCGATATTCCGAAAGCCTTCATCCAATTGCTTGGAAAACCGCTTTACAAATATAGCCTCGAAGTTTTCCTGAACCATCCCGATATCGATGAGGTCGTGTTGGTTGTCCCTTCCGAAAAAGTCGGGGGTGTGCCTAAAAACAGGTGTCAAGTGGTTGGAGGGGGTGCCACGCGCCAAGAATCGGTCATAAATGGGTTGGCGGCGCTCAGCCCCAAATGTGAATCGGTTTTGGTCCACGATGCCGCAAGGCCTTTTGTCACCGATGCATTGATCGACAGACTGCTGGCAACACTCGCCGAAGGAAAATCGGGGATTGTCGCTTGGCCGGTTCCCGATACGCTTAAAAGGGCCAAGGGGGATATTATTTTAGAGACAGTCGACCGAAGTCATTTTTGGGCCGCCCAAACCCCCCAAGCCTTTCCGGTTGCTATTTTGAAAGAGGCGCTCCAAAAGGCCAAAGAAGAAAATTTTGTTGGCACCGATGAGGCATCGGTGGTAGAGCGCTTGGGACTCGAGGTTTGTTTGGTCTTGGGCGATGCCAGAAATATCAAGATCACAACCCAATACGATTTGACACTTGCCCAAGCCCTTTTAAAGTATTTCAACATTTGAGACGTACCGAAGGTGCGGATCAAATGTTAGAAATACTTATGGTTTTTAACTCACCAATGTATTACAGAAAAGTTAAAATATCATAAAAGAGACGCTATGAGAATCGGCACCGGCTACGACATCCATCGCCTAGAAAAAGGGGAGCCCCTTCTTTTGGGCGGTGTCAAAATCCCTTCCGAAAAAGGTTCCGTTGCCCATTCTGACGGGGATGCCTTGTTGCATGCCATTACCGACGCCCTTTTGGGGGCGGCCGCGCTGGGAGATATCGGCCAGCATTTTCCCGACACCGACCCGCAATACAAAGGAAAGGATAGCCGGTATTTTTTAAAAGAGGTTTGCGCGTTAATCCGTGAAAAAAAATACGAAATAAAAAATGTCGATGCAACCGTCATTCTACAATCGCCGAAACTGGCAGAACATATTCCAGCCATTCGGAGAACGATCGCTTTGTGCATGGAACTGGATGTCGACCAAGTCAGTGTGAAGGCCAAAACAAACGAGAAATTGGATGCAACCGGTTTAGGCGAAGGGGTGATGGTGCAGGCGGTGGTATTATTGTCGTGAAAGATCCCCATGTTGAAAGTTTACAATTCATTAACCCAAAAAAAAGAGAAATTTGTTCCGCTCACCGACAAAAAAGTTCGAATGTATGTCTGCGGGATCACCGCTTATGATTCCTGCCATTTGGGCCACGCCCGCGCGGCGATTGCTTTTGATGTTGTCTACCGTTATCTAAAATTTTTGGGTTTTCAGGTCGATTATATCCGCAATTACACCGACATCGATGATAAAATCATCAACCGTTCCAAAGAATCGGGAATGCCTTGGAAAGAATTGACGGGGCGCTACATTAAAGAATATCAGGAAGACATGCAATCCTTGAATGTTTTGCCTCCCACCAGGGAACCGCGCGCGACGGAACATATCCCGCACATGACCAAAGCCATTCAAAAACTGATTGAAAACAAGATGGCCTATGCATCGCAAACGGGTGTCTATTATTCTGTCCGCAGTTTTAAAGATTACGGAAAATTGTCCCACAAAAAAATAGAGGAATTGGAATCGGGGGCCCGTATTGAAATTGACGAGACGAAAAAAGACCCGCTCGATTTTGCGCTTTGGAAAAAGGCGAAGCCCGGAGAGCCGGAATGGGAAAGCCCTTGGGGAAAGGGGCGCCCCGGATGGCATATCGAATGCTCCGCGATGAGCACCGAATATCTGGGACAGCCGTTTGATATTCACGGCGGCGGAAGAGACCTCATTTTTCCACATCATGAAAATGAGATTGCTCAAGCCGAGGGGGCCTGCGCCAAATCGTTTTGCAAATATTTTTTGCATAACGGTTTTGTCAATATCGATGCGGAAAAGATGAGCAAATCAAAGAAAAACTTCAAAACCATAAAAGAGGTGATTGCCGAACGCGATGCCGAAGTGGTCCGTTATTTTCTCATCTCGGCCCACTACGGATCCCCAATCGATTTTACCGATAGAAATATGAAAGATGCACGTGCCGCTCTCGATCGCTATTATCTGTTGCAGCAGAGATTATCGGCACTTCCCGATTTCAAATCGTCGAAGGTGGCAAAGGCGGAAAGCGGCGTCGAAAAAGAACTGGCCGATTCGCTTAAAAATTTACCAAAACGGTTTCAAGAGGCGATGGACGAAGATTTCAATACGGCCGGCGCCTTGGGGGGGCTTTTTGAAACGATCCGATTGTTCAATAAATATCTGGATAGCCTTCAGGGAAAAAATCCCCCGTTTGCCTCGTGGGCCAAAAGCGAATGGGAAAAACATCAAAAGGTATTTCAGGATGTTTTGGGTGTTTTTGTCTCGAAGCCTGAAACTTATTTTGAACGGTTGAAAAAAATCCACGCCAAGGTACATCGCGTTGATGTTGCGTTGATTGAAAAAAAGATTGAAGAACGGCGTCAAGCGAGACATGCAAAAGATTTCAAATTGGGAGATGAAATTCGGAACGAACTTTTGAAAATGGGTGTTGAAATCAAGGACAAACCGGATGGAACCACCGAATGGCATTTGAGGTAATTTTAAGGTGATTATGAACGAAGCCGCAAACATTATTCATTTGTTGAAACGGGGGGATGTCGAACAGAAAGAAGAGGCGGTCAAAGCGGCGAGCCTTTATGTCTACGACCGCTCTTATTTTCCCGAAGCCTTTTCCCTTCTAATCGAACTTTTGGAACAGGAAATCACCCCCAAAATGGCGGAGGAGGCGGCTTGGGCCTTATGGAAATTCAAAGATGCAAAAGCGATTCCGGTTTTGCTCAAAAAAGCCAAAGAGGCAAAAACAATCGGTGTCCGAGAAAAATCGATTCGCGCTTTGGGATTGTTGGAGTCGATGGAGGCGCTTCCTCTTTTAAGGGAGTTGGCCTTGGGGGGATTGAAGGCGCCGGCTTCTCTTCGGGTTGCGGCCATTGCCGCGTTAGGGCATTATAGAGACGCCGATTTGATCTCTCTTTTGTCGACCCGTTTGAAAGATAAAAATGAGGGGGTATGCAAAGAGGCCTTGGCTTCATTAAACCGGTTTTTAAGAAGAGATCCAAAAAATTTCCCTTTAAAAATTTTGAAAAAAATGCAACGGTTTGAATCGAAAAAAAGTTTCTGGAGGTTTTTATGGCCAATGAAGCCGTGATTGTCGCCGCCGTCCGCTCACCCATGGGACGCGCCAATAAGGGGCAGTTTGTGCATACCCGCATTGATGATTTGGCGGCTGAAGTCATCAAAGCCGCCTTTGCGAAAGTTCCGCAACTCAAACCGGAAATGGTGGAGGATGTTTTGATCGGCTGTGCCATGCCCGAAGGGGAGCAGGGTTTGAATGTTGCCCGTAACATCAGTTTTTTGGCGGGGATTCCCTTTAGCTCCGGCGCGGCAACGGTCAACCGTTTTTGCGCTTCGTCTCTCACCACGATCAACATGGCGGCCGATGCTGTTCGCGACGGTTCATGCGATGTCTGTGTCACGGGCGGTATCGAGTCGATGAGTCATGTTCCGATGGGCGGATTCAATCCAAGTCTGAATCCAAAACTATTTGGTGAAGGGAAACCCGCGGCTTATATCGGCATGGGGGAGACCGCCGAAATGTTGGCGGAAAAATATAATATCAGCCGCGAAGAGCAGGATAAATTCGCACTGGGCTCTCATCAAAAAGCGATTCGTGCACAAAAAGAGGGGAAACTAAAAAATGAAATTGTGCCGTGCCACGCAGTACAATCGGATGGTTCACTAAAAGTGGTGACGGTGGATGAAGGCCCGCGCGAAGATTCCACCTACGAAAAATTAGCGGCGTTGAAACCTTCGTTCAAAAAAGAGGGGAGCGTAACTGCCGGCAATTCTTCGCCGCTGACGGATGGGGCGGCCTGTGTGATCGTGATGTCGTCTGCAAAAGCAAAATTGCTCGGCATCAAACCGATTGCGAAAATTTTAGGCCATGCGGTGGCGGGTGTCGATCCGGCCGCGATGGGGATTGGCCCTGTCTTTGCCGTGCCGAAGGCATTGGCTAGAGCTGACCTAAAACTCTCTGACATCGATTTGCTGGAATTGAATGAGGCCTTCGCAGTGCAGGTCCTCTCGGTTTGCAAAGAGCTGAAGATCGATATGAATAAACTCAACGTGCACGGAGGCGCGATTGCTTTAGGCCATCCTTTGGGTTGCAGCGGCGCCCGCATCATGTCGACATTGTTGAACGCCTTGGCCCTCTACAACAAATCGCTTGGTCTTGAAACCATGTGCGTCGGCGGCGGGCAGGGTGTTGCCACGATTGTCGAGCGAATATAATGCGATTGTCATTGCGAGGCCGAGTTTATCGAGGCCAAAGCAATCCATATTTTAAGCAACTTTTTTGAAGCCCTGCCGATAACAATGCCGTGAGCATTATTTCGCAAAATGTCTCGTTGCTTCCTTATCTTTTGCAAGGGGCTGGGAATTTTTTAACGGCTGCCGGCAGCTCTATTTTATCTACTCTACCTTCTGATTTTTTTGTTTTATCGGGCGATATGGGGCGGCAATTATTAGCTGTGGTCCCCCCACTTGCCTTTGGAATGAGTCGTTTTCGAACCGCGATCGCTTTGAATATATCCCTTAGAGTGGACCCATTGAACGAAGAGGAGTTAATGCGACAAATTATGGCAGGGGATGTGAGTCAGGTTCCGGTGGAAAAAAGGGATGTTCTTTGGCGTTTGCAAGTTTATGTAGGTGACTTGATAAGACAACACCGTGAAGAGAGGGAGATGACTCTCAAAAAATTAGCGTCTCAAGTCGAGGAACTTGGCTCTGCAGATTTAAGCTGCATGGAGAACGCACGAATGTGGGGAACAAAATATTATCCGGGTCTTGAAAAGGTATTTGATCTTGAACCCGGATTTTTTATGAACGTGATCAAGGCAGGAGAAGGGGAAGCCATCCGTGAGGAAAAAATGGAGAGGGCTGTAGAAATGATCATTGGGAATGAGCTGAAGAGATTAAGGATGGAAAAAAATTGGTCTCGGCAACAATTGGCAGAAAAATCAGGCTGTACGGAGTGGAATATAGAATATGCCGAGCAGGGCCACTATTTTTCCAAAGAGACTAAAAAGTGGTATCGTGATTTTGCAAAAGCCTTGGATCTAAGATCGGAATATTTTGAAGAACTCGTTGAACAACATTTGGCGAGACTCTCCAAATCGGCACCGTCTGAACGGGGGAAAGATTGGAACCCGATGTTACGAGATATTGAAGAGCGCATAGGAGAACCGATTCAGGCTATTCACCCAACGGAAAATAAAAGTATATGGACCATAGTCACAGAAACCGGCAAAGCCTTTCGTGTAGAAATTGCTATTTCTGAATTAGTCAAAGAATAACGAACTCTCCCGTTGCGATTTTAGTTTGTTCATAATAGGTGAGTCTCGCCTATGCATTCCATCAAAAAAGTCGCGGTGATTGGGTCGGGTGTTATGGGCTCCGGCATTGCGGCTCATTTGGCCAATTGCGGGATTCCCTCTTATCTTCTTGATGTGGTGCCGCCGGACTTGGGAAAAATCCTCAAGGCAAAACCGGCCCACCTTTATGACGCCGACGACATCAAACTCATTACCCCGGGCCTGCTCGATCAAAATTTGGAGAAATTGAAAGAGTGCGATTGGGTTATCGAGGCAATCCCCGAAAGACTCGATCTCAAAAAAGAGCTCTACAAAAAAATCACGCCGTATTTAAGAAACGACGCATGGGTCTCTTCCAACACCTCCGGCCTGCCTTTTCATGAACTCAAATTCCGCGACAAATTTTGCATCACCCATTTTTTCAATCCCCCCCGCTATCTCAAGCTGGTTGAAATGGTTGGTGACGCGCCGGAGCTGGCGGCATTTATCCGGGAAAAATTGGGGAAAGGTGTTGTGCGTGCTAAAGACACGCCGAATTTTATCGCCAACCGAATCGGCGTTTTTCATGTCTATGATTGTCTGCATAAAGCGGCGGAAAACGGGTGGCCGGTCGAGGTGATCGACAAGGTGATGGGGCCCGCAACACTCCATCCCAAGAGCGCCGCTTTCCGAACGTGTGACATTGTCGGTCTCGACACATTAAGTCTTGTCGCCAAAACCTGTTATGACGGCTGTCCCCAAGATGAATGCCGCGCTACTTTCAAAAATCCGGAGTTCTTGGACAAGATGATTGAAAAAAAATGGCTCGGCGAAAAAACGAAATCGGGATTTTACAAGGTGGTCCTTCGACCCTTCGACCCTTCGACAAGCTCAGGACTCAGGGTGAGCGGGGCTCAGGATGAGCGGGGTGCCAAGGAAATTTTATCGATTAATTTGCAGACATTGGAATATGGGTCGCAACAAAAATTCCGCGCTGATTCCTTGGGGAAAGTAAGGGAGATCACCGATCCGGCTGAAAAAATAAGGACCGTTGTCTTTGCCGATGACGAAGCCGGAAAGATCGCATGGTCGCTGATGTCGAATATGCTTCTCTATGCCGCCAATCGGGTCCCTGAAATTTCGGATTCCATTCAAGATGTCGATCACGCTATGCGCTGGGGCTTTAATTGGGAGATGGGCCCTTTTGAAATGTGGGATGCGCTCGGTGTGGCAACGGTTGCCGAGCGTTTGCAAAAAGAGGGGCGTGTCGTTCCGGCACTTGTTCAAGACATTCTCAAAAAAGACGGAAAGTTTTACCCCAAGCCGTCGCTCACCTTTTTAAAATCGCGCAAAGAGAGCGGCGGCGTTGTTGAAACGAATGCCGGCGGATCGGTGGTCGATCTGGGCGACGGCGTTTTTTGCGCCGAGTTTCATTCCAAAATGAATGCAATCGACGGCGATGTGCTGGAGATTATCAATAAAGGTTTGGCGCGGGCTGAAAAAGAGGGCCAAGGCTTGGTCATCACAAACGAAGGAGAAAATTTTTCGGTCGGTGCCAATTTGATGCTGATCTTGCTAACCGCCCAGCAGAAAGATTGGAATCAGCTCGATTTCATCGTACGCGAATTTCAAAAAACGATGCAGGCGATCCGCTTTAGCAAAAAACCGGTTGTGGCGGCCCCTTTTAATTTGGCGCTCGGCGGCGGTTGCGAAACCTGTCTCTCCGCCGCGCACATTGCGGCCGCGGCGGAAACCTATGTCGGTTTGGTTGAAGTAGGCGTTGGGCTTTTGCCCGCCGGCGGCGGTTGCAAAAATATGCTCCTTCGGTGGGAAGAGAGAATGAGGGAAAATCATAATCCGAAAGATAAAATCTGGTTTTCTCCCGCTGATGGCGGCCCTTTTCCAAAAGTGCAAAAGGCCTTTGAATTGATTGCGATGGCCAAGGTGGCGACTTCGGCCAAAGAGGCTAAAAAATTTGGATTTTTAAGAAAAAATGATTCGGTTGTTTTGGATCGGGAGAATCTGACCGAGGCCGCCAAACAAAAAGTGTTGGAGCTCTCCAAAAATTATGCACCGCCGTTGCCGTCCGAAAAAATTCAACTTCCCGGACTGGGCGGCGAGATGGCGTTGACCAATGCCGTTCACGGATTTTTGATTAAAGGGGAGATCAGTGAATACGATGCCTTCATCGGCAAAACCATCGCCCATGTTCTTTGCGGCGGAGACAAACCGTCGACCCATTATACCGATGAACAGCATCTTCTCGATTTGGAACGGGAAGCGTTTTTAAAACTTTGCGGTGAAGAGAAGACACAAGCTCGCATGCAGAATATGCTGATGACCGGCAAACCGCTCCGCAATTAAACCGTTTTTGCCAATTGTGTGTTTTTTTTCTGAAAAGTTTCGAGACGCGTCAAATAGGCATCCAGACGGCCGATACGGGCATTCAACGTTTTGGCTTTCAGATACCATTTCTTTCCGTCGATATTTTTAAGCCTTTTGACCAATTCGGTTTTCTCTTTGGCGACTCTCTCTTTATCCTTTTTGATCTGGACTTCGCGGTTTTTCAAAAAATCTTTGGCAAATTCTTTGAAAGCGGCTTTGAACGCCTTTTCTCCTTCGGGTGAAGTTCTCTTGATCTTTTTCTTTTTAAACTCGGGATTTTTCTTCAAAAACTGACCCCAAGTAAAGTGATTTGATAATGACATAAAACCTCCAAGATTTGCGGATTGCCCTCTCTACGGTGATTTGATAAGGGATGTCAAGGAGGATTTATGACCTATCCCAACATTAAACCTAGAGAGGCCTATCAAAAAATGCAGGAAGGTTTTACCTATCTCGATGTCCGCACAACGGAAGAATTCAAAAAAGGGCATCCCAAAGGGGCGGTGAACATCCCCGTTTTTATTGTCGGGCCGGCCGGACGAGAATTGAATCCCAATTTTTTGGAGATTGTTAAAGAACAGTTTGACAAAAATTCCAAACTGGTTGTCGGTTGTCAGTCGGGCGGACGTTCTGCCAAGGCTTGTGAGTTTCTTACGGAGGAAGGTTATCTACAGGTTATGAATTGCAAGGGGAGTTTCGGCGGCGGCCCCGACCCCGAGACCGGTGAAATGGTTAAAGGCTGGAAAGAGGAAGGACTTCCTTGTGAGTAATATATGCTTCTAGCGATGGATGTCGGAAATACAAATGTAACACTCGGTTTTTTTGCAGAGGGGAAGCTGCAGCACGATTGGCGTGTGGATACCGCACACGTTCGTACTGCCGATGAGATGGGGATCATGTTCAAAGCCCTTTTCAGTCTGGCGGGGATGGATTTTGAATCGATTAAGGCGATTGCCGTCTCCAATGTTGTTCCGCCCCTTCAGCATATTTTATTGACGACCTGCCAGCGCTATTTTGAAAAAGAACCTCTCTGGGTGACTCATGAAACGGCCAAAATAAAATATCGTGTCGATCGGCCTGAAGAAGTCGGCGCCGATCGTTTGTGCAATGCCATTGCGGCTTGGGAAAAATTCAAAACCGCAACAATCGTTGTCGATTTCGGGACGGCCACCACTTTTGATATTGTGACAGCCAAAGGAGAATATGGAGGTGGGGCTATTGCGCCGGGGATAGGCATTGCGAATCGAGCCTTAGCCGAAGCTGCCGCCAAACTGCCGCGCGTGGAAATTGCCAAACCGAAACATGTTGTGGGGCGTAACACCGTGGAATGTATTCAAGGAGGGATCTATTACGGCTACGTCGGTCTCGTCGATCATCTGGTGAGTTTGAGTATTCGGGAAGAGGGGGTACCGATGAGAGTTGTAGCCACCGGCGGTTTGGCTTCTTTGATTGCACAAGAATCAAGGACGATTGAAAGTGTCGAACGGTTTTTAACGCTTGAGGGGATTCATCATATCTGGAAACGGTGTCATGCCCACTAAATCCACTGTGGAAATAATTTTTGAATAATCGGGTGAACGGCTTTTCCATTTTGTGTCTGTAAACCCAATCGGAGTGTGGCATCGGACTCCAATGCCTTGTGTATACCTAAATTGGCGAGATTCAAGACATAGGGAAATGTTGCTGTGGTGAGAGCTTCGGTCGATGTGCGCGGTGTGAGCGCCGGCATGTTGGTGACGCAGTAATGGATGACGCCGCGCTCTTTGTAAGTCGGTTCCGCGTGGGTGGTGGGGTGGGAGGTTTCAATGCATCCCCCCTGATCGATGGCCACATCGACAATCACCGAGCCCTCTTCCATGCTCCCCACGGTCTCTTTTTTGACAACGGTCGGGGCCTTGTCTCCCGACACCAGAACAGCACCGACAAGCAGATCGGCTTTGACAACCCATTCGAGAATGGATTGTGGGGTGGAGCGAATCGCTTTGACGCGGCCATGAAATTTTTCTTCGATCCGTTTGAGTTTGTGATCTTTTACATCGAGCATCACCACTTCGGCGCCGAGACCGGCCGCTACTTCCGCGGCATTCATGCCGACATGCCCTGCACCGATCACAACCACGAGTCCCTTATCGGTGCCGGTCACGCCACCGAGCAGGACCCCTTTTCCACCGTGATTGGTATGTAACAGATAAGTGCCAATTTGTGTGGCGATTCGGCCGGCCACTTCGCTCATCGGAGTCAATAGCGGCAATTCGCCGCTCGATAATGCGACCGTTTCATATCCTATTCCGGTCACTCTGTTTTGGCAGAGGGCATCCATTAATGGAAGCATGCTTGCCAAATGGAGATAGGTGAATAGTGTAAGGTTCGGCCGCAAATAACGATATTCACTTTCGACAGGCTCTTTCACTTTCACAATCAATTCCGATTTGGCCCAAACCTCATCGGCATTAGGGCAAAGAGTAGCGCCGGCTTTTGCATATTCTTCATCGGTAAAACCGCTTGCAAAGCCGGCCTTTTGCTGGACCAAAACAGAATGACCTCCCTGAAGCAGTCTTTGAACCCCTTTGGGAGTCACCGAAACGCGGGTCTCTTTGGTTTTAATCTCTTTTGGAATGCCGATTTGCATGATCGCCGAACTGCCTATCCGATATCCTGATTGAAGTCAAATCTCCGCAATCTCCGCTACCTGGTAGAAAAGAGGCTTTCCCTACCAGGTAGAAATGACGCTTTGTGTCATTCGGCAGGCAACCTTCTTGAAGGAGTGCCGATAAGAAGTCAGATGCGCAACTGTTTTCTTACATTGGCTTTGGCCCTTGCCTCGATTTGTTTTTTCTCCTGTTCCGACGGCAAACTCGGTGTCAGCGGCGGTATTACGCCCGATCTGGTCGGTACGCCGGATACTTCGCTTAGCGTTCATGAGGCTTCGCAGTTGATTGGTGGGCCGGCCGCGCAAGGACGTTTAGGCGATATTCTTCTTTCCAATTCCAAAATCCGCGTCCTTTTTCAGAAGGCCTCCAAAGATGCCGGCATCGGATCTTTCGGCGGTAATATTTTGGATGCCGATCGTGTGCGGCCCTCCGGCTCGCTCGGTCAGGATCGTTGGCGCGAACTTTTTCCGCTCGTCAATGTGGAATGGACGGTCAACACCGTCGATTTTATCGTCTTGTCCGATGGAAAAGAGGGCGGCCCTCAAGTTTTAAGAACCGTCGGCATGCTCGATGTCTACGATTATCTCGATCTCGACTGGATTGCCGACGCCGCCTCTGCGGTATTGGGGCAGCAGATCAATTTCGCCGATCGTTTTGATGATCGCCGCGATCCGTTCAATGTCGATCCCTCGCTCAAAAATTTGTACCCGCAAGTGATTACCGACTACACGCTCGAACCGAATACCAACTATGTCAAGATGGTAACCACCTTCACGAACCCCTCCAAAAATCCGATTGCGATGCCGGTCGGCGATTTTCTAGTCGGCGGCGGCGAGTTGCAAGTACTGGTGCCGGGCCAAGGTTTTGCACCGCCCGTCATGACACAGGTGGCACAAACAACTCCCGCCGTGATTTTTGCCGGTTTTCCGGGCGTCGATGTTTCATACGGTTATTTTTATGAGTTAGCCGATTTCAAAAAACCGAAAATCAAGGAAGAGGATCCCGATGAGCTCTACACGACCACGGCTCTTAGCTATTCCGGCGTCACCGGCGTTTTGCTCGGAGAAGAATTTTTGAAAATCCTGCCGATCGGAATGCATGCAGCGCCTGAAATACATTTTGTGATTCCGCCGGAAAGTGAACGGAGCATCACCCGTTATTTTGTCATTGGTGACGGATCGGCCGGTTCCGTGCTTGATACCGGACTCGTGATTTTGAAAGTCCCCACATCGACATTGTCAGGACAAGTGGTGGCCGGCAGCGGGGCCCCCGTTTCGGGAGCGACCGTTGCAGTGAAAAAATTGGGAGGTCCGACCGTGGTGACCTATACAACCGATGTGACAGGTCATTTTCACGGAAAGTTGCCGAAAGGTTCCGATCTGGTCGGAAAAACATTTGGTGATGGGCAATACGAAGTTTGGGTTAACAAAGAAGGGTATCATCAAAATACAACCGGCCGGGCGGGGACTTGTTCTCCCGCAAAAATTGATGTGACGCAAATGGCGGGTGTGCAGATTTCTTGTACATTAGGCGAAGTCGGATTTGTGCAATTAAGTGGTATAACGGATGCCTCAACAGGGACGAATATTGCGTCACGATTGACCATTGTCGGCATTGACCCCTCGCCGGAAACGGAAGGCGCCGGCACTTTTTCAGACACAAGCGTTTTTACGAGGCCCTTCGGTATTATTGATGCGAAAATTATCAATGTCAGAGGAGGGATCGGTTTGAGCGCCAAAAACATTTTTGAGCTGGAACCGGGAAACTACAAATTTGTTTTCTCACATGGGCCCGAATATTCCATTTTTGAAAAGGATGTTGTTGTGGGAGCCAGCGCCACAACGGTTATTCCCCCGGTTGTCCTCAAAAAAGTCATCTCTACACTCGGTTTTATCTCCGCCGATTTTCATGTCCATGCTCTGAACAGCCCCGACAGCGCTTTTAGCGTAGAGCGTCGGGCTTTAACGGCTGTTGCCGACGGTTTGGATGTGCTCCACAGCTCTGATCACGATTTTTTGACCGACTATGCCCCCGTGGTGGGCGAGTTGGTACAAGAGGGCTGGCTTACATCGGGGAGTGTGCAAACGATTGTCGGAGATGAAATTACACCGAATCAATATGGCCATCTGCATGCCTTTCCGTTAACGATCGATCCGGAAGATGTCGATCATGGTGCGCTCGACTGGTCGATGCATCCGTTGGATGAGGTCTCCACCGCTCCGGATTATGCACTTTCACCGCGTGAAATTGGGAACGAAGTCTTTCAAGATCCGGGTGAAGAGGTGTTTCAGGTCAACCATATTTCAGATAACCCAACCGGTTTGCCGGTGGCTACCGGTTGGCTGACAACCCCCATTTACCGGAAAAAATTCGGCGTGCCGGCTTTCGTTTCTTACGCGGATCCGATTGAAAGGCGGCTCACCGCCCCAACCAACCGTCCGCCTGTCCCTCCTTATACGATGTCGGAATCGGAGTTGATTTTTGACAATTTTACCGCAGTGGAATTGGTGATCGGCGCCAATCTCAAAACGAATCAACTTTGGGAATCGGCGCTTCCCACATGGTTTAATCTTCTAAATTTGGGGCTCATGCCGACCGCGACCGGCGACTCCGACAGCCATCATGAAATTTCGGTGCCGCTGGGACTCCCGAGAAATTATATTGCGATGCCTGTCGATCCGAGGGACGGGCTCGGAGAGAGTTTTGATGACATCAACGAAGAGGTTTATGCCCACAGCATTAATGAGCATCATGTCGTGGTTTCTGCGGGGCCGTTTATTACCGTCACGGCAAAAAATGAAAAAGGGAAATCGGCGGGTGTGGGTGATGTGATCCGCGGCCATTCGATAAAATTTGATATTAAAGCGGAGGCCCCCGATTGGGCATGGTTTGATACGATCGAAATTTACGCCAATACCGAACCGTTGCCGGCGGAAGACAGCGGGCGTTTTGCCATGCGTGGCGAGGCCGAAACGCCATCCGGTTTTGCGGCGCCTTACCATATTCCTCGTTATACTTATGATGCGATTCAAAAATACAAATTGTCTGACGGGTCGCTGAAAAATTTCAAAAAGAAAGACGGCAAAATTACAGCCGAGGTGGAAGTGACGATGAACGTCAACGAAGATACGTGGATGGTGGTTGCCGTCAAGGGAACTCCGGGGACGGAAGGGTATCGGTCCTTATATCCGATGGTTCCTGACGCCTTCAAAGACGGGAAGAAAAAACCGGAAAATATGGATCCGCTTGATTTGGAGGCATTATACAAAGACGAAAATCTCGGCGCTGCCGCTTGGGCTTTTACCAATCCGATTTTTATCGATGTCGATGGGGATGCCGACGGGGATGGCTTTCCTTTCGAGGCCAAATGGGTTCGTGAAGGATACTCCAAACTTAAGCCCTTTAAACAATTTGTGAAATAGTCATAAATTTGCTATTTTGCCCCCCAAATGCGCAAAATCTTTTTTGGGGTTTTTTTTCTCTTTTCCGGTTTTTTATTTATTCCTCAAACCGTTTCAGCGGGTCTTTTTTATCCTTTTTACGGTTGGCGCACCATAAACACCCAACATTTTTCAATCCATTATCATCAGGATTCCGAGGCGGTTGCCAAAAAAGCGGCCGGTTATTTTGAAGAGGTCTATGAAAAACTGACACCGCAATTTCATTGGAAACCCTGGGGAAAAACGGAAGTCATTTTGACTGATAATAATGATGAATCCAACGGTCTGGCCAGCACGCTCCCCTACAACTGGCTTTTGTTACGCATTGTCCCTCCCGAACCGGAAAGCTCTCTTTCTACTTATGATGACTGGTTGAAATTACTCATTACACATGAATTTACACACATCCTGCATCTCGATGCCTACGGCGGTTTTTGGAAACCGTGGCATTATCTCTTCGGAAAATTGATTGCCCCGGCCGGCTTGACGCCGAATTGGGTCAAAGAAGGGATGGCCACGTTAGAAGAAACGGAGGAGACCGAAGGAGGACGCGGTCGTGCGGCATACAGTGAAATGCTGGTCCGAACCGCCATTTTACAAAACCAGTTTCCTTCCATCGATCGAGCCGATGGTTTGCAGTGGAAATGGCCTGCGGCACAGACCCAATACATTTTCGGCGTCAAATTTTTGCAATATCTTGAAAAACGTTTTGGAAAAGAAAAATTGATGGAATTCAACCGGGTCACCCAGCATTCCGTGCTGGTCAGCGCAGTTAACCACGCCGCAAAAAAGGCCTTTGGAGAAAGTTTCTACAAATTGTGGAGAGAGTGGCAGGAAGATTTGCGCAAGGAATATGCGGCTTGGGAAGAGACTGTCAAAAAAGAGGGGATCACCGAAACGGAAAAATTTATTGAAGGAAAAAAATACGACTCTTTTTATCTCCCGACTTTTTCAAAGGACGGAAAATGGCTTGCTTTCGTAGTGACCAACCCGAAACGGGCGCCGGTTTTATGGCTGAAAGATGTGGAGACCGGAAAAAAAAAGAAAGTTTCGGCGCAAATTCCCAGCCAAATTTCTTTTGCACCCGATGGAGAATCCCTGATCTTTTCATCCGTCTCCACCTATAAAAGCCGCTATCGCTATTATGATCTTTACCGCTACGATATCAAAAACGAAAAATTGAAAAGGCTGACACACGGCGCCCGCGCGAAAGATCCCGATTTTACGGCCGATGGTAAGAAAATCCTTTTTTCGGCAAGCAAGAATGGAACAGACACTCTTAAACTGTATGATGTGGAAACCAAGGAAATTACCGATCTGGTTTTGCCCCCCGAACCGTTTACGCAATTTGCAAACATGCGCTATTCGCCGGATGGCTCTCATTTTGCCGTGGTTCGCTTTAAAAATCAGGTCGGGTGGGAATTGGCGGCCTACAATAGCGATGGTTCCTTTAACCGCCGGATTACAAAAACCGGCCTTCCTGTCGAATCGAGGCCGACGTGGACAGCCGATGGACGGTTTATCATTTATAGTTCGGATGAGGATGGGGTGAATAATTTTTATCTTTATGACTGGCAGACACAAACGAGAAAGCGTTTGACCCGAGTGACAACCGGTGTTTTTGAACCGACCCTCGGTGAAGAAGGCAAAACGTTGCTAGCGCGTTATTACAATGGCGAGGGGTATGCTATTCGAAAAATCCCCATGGGACCATGGACCATGGACCCCGCCACACTGCGGACGGGCAGGCAGAGACCAGAGACCAAAAAACAAAAAAAAGAATCCGTTGATAAAGATGAAACAGATGACTCCGGTCATGGTGAGCCTGTCGAACCATCCACGATCCACGATCCACGAAAATACAGTCCCTTCGGCAAATCTCTTTTTCTGCCGCGATTTGTTCTCCCCGGTTTCGCCTTTTTGGATGACGGTGTTTTGGCAACCGCAGCGACCGGTGGCAACGATCCTTTACGTTATCATAACTGGAATGGGGGAATCAGCTATCGAAGCGGCGCCGGCTATCTCGGTTATTTTGGGCGTTATGCTTATGCCCATTATCTTCCCATTTTGGGGGTGGGGATCAATGCGAGCGCCGTCGATTATGGAACATTAAGATTTTCAACCGGAAATTCGTATCATTTTTATGAAGAGCGGCGCAATACAAATGGATTTATTTCTCTCCCGATCGGGACGAGACAAGCCGTGGGGGCCGCCTATTTTTTTGAAAATCGTTCCCCCATTACGAATATTTTGTCGAATGAAGCGGCGGCCCTAAATTTGGGACACTACGCCGGCTTTGGCGCCACCTATGTTTTTGGGGAGACGGAGGCTTATCCCGCCTCGATCAGCCGGCCCGAAAAAGGGACGAAACTTCGTTTGAGTCTTATTGCCTCAGATGCCCGTCTCGGTTCTGCGGAAAAAAATGAACAGCGCGTTTACATGGGGGACATGCGCGAATATCTCCCGTTAGGTAATAATCATGTCATTGCGCTGCGTGCGGCCGGTGGTTTTGCGCAGGGGGATCGCTTTGTTCCGGGGACCTTCACTTTGGGGGGTGATTTGGGAGAAGGGACGCTGACCGCTCCACCCGGCGGGAGCTACTTTAGTTTAAGGGGTTTGCCTGTGGCGGCGTTCAGCGGAGATCGTGCGATGGTTTTGTCGGGTGAATATCGTCTCCCGATTATCTCTCCGCAACACGGCCCCGGCACATGGCCCTTTTTTGTGGAGAATCTTCACATCGGTTTTTTTGCCGATTATGGCGACACATGGAGTAAAACACAAAACGATCACAATAGCTGGGGGAATTTTTTTGATAAATTTATGCTGGGTGTTGGAACGGAATTGCGCGGGGATTTTATCGTCGGACACGGATTGCCCATTACCGGGCGTTTTGGTTATGCGATTATTGTGAACAACCGGAATCGCTTGGCCGGCCTGCTGGATCCGATTACGGGATCGGGCATCCGTAATGGTATCTTTATTTTGCAATTTGGGACGCCGTTTTAACTATGGATAATAAATCACGGTGTCATTGCGCCTGTCCGCCGGGTGTTTGGCGGAAGCCCCGAAGGGCCGAAACAATCCAGAGGAAATTCGCGAGAGATTGCTTCGTCCTCCTCACTATGCTCGGAGTCCTCGCAATGACAACCCTTCCGGCTTTTGCCAACACGCTTCCCCCCAATCTTGCGATTTTGGAAAAAGAGCCGGCCGATTTAAAAATAATCGAAAAATTGGTTGACTATCGGTGGTTTGATCAAGCGTTAAAGGCTTTAATAAATTATCCGGATACGGATGAAAAGGCCCTCTTTTTAAAAGCCCGATGTTGGATGGGGCTTAAAAGTTACAAAGAGGCCCTCGAATTATTTCACCAACTTGCAGAATCGTCTTCCTCTTTTGAAATGCGTCGCGAGGCCCTTTTGAAAGAGGCGATGATTTTTGTTCGACTCAAAAAATACGAGGCCGCGTTGGATATCTACAATCGTCTGCTTGAAGAAAATCGCGGGAAAAAAAGAGGGATCAGAGAAATTGCGAAGCGGGCTTTTAAAACGGCGTTGGAAGCGAAAAAATATGATGAAGGCCTGCTGTTTTTGGGACACTTCAGCGGAGATGAAGCCCGTTGGTGGCGCGGTTGGTGCCATTTTCGAAAAGAGGAATATGATGCCGCATTAACCTATTGGGATAAAATTTCCAAACGGAGTGATTTTTACCCGCAGACCCTTTTTTGGAAATCCCAAATTTTCAAAAAAATCAAAAATCCGGAGAAGAGTGATTCTTGTTTTCAGACACTTCTTCAGGAATATCCCTTCCATTATTATAGTTTTTTGGCTCTTTTTGAAAAAATTCCAAGGAAAAAGGATCGACTCGATCTGATTTCTACCCATTGGTCTGGTGACAGGGATAAATCGAAATGGATGGAGCGCTATCCACGAACATTTGAAATCGAAGTCAAAAAAGCAGCAAAAAAAAGAGACCTCGATTCCTATTTTGTTTTTGCCGTGATTTGGCAGGAATCCCATTTTCGCGAATGGGTGGTTTCTCCAAGTGGCGCGATCGGTTTAATGCAGCTGATGCCGCAAACGGCTTTGACATTGGCCCATGCGATTCAATTAAGACATTTTGATCTTGTCCAAATTTTGAAACCGGAAATGAACATCAAGCTCGGTTCCCTTTACCTCTCTTTTTTGAAAAAACTTTTTTCCGGCCATCTTCCGCTGGCCGTTGCCGCCTATAATGCCGGGGAAGAAGCGGTTAGCCGGTGGTTGAGCCTTCGCAAAAAGGATTCTCTCCCGCTGATTATCGAAGAAATCCCTTACGACGAAACCCAAAAATATACTAAAAAGGTGCTTTTGGCCCATTGGATTTACCATTGGCTCTACAGAGGGGACGTTCCACCCGTTTTTTGACGCTTTTTGGCACCACCGTCAAAAAAATAGGGGGACGTTCCACCAATTTTTTGACGCTTTTTGATGCCACCGTCAAAAAAATGACGGTTCCGATAGGATCAAAATTGGCATCGATATTGCTAGATAAACGGTGTGGTCTCAATTTTCAAAAAAAGGATAAAATTATGAAAAAAATATTGTTTTTATTGCCTATTTTTATTTTTTTCATGGCCTGTTCGGAGAAGAGTTCGCAACAGCCTCAGGGGAATGGAGGAGGGGGGAATGGTGGTGCCGAGGGTGGTCCTGTCGTACCGCCACCCGCCGATGGTGGTGGAGATCTTCTCCCTCCCGGACCGACTGGGGGAGGTGATGTCGCCATTCTTCCACCGGGGCCGATCGTTGTTATTGAGGAAGATTGTGAAGATAATTTGGATAACAATGCCGATGGGGCCACTGATTGCGCCGATGTCCGGTGCGCCCAAAAAGAGGTTTGCCAAGCACCTGCCGGTGGTGGTGGGGGCGGTGGCGGAGCAGGTGGAATAAACCAGTTGAGTGGTACTGTCACTATGGGTGGTTTGCCGACAGGAATGGGTGGCTTGTCCGGTCAGCTTGGTAACCTTGCACAGCAGTTTTCTGTTCGAATCGGAGGAGGAGGTGGTGGTGCTCTCCCTCCCGGTGTTATAGTGCCGCCGATACCTCCCATGGGTGGGGCTGGAGGTGGAGCGGGTGGAGGTGGTGTAGAACCTCCGGTTGCTACAACAGCCTCTTCGAACTGCCCGGAAGATGGAATCTTGGATGTTAAAACAGATATTGAAGTGATGCGTGGCAATGTCAGCAATCTAGTGGCCCATAATGAACATGCCGTTATAGAAGGGAGTCTGGTTTTGGAGATTAAACTCATTCCGTGGGTTGCCGGCATCAAAGCCCCGCGCGATCGTCGTTACAACTACTCTTGGAGATGGTTGACCGACGAAGGTCGTGACTCGGGAGATGCGGCGGACGGTATTATCTCCCCCTCTTTTACTTTCAGAAATGCCGGCACGAAACATGTCAAGTTGGTTGTGGAAGATACCGAGTGTCAGCATAATGGGAGCAATATTGTCGGTAAGGGACTTGTCGATATTATTGTGAACCATCCACCAATCACTGCAAACCCTTCCCAAATTATTGTAGTAGGTCCTGCCGGAGAGAATTGTGAACAGCCGGTACAGTCCGTTGAAATTAGTCCTGTTTTGATTTCCGGCCAGGCAAGAGTCTCTCCACAACTGGTAGAAGGGTTGCATGCTCCGTATCAGATTCGTTTTGAGGCAAAAGTGAATGGGGCCCTCTCTACGCACCCGGGTTATACCTATAATTGGATGGTTGATGATGCCCCGATGCTCAATGCCGTTGCCGGAAATAGAAACAATATTTCAAACACATTTAACGATTTGGGTTTTCATCAAGTCAATGTGACCGTGACCGACAACTGTGGCAATTCGGCCTATGATCCGATCCGGATTGTCCCCGGAGAAGCGCCTCCCCCTGCAGCTCAAGCGGCATGTACAGACTGCAAACCGGAGTGGGAGAAATTTGATATAGGTTCTGGTATTCACCAGTTGACCGTGGCCAGCGGCGACAATATTGCCGTGATGGTTGCTGTGACACCACTTCGTAAAAATGTCTTCTATCTCCTTTTTGATTTGCAGAATCGGCGTTTTGTTTCCGATTGGAAACCGTTTGAAAAATTATCTCAAGTGACCTGCGATGCAAACACACCGGTTCAGTTTGATAAACCCTCCGTGGCCGTCACAAAAAATGGCAACAAATTTATTGTCACGATGGAAAAAGAATGTGGCAACGACAGGAACAACGTTTTTTATGAGAAATTTACAAAACAGGCCGATGGTACTTACCGAGAGGGGGATCCCGATTACATGGGCCAGCGCGGCAATAAATGGACGCCGGTTGCAATGGTCAATGATAACAACGATTTTGCCATCAGCTGGCTTTTTGAGGAGATTAATGAGCCAAAGCTACTTCAAAATACCCGATTTAATTATAAAGTCCAAAAAGCCTATTTTAAAATTCTCAAATCAAATGGAGGTCAAATCGGTCCCTCCCGTTTTGTCACAACATGGTGGCAGGGGGGATGGCATGAGCCCGATTTTGAAAACCGTAATGTGGTTAACGAAGAGCTGGAAAGAAGGCTCAAAGGGACGGCGTCCGGGAACAGTTTTTGCGCTAGTTTCAGAAGAATTTTGAAAAATAATTACGGCACTTCCGTTCTTTCCGATAAAAGTGAATTGGTCTGCGTGAATGCAAATGGAGACCTCAATATGCGGGATACAAACAGTTTTCGTCTGGATACCCCCGCATTGGCCTCTGCAAAATTCGCGGCAGGAAACATGCTCGTTGCTGTTGGGATCCAAAGCGACGGCAGATTGAAATTTGATACATGGCTCGGCAATGAAAAGAAAGCTTATTACACAGTAAGCCAAAATTGGCCCGATACGGTTGGTAATATCACGGCCCTCAATTCTTACGGATTGCTTCAAGTCATCTTGAGTAATCCGTCGGGGAACACCGTTATGGTTTTTCATCCGGGAGCTGTTGGTTCCGATAATGCCAATACAATGATTCCCGGCCACGCCTTTAGTGTTCCTGGCGCCAATCTAAGCAATACTGTCTATTCCGCCGATCAAAACCGCCACGCCATCAGTGTTTGGGTGCAAAACAACGTTGCTTGGGGGATCACCGGTTCGGTTGAGCCATAATTTTTCTCTTTTCTTGACACTCCTGTGTGAGGCTGGTACCTGCGCCTCGAAATGTTATTTCCAAAGGGAAAAGAGTTTTTCGAGAGAATCGATCTCATCGCCCAAAATGTTTTGGAGTCGGCGAAGGCCCTTCAGGATTTTATTGCCAACTCCCCCACCTCGGCAGCCAAACTCAAAGTTTTAGAAGACAAGGAACATGAAGGGGATCGTTTGACCCACGATGTGATTGAGCTTCTCAATAAAACTTTCATCACGCCGCTCGACCGCGAAGATATTCACGAGCTCGTCAGCGCCATGGATGATATTCTCGATTATATTTTCGGGAGCGCGGACAGGATGGTTTTGTATAAAATTCCCTACATTAGCGACGAGTTTAAAGCCCTGTCGCGCGTGCTCGTGCGCACGGCAGAAGAGGTTGCCAAGGCGGCCCTCCGGCTCAAAGATTTGAAAAATTCCCAAATGATTTTGGCCCAGTGCATTGAAATCAACCGCATGGAGAATGAGGCTGATGAAGCGCATCGCCATGCGGTGGCCATGTTGTTCGAAAAAGAAAAAGACCCCGTCAACATTATCAAGATCAAGGAAATTTTGGATCACATGGAGACGGCCACCGATCGTTGTGAAGATGTGGCCAATGTGATCGAATCGATCGTCCTTAAAAATGCCTGAGACCTCTCTCATCATTTTGGCCGGGTTCATTTCGATAGCGCTCGCTTTCGATTTTATAAACGGCTTTCACGATGCCGCAAACTCTATCGCCACCGTTGTTTCTACGCGTGTGTTAAGTCCGCGCATGGCGGTTGTCTGGGCCGCTTTTTTTAATTTTGCGGCGGCGTTTGCTTTTGGCACGGCCGTCGCCAAAATGATTGCGAAGGGAATCGTGGTGCCGGAATTTATCACGGTCAACGTGGTGGTCTGCGCATTGGTTGGTGCCATCGTCTGGGACTTGATCACCTGGTGGCGGGGGCTGCCGACCAGTTCTTCGCACGCGCTGATCGGCGCCTTTGCGGGGGCGGCGGTTGCGCAATCCGGTTTTCAGGCGATTGAATTTTCCGGCCTCAACAAAGTGATGGCCGCCATTTTGCTCTCCCCTGCAATCGGGATGTTTTTCGGGTTTTTGCTGATGTGGATAATCAGTTGGCTTTGCCACCGCATGGCACCGGGTTTGGTCGATCAATGGTTTCGACGATTACAGCTCGTCTCCTCCGCTATTTTTTCTTTTTCGCACGGCTCCAACGATGCTCAAAAAACGATGGGGATCATCGTGGCTCTGCTTATCGCCACCGGCCATTTACCGAAAAATTCCGGCATTCCGATGTGGGTTATTTTTTCCTGTTATGCGGCTATTGCTTTGGGGACTTATTTTGGCGGATGGAAAATTGTGAAGACGATGGGAATGAAAATTGTAAAACTCCGTCCCGTCGATGGTTTTTGCGCCGAGACCGGTGGCGGCGTGATTATTTTATTGATGTCTTATTTAGGAATTCCTGTTTCGACAACTCACACCATCACCGGCGCCATTGTTGGTGTCGGAGCAACACGGCGTCTGAGCGCTGTGCGCTGGGGGGTAGCCGGCCGCATCGTATGGGCATGGGTTTTCACCATTCCGGCCGCGGCACTCCTTGCCGCGTTTGCAATGACCCTTTTTCAGTTTGTCGGTATTTGATAATCTAAGGCAGCAGTTTTTCAATCCCCTCAAAAACCGCGATCAAATGGCGGACATTCGAGACAAAATCGATTTTGGCGACATCGATGCTCAACACCGGACCTCGGTACCATTTCGTCTCTTGCACCACATTCATGAAAAGATGGTAGCGATGGTCCAGGGCTTTAACGAGACGGACCAGTCCATCCGGCAATTCCGGACAGGGTGAGCCAGTCGAACCATGAACCTTTGCCTTATCCAATTCTTCAGCCCTCTGCCGTTCCCGAATATTACCGAGCAGCGCTTCACTGGAGCCATGCAGAAAAACCATCAAGTCGGGTCTGGGGAGATTTTCAAAATCTCTTTTGAGGCGGATTTCGATCTCCTCCAACCCCGCGGCGCTTAAAAAAGGAACTTCCATGTCATGATGCAAAACTTCGCAAAAAGCGTAACGATCGGCTAATGGCGATCCATCGATGCAGGAAGAGCCCTTCAGATGGGTCACCGCCTGCAACTGCATTTTACGCAGATCGAGATAGGCATGCTGGATATCGAGAGCCCCTTTTTCTAGCGATTTTTTGGCGCTCATCCACTGCGGGCTCTCGACCGGATGCGCCTTGTGGATTTCGAGAAAATGGTTGATGGCGCCATAATAGGCGCCGAGCGTTCTCTTGGCCGTCTCTTTAGAAGTGGTCAAAAGGTTATGGACCGCATCGTTACCGGGAAGATAATCCTCAAAACCTTCGTCGGGGAGTTCGAAGAGGGCATTCATCGATGTGTTAAATGCGAGATATTTGACAAGAGAACTTTTGCCGGTGCCGATATTGCCGACACAGGCGATCAATACTTTATTTTGCGCAAAACGTTCCGTGAGGCGGCGCTCCACGGAAGTCAACCGGTTGGCCAGTTTGTGTTTCGGGATCGTTTCATCGGCAACAAGGTTCATAAATTGTTTATCCGGGCGGCAACGATGCGCCTTACTTTTTCACGAATCGTTCCTGCCACCACATGGACATAATCGGGGTGCTCTTCCATATCGATTTCGGCCGGCAAGATAATCAGATCGATATCGGAAGGGACGATTGCCATCTCCATATATCGCAGCAAAACTTTTTTCCAGTTGGTAACTAATTGTTCGTAGCAGTCGTGAATTTCTTTAAGATAGCCCGATGCAATGGAGGCGGCATAACTATCTCCGTCGGCGGCCCTTTTTTCACGCCGCTTCTCGAGCAAGTCAGGTTCGGAGCGAAGATAGACCATCAGATCGGGCATCCGAATATGTTCATTTTGCAAAATCTGTTTTAAAAGTGTTCGGTAAAGCTTGGCGTGTGCTGAAGGCATCTCGCCGGACTGGATCATCCGCTGTACGAAAACTTCCGGCCCATCGATGAAAGGGCGATCTTCAATCACAATCACACCGCGGCCATTTTCGCGCGTCATCAAATGTCTGATTTCCCGTTGTTGTAGAGTGCGCATGTGCAAGAAGGAGATTTCGGTCGGGAAAATATTGGCCACGCGATCGTGATAAAAAAGTTTGAGACATTCATCGGCCAGCGAACCCTTTTCAACCCTTTCCGAAAAGGCGTGGAGATCGGCATTATCCAAAATCATCGAGAGAGAACTTTTGTAGGGGTCTTGAGAGAGGGCGTTCATGAGGGTTGTCTTGCCCGAAAACAGATTTCCCATAATGCCGATGTGAAAATTGCGTGTCATAAGGAGGGCGTTTCGCTTCTCTATCAAACAGCTGGACAATTTGTCCACTCTGTTTTCACCTTGATTGGAAGCAACTTTTTTGAAAGATTGCCGATAACAGTTAAGAAGGGATGATAAAACTATGCCACCCGTCGATGGGAATATTGCTTTGGGAATACAAGCAGTTGGGGTGTCTAATTTCACCCTCAGCACCAATCCAACAGCCACTTCCTTATTAACAGATGCAATAAATTCCACTGCAGGGTTTCAAAATGTAACTTCTTCATTTGAAACTGTCCCCGATATTCATCAAGCCCAACCCCCTCCTGCTACAAGTTCGGGATTGCGATTTTCTGCCACCCATCCCCTAACACAGAATGGGGATTTTTTGGATGAAGAGACTCCATCTCATTTTAACTCTCTGGTTCGCCGAATGGTTTTTGGGGCGCTCAGTTTTGCTTCGGAACTGGAAAATCTTGTTCTGTTTCTTATCGATCGTTCTCCTCTCACCGCTATCGGATTTTTTGGGCCTCGTTCCGAGAGGGGGATACCTTGCTCACGCAGAGGAGTTTTTTCTTATCTCGCACAACTCAATCTGTCGAAATACGATTTCAGCGGGAAAATGGTGTTGGATGTGGGAAGTGGCAGAAGCCGTTTTGCGCAGATCATTGATGTCACTTACAGAGATTCGGGTACGCGTGCCATTCCGGTGGATCTGCTTGTTCAGCCCAAATCGGCTATCGGAATGAAGGCAGATGCCGTTTCCCTGCCGTTTGGAAGGGGTATGTTTGGTTTAGTAACTAACAACTGGGTTCTTCAACATTTCCTTTTTACCGCAACCGGCGATTCTATGTTGGA
Organism: Deltaproteobacteria bacterium; assembly: GCA_023265595.1. Taxonomy (GTDB): domain Bacteria; phylum UBA10199; class UBA10199; order SPLOWO2-01-44-7; family SPLOWO2-01-44-7; genus JAHFSU01. Next base: position 55,092 of record JAHFSU010000003.1, read on the forward strand.
AGAGATGCTCCGCGTCTGCAAGTCGGGAGGGGAAATCCGAGTTTCTTTTCAGAGAGATGAACCATTGGACAAACTGATAGCTTATCTAGAAAGTCATCCTGCCGTGGAAAGGGTTGTCCAACATTCCAGAGGCATGCTGACCAAATCTATTGAAATTCACCTTCGCAAAGAACCTCCTTCAAAAGAAAGGCTCGCGGCTTTTTATGAAGATTTGGAAAGAAATGGAATGATTTATGTCCCATGGAGATTAGATGTTTTGGCCCATCGCTCTTCAAGAGCAAGGGTGATTGAATTAAGAAGGGGTGGGTTATCGGATCGGTTGGATTATATTGCCGATGTCAGGAGGTTTCTCAATCACGATCCCAGTGATCCTTTTGTTATCGATCCGGAATATCCAACCGTTTTGGCATCATGGTTTGCTGACTCCCGCGATCATTTTGAATTGAGGAAAAGTATTGTCAGTTTATTTATGGAGTGGGCAGCGTTGTATCCCCATTTTCAAGAGGCTTGGGATTTGCTGTCCGATTTGGAAAAAAATAGTCTGATGGAATATTGGCTGTTAACGCCTGTTTATAGAGAGTTGCTGAGGAGATCCCCTGAAAATTATTTTGAGATTTCCGGTGTCTATTCGCCAACCGTTACAGCACTTAGGGACAAGTTAAGTCAAGAGATCAAAACAGCAGCGGCAATTAGAGAGATAGAATTAGAAGCAAAAGAGCGTTTTGCCGATCCTATGTTTATACGCTAAACTCTCTCTTCCAAATCAAACAGCTTTTTGTGTTCCTGCAGGGCGAAGCGGTCGGTCATGCCGGCGATGTAGTCGCAGATATGTCGCTTGGTTTCTTTGCTTCCCCTGACCCGCGTGTAGAATTCTTCCGGCAAAATTCTTGGATTGGCGATATAGGCCTGAAAAAGATCGGTAATCGTCCGCTTTGCTTTTTCTGCCATGCGAACCACCCGCCAGTGGAGGTACATATTTTCATACAGAAATTTTTTGAGTTCCGCCGTCTTTTTTTGCATGGCAGGGTTTAAAGAGACGATTTTTTTCCCGTGAGTCCGCACATCTTCGAGCGTCTTTATTTTTTCCTCCGAGATATTTTTTAGGGTTTCGGTTTGCAAATCATCGACCAACTTGTGGATCAGACGGCTGATGGTGCGAAAGCGCTTCACTTTGTCGGGGGCGTTGGGAATCGATTTTTGGATGTCGGCAAAGGTTTCGTTCCAAAGTCGGACCTCTTTCAATGACTCAAAAGTGAGCATCCCATATTGAAGGCCGTCATCCAGATCGTGATTCATGTAGGCGATCTCGTCGGCAAAGTTGACCGCTTGAGCCTCCAGTGTCGGAAAGCCCACCCTTTGAAAATCGGCATCTTCCAGAGGTTTGTCATATTCCGTCTGGTGTTTCAAAATCCCTTCGAGGACTTCAAAAGATAAATTTAGGCCCGGAAAGTTGGGATAGCGCTCTTCGAGTTGCGTCACCACACGATAACTCTGTTTGTTGTGCTCAAACCCGCCGACATCTTCCATGAGCGTGTGCATCGCCGCCTCTCCCGCATGGCCAAAGGGTGTGTGGCCCAAGTCATGTGCGAGGGCAATCGTTTGCGCCAAGTCTTCATTGAGCCTCAGCATTCGTGAAATGCCGCGCGAAATTTGGCTCACCTCCAGAGAATGTGTGAGGCGTGTCCGGTAATAATCGCCCTCGTGATTGATGAAGACTTGCGTTTTATATTCAAGCCGCCGAAAGGCGGTGGAATGGACGATGCGGTCGAGATCGCGCTGAAAACAGGGACGAAAGATACATTCTTCTTCTTTGTGTTTTCTGCCGAGGCTCGCCGAAGAGAGTTGGGCGTAGGGGGCCAAGAGTTCTTTCTCTTTTTCTTCATACGCCTCGCGGTGGAGCATGGGCAAGGGCTACTACACCTTCTTATTAAGATCAAGCCCATGGGAATATAGGTAGTGGGTCAGTTTGTTGATGTCATCCCCGCGAAAGCGGGGATCCATGGATTCCTGCTGGAGTTTACCCCCGCGTGTTGTAAGCGGGGGCAGGAATGACAAACTGACCCACTATTGAAATATAAAAGTTGAAAAAAATATGGTTGCTAGGGGGACTTTCCTTTTGATATGTCAGCCGAAGACCAAGGAGGTATTTATGTTTGCGGCAACGCCTATTTTATTCATCGGGACAGTGGGAAACCAACTCTTGGCATCTCCGGACGGGCTTGAGGTCCTTTTATCTCAACCCGATTTTGATCCCATCAGTTCCATGAGAGAGGTCGATACCGTTGTTGCCCAAGTTTATCGGAAACTGGGAAAGGAAGGAGATAAGATCAAAGAGGCATTAAAGATAGTTTCACATTTTTCGCTAATTCCTGATGCCTCTGCATCCGACGCACGCACGGCCTTAGAGAGTTTAGCGTGTTCTTTAAGGAAGATAGATAAAACTAATTTTGAAAAAGCCGCCTCCATGGCCATGCAAACATGCCACATGGCTTTTTTGTGGGCTTCTCTCGGCGTTGTCAGGCAAGAGGTGGCAGCCGTTCTTCGTGCTGGCGGAGGAGATCCCGCGGACGACTCTTCCTTGGAAGGAATCGTGCGGCGCGCAAAAGCCCATCTAGAAAGAGAAGTCATCGAGCGTATTTTGTCAGAAACCGGCGGGAATGTTACGCATGCTGCCCGAAGGCTGGGCCTTAGCCGACGTGGGTTCCAGGCAAAAATGAAAGAATTTGGATTGCGTTAATCCACCGGTCTCACTTTCATTGTCGCCTGTTTTATTTCGGCGAGTTCTTTTGTAAACCGTTTCATGACCTCTTCCCCCAGTTTTTTCGGTTCCATCTTATAATCTTGCAACCCCTTTGTCAGAACCGGCGTGTTTTTTCTGGAGATGTTGATGCCGGTGTGTATCAGACACGAAATGGGAGAAGAGGTGGCAATCGAGACCGAAAGTTTGCAATCGCCATCATAGAGATCATCGCCGTCGCGAATGATTTTGAAGCATTGCGGAAATTGCAGCAAGGTTTCGTGGAGGATGGCAATCAACATCCTTTGGCGCAAAACCATTTTTTCGAGATCCTTATCAAAAATTTCACAGATAAAATGGAGCATCGACTCGCTAAAGATCGGCGCATTGCGGGCGACATCTTCCAGATCGACCATATGTTCGATCGGCACGTCGGCAGGGCCGATAAACCCAACGATGGCATCCCCTTTAAGAGCGCTAACTTCTTGAATCCACTCGGATTTTAATTGAGTCCCGTCATAGGTTGTGGTGGCTGAAAGCCAACCCATTTTCAAAACCGACATATGTTAACAGGTACCATATGCAAGTTTTGAGGCAACTTTTTTCTGGTTTTGACGAACACAATTCTGAAAGGCATAAACAACGCATGACACCCCTTGTTAGTTTGACCTCATTGGATATCTATTCGGGCGCCCTTTTGGTGGGGCCTTCGGGTCTTATGGAGGCCTGCCGCAATTTAGGTCCGATCGGATACGACGACCACCGGATGCTGGTTCGCCTTCTTCCGGCCCTTTCGGAGGCCCTTTCCGATGAAGGAATCCCCACCTCTGCATGGTCAATTCCCGTCAGGGAATATGTCCGCACAAAAGAACTTGGAAAAGAATCCCAAGCAAAACTTCGGCAAATTGCCTCCGGTTTAAGGGGTATCTCGCTCGAAGCGGAATCGAGCTATCAAAGGGCCGTGGATCGGGCGACGGCTTTTTTAATGAAGAAAAAAGAAGCTCTTTTTTTTCCTGTGGAAAAAATGGAAGCACTGCAAAATATCGTTTATGCCAATCCCGTTGGCCATGCCTTAGCCGCATGGGTGGACCGTTTTTTTGGAGATTATCGCGATGCGGCCGAAGATTTTGGACAGATGGCCGATGGTTACCGGATTCGCGGGGATGTGGTGCGGGCGAGACGATTTTACTTTTTAGAAGCGGAAAATTATTTCCGCAGCGCCATGAAATTTTCCGATCGTTCCCAAAAAGGGGAGCTCGTCGTTGCCGCGCTACATTTTAAAAAATCAGCCTTGGCCTATTTGGCCGCCGATAACGAATTGCGGGCGAAAGAGGCGGGTCAAAGAAAAAGAGAGATGGAAGAAAAGGCGCTGGAGGCGTCGGAAGAGGGCCCTTCATCTCCCCGGTTTCTGGATCGGCTCTTCAGAGGCCTGTCGGCTTTTTTCGAATATGCAGAACCGGTGGTGGGGCGTGACGCCGGCAGAACGGTGGGGGACGGAAAAAGTGGGCGTCATCTGCGACTCGTCAAAAAATAGAAAACCGATACCGTATTTTTTCCGACAATTCGTTTTCTTGAAAAGCCGCGAGGGTGCGGGCGCATGATTCGCAGGTGCCGCACATCTTTTTACCCCCCAAATAACAGCTCCAGAAATTATCGAACGAGAGATCGCGTTCGATAATTTTTTGCACCATCTCTTTTTTGTTCATCTCCTGAACATAGCTTTTGACCTTGGGTGGAAAAAGGAGAGTCGATAACTCCAATGCGCGATTGGTGCGATGGACAAAATCCGAAGAATTGTCAGGAAAGGTAGAGGCCTCTTCCCTGTTAAAGCCGGTAATAATCCATGAGGCCCCGAGACTTTCGGCAAAGGCCGCGGCGATATTGATAAAAATGCCGTTGCGATTGGGGACCCAAACCGCTTCAGCCGATTTTTCGGTTGCCTTTTTCTCTTTCAATTTTTCGGGGTCATGAAATTTGGGGAGGAGTCTGGTGGATGAAGTGAGAGCCGATTCTCCTAGATTTTTCAGCCAAGGCAGTTCGACAACTTGATGCCGCATATGCCATTGTTGCGCCATTTTACGGGCGGCCTGAATTTCTTTTAGGGCCGCTTTTTGGCCGTAATCAAAGGTGAGACTCAAAATAATTTCGTGGTGATCGCGCGCAAGGAGACACGAAAGAGTCGAATCTAAACCGCCGGATAATAAAACGACCGCCCTATCCATAGTTATGGTCTAGGCGATGGACGCAAAGTTTTCAAGCGCTTTTCGAGCTGACTCAAACGGCTGTTGAGCTTTGCCACCTCTTTTTTTGTCGGGAAATTGAGAAGATTTAAAAATTCATTTCCTTTGTGGGTCGCTAAATTGATCGCTTTAGAGGCCACATCGCTCTTTTGAATTTTTTTGACAAAACCCTCCAGATTCCGTTTTGCCTCGCGAAGGAGTTTGTTTTTGTTGGGCAAAAGATCGGCATGGGTCAAGGTGTGCACAATGCCATCGGCGTAATATTTTACTTCTTTTGAAATCTGGGTTCGTTTTTTGATCGCCAGACGGACAATCTCTTTGCTGTCCAACTGGTTCCATTTTTTATAGGCAAACGCGGCTTGTTTTTCTAAGGATTGCAGCGCGTGATTTAGAAAACCGCCGTTACCTCTTTTTGTCTTCTTCTTCATAATAATTGCCTCCTTTTGAGGAACATCCTAACCTTAATAACGCATCGTGTCAACACTTTAAATCCTTAATTTTTAACTGAATTACGCGCATCTCCTGATAGGTATTCCATTGGGGGATAAAGACCAAATCTCCCCTCTCTTTTGCCAAAGGGTGCCTATTTCCCATATTAAAGGCGATCGCTTCAAGCTGATTTTGATCATCTGCCACTTTTAATTTGAGATGTTTTTCGGCTACGACTTTGGCCTCTTTCAAAGAGAGCGCGCGCCCCAAAAAAACCGGCTCCGGATTTTTGATGCCGAAGGGTTGCAATGTCTGCAGTTCTGTTAAAAATCGCTCACTAATTTCCGCCAATTTTAATTCATAATCGACTTTGATGCTGGGGGTATAAAGTTCTTGAGATGCTTTCTGGCTTAAAAGTGTTTCAAAGCGTTCTTCAAATTCCGGAATTTTTTCTGTACGCAGGGTTAGGCCGGCCGCGGCGGTGTGCCCTCCAAACTGTTCCAACAGATCTTTGCACCCCTCCAAAATTTCGACAATGTGAATGCCGGAAATACTCCGTCCGGAACCGCGTGCCCATTCTCCTTCGATGCTCAGCGCAATAGACGGGCGATAAAAATTCTCCGTCAATTTGGAGGCGACGAGCCCCACAATTCCCGGATGCCAATCTTTTGAGGCAACCACAAAACTAAATCGGGTCTCCTTTTGCGACGCCATCTCAAGCGCTTGACGAAGATGTCTCTCTTGCATTCCTTGTCGGTCTTGGTTGCATTGCTCGAGAATGGTTGCCAGTTTTCGGGCTCGTTCCAGATCGTCGCAACACAAAAGATCCAATCCCAGTTGCGCCTGCGAGATGCGCCCTCCGGCATTAATTCTGGGGGCCAGCTTAAAACCGATATCGGAAGGGACCAAGGTTTTTCCCTCTTTTAATTTGGCCGCTTCTTTCAAAGCGATGATTCCCGGTTTTTTGCTTTGCGCCAATTCCTTGAGACCAAACGAAACCAGAATGCGATTGATGCCGGTCAAGGGTGCCATGTCGCCGATGGTCCCCATGGCGACGAGGTCGAGATGTTGTTTCAAATTGGGTTCGAGAGTTTTGAAAAGATTTTGTTCCCGAAGTTTTTGGCGCAGCGCCAACAGCAAAAAGAAAGCGACGCCGACGCCGGCCAACTCTTGTCCCAAACTTCCTTTGGAAAGGAGTTGCGGGTTGACAAAGGCAAAGGCCGGCGATGCTTGAGCATCCAGCTCATGATGATCGGTCACAATCACATCCAGCCCAATCTCTCCGGCCCGTTTTATGGCGTCATGCGATTTGGTGCCGCAATCAGCGGTGATCACCAAAGAGGTCCCTCTTTTTTTCAAATTTTCGAGAGCCGCCGCTTGCAAACCATAACCTTCCTTGATGCGGTCCGGAATGTAGACAAGAGGGGTAATCCCCATCTCTTTGAAAAAAAGATTCAAAAGGGCGGCTGAGGTCAAACCATCCACATCATAATCACCATAAATGGCGATTGTTTCATTTCGTTTGATGGCCTCGACAATTCGTTCAACCCCCTTTTCCATGTTGGGAAGAAAAAAAGGGTTCGGGAGATTTTTTAGAGAAGGGCTCAAAAAAAATTGGGCTGTTTCAACGGAATCGATCCCGCGATTAATCAAAATTTGCGCAATCACGGGAGAAATATTTAAACTTTCGGACAATTTTTTTTGCAAATCGGGTTGTTTGGGATACAGCCACCACGATTTTTGATGGGGTTCACTCATGCAGAGCGTTTATCCGCTTTATACAGGCTGATGTAGATGGGGCAAGCGATGGAGAAGGTGGAATAAGTACCGGTGACAACGCCGATCATGAACGCAAAAGCGAAATCTTTGATTGTGGCTCCGCCGAAAAGATATAGAACCAAAACAACCAGAAAAACAGTCAGTGACGTGATGACCGTTCTGGAGAGTGTTTCATTGATACTCTTGTTGACGATTTCATCGATCGAATCGCGATCGATCAACTTGGCATGCTCCCGAATCCGGTCAAAAACAATGATCGTGTCGTTGATGGAATAGCCGACGATGGTCAGAATGGCCGCTAAAATGGTGAGATTGAATTCCAGTTGCAAAAGGGCAAAGGCCCCGAGGGCCAAGAGGACATCGTGAAAAAGGGCGATCAAGGCGCCGGGGGCAAAATGAAAATCGAAACGAAAACCGATGTAAATCAGCATGCAGGCCAATGACACCAAAACGGCGAGCAGACCTTTTTTGCGGAGCTCTTCGCCCACTTTGGGGCCGACCGTCTCTTCCTGTTCTAATGTAACCGTTTGTCCTTCAAAAGATTTTTCAAAAGCCGGCGTCAGTTTTGACGACAAAGTCAAATTCTCCTGTGTCGGTTTGGCAAGCCGTATCACAAAGCGATTTTCCTTTGGTTCCCCATAACGGATGACGGAGGCCTCTTTCAAATCAAGGCCGGTCAATATTTTTCTAATTGTATCTTCCGTGGTCGGTTTGCCGAATTGATATTGGAGTTTGACGCCACCGGTAAAATCGGTGCCGTAATTCAAGCCTTTGGTGGCCAGCAGGACAATGCTGACAACTATAATGAGGCCGGAAAGGGCCAAAAAGAGAAAACGGTTTTTGACAAAGGGGAAGTTGGGCGTCTGTTTAAAAAGTTTCATAGAAATCCTATATGCTGATTTTTTGCACTTTACGCACGGTCAAAAAATAATCGTAAACAGTGCGAGTCATCATAACAGCGGTAAAAATGTTACAGACGAGGCCGATCATCAAGGTAACCGCAAAGCCGCGAATGGGGCCCGTTCCGTATTGATATAAAATGATGCCGGAAATAATCGTAGTCAAATTCGAATCGATGATGGCGCGCAGGGCATTCGAATAGCCGGCTCCGACGGCGGCCCTCGGTTGTTGTCCCGCGGCCAATTCCTCCCGGATTCTTTCAAATATAAGAATATTCGCATCGACCGCCATACCGATTGTCAATGCAATGCCGGCCATACCGGGGAGTGTGAGCGTTGCCTGAAACATGGCGAGCAGTGCAAAAAGAAAAAGGGTGTTTAAGATCACCGCGAAATCGGCCAAAAGTCCCGACCATTTATAATAGAGGACCATAAACAAAATGACGAGGATTGTGCCGACATAAATCGCCTTCAGGCTTCGGTTGATCGAATCTTCACCGAGGGTTGGGCCAATCACCGTTTTGGTTGCCTCTTTGAGGCGAGCCGGCAGAGCCCCTTCTTGCAAAACAAACGTCAAATCTTTGGCCTCTTTGAGCTGTGCGTCGCGATCGAGGTTGCCGCCCAGTTCAATTTTACATTGGCCGTTCAAAATCGGCTCGCGGATTTGCGGCGCCGAGGCGACATTCCCGTCGAGCATGATAGCCAACAATTCCTTGACATGGGCTTTCGTTAAATCTCCAAAATTTTTGGCGCCGATCGGGTTGAAGGCAAGGCTGACGTAAGGTTCCGAACTTTGCGGATCGATCTGTACCTGTGCGGTTTTGAGCATATCCCCGGTTACATAAGCAGTTTTGTCGAGTAGATAAGGTACCGCTTGTGTCACCTCTCCGTTTGACGGATCCCGTGTGATTTCAAAAGCGACTTCAGTTCCTTCGGGAAGTTTTGGTTTCAAGGCTTCATTCAATTTTTGGATATCTTCCGCAGAATAGCCGATGGTCAGATTTTTTTGCTTTTTGGCCTCCGCAATCCAGTTGCCGAGTTCGGTTTTGTTGGCTTTGCCGTTAACCAGTTTGAACTCCAGTTTGCCGGCCTGCTGGATAATTTTGATGGCCCTTTCCGGGTCTTTCACGCCGGGAAGTTCCACAACAATCCGGTTTTCCCCCATTTTCTGTACGGTCGGTTCGGCCAAACCGTAACGATCGACACGGTTTCGAACCGCCTGCACGGCCTGAGAGACAATATCTTTGCGGATCTGTTTTTCATATTCCGGTGTCAAAAGAAATCGGATCGATGGCTTATTTCCCGGTGTGACGGGTCCTTTTGTGAGGGCCCCTTTGTAATTTTTTGCGGCGACTCCGACAGCGTTTTGCAAATCGGCCTCGTTATTAAAAGTAAACGTGACAAAAAGGGCCTTGTCATCGCGGGTCCATTGGACCGGTTCGATATTGCGGCTTTTTAAATCTCTCACAAGGTCTTGGGCCAAAATGTCGAGTTTGGTGACGAGCCCCTCTTGAACCTGCACATCGAGCTCAATGTAGATACCGCCGCGGAGGTCGAGACCTAAATTGAGACCTTTTTCAGGCAAAAAACTGAGATGAGAAGGAAAAAAAGTGGGGATCAATGCATAAACCGCCAAAAGAATGACAGCCCCCATCCCCCAAAATTTCCCTTTCAGTCCGGAATCCATAATTTATGCGCCGGGTGTTATGTGGAGAATCGCGTCACGATTTATTTTTACATTCACATTGTTGGCGATTTCGAGGGTCAAAACGTTGTCGGCAATCGCAGTGATTTTGCCGTGCAACCCCCCGCGGGTGATCACATTATCCCCTTTGCGGATGGCATTGAGCATCTCCTGCACCTTTTTCTGCTGCTTTTTCTGCGGACGAATCAGCAGAAAATAAAAAATCACGAAGATGATGATCAAAGGGGCGAAGGTCATCAAAAAATTTCCCTGCGATTGTTGTCCCGGCGTTCCTCCTTGCGGTGTTTGGGCCATGCCCAATAGTGTAGAAGTCATAATGTCTCCTGTTTTTTATAAAACTCTTTTTTAAATTCAGAATAACGATCTTGCTCGATCGCAAGGCGGATTTCCCCTATCAAACTCAGATAATAATGCAAGTTATGAAGTGTGCAGAGACGGGCCGATAAAATTTCCTTGGCTTGTGTCAAATGGCGCAAATAGGCGCGTGAATAGTTTTTGCAGGCATAACAGTTGCAATTTTCATCGAGAGGTTTTGGGTCTTCTTTATAGGGCTCATTTCTCAAATGAAGGGTCCCTTTAGAGGTGAAAATAGTACCGTGCCTTGCATTGCGCGTCGGCAAAATGCAGTCGAACATATCGATGCCGCGATCAATACATTCCACAAGGTTTTCCGGCATGCCGACCCCCATCAAATAGCGCGGTTTTTCTTTTGGGAGATGCTCCGTGCAGAAATCGGTCATTTCCATCATTTGCGTAATCGGTTCTCCGACCGAGAGGCCGCCGATGGCGAGGCCGTCAAAACCGTGGTTTGTGGATCCCGCCAAACTATCGGCGGGCAGGCGTGAATCGTGGATCGTGAGAAGATGGTCGATGTATTCCTTGCGCAGGTGGGGGTACATCCCCCCCTGCACGATGCCAAAGAGGGCCCTCGCATTGGTTTTGGCCTGAAGGGAGCGGGCCGCCCATTTCAAAGAGATCTCCATCGATTTTTTTGCCTCCGATTTGGTGGACGGGTAGGGGAGACATTCATCCAAGACCATCATGATGTCGGAATCGAGCGCTTCTTGAATTTGGATCGCCAGCTCAGGGGTCAGCATGTGAGGAGCGCCGCCATCTATCGGGGATTGGAAGTGGGCCCCCTCCTCCGTGATTTTGCGCGTTTGTGAAAGGCTGAAAATTTGATAGCCGCCGCTGTCGGTCAAAATGGGGCGATCCCAATTCATAAATTTGTGGAGGCCGCCTAATTTTTGAATCGTCTCGTGTCCCGGTTTCAAAAAGAGATGATACGTATTGCCTAAAATAATTTCGGCGCCGATGTTTTTCAATTCCTCCGAAGTCATCGCCTTAACGGTCGCCTGAGTCCCTACCGGCATGAAGATCGGTGTCCGGATTGTGCCGCGGGATGTGGTGATTTTCCCCAAGCGGGCTTTGGAATCGGAAGCGGTTTTGAGGAGTTCAAATTTCATCGTTTATAAGAGCAGCATGCAATCGCCGTAACTAAACAGCCGATAGCGCTCCGATATCGCCTCTTGATACGATTGCAAGAGAAATTCTCGCCCTGCAAAGGCCGCAACCATTAGGATCAGCGTGGAACCGGGCTGATGAAAGTTGGTCAGGATCCCATCCACCATTTTGAAGGGAGTACCCGGGTATATATAATGATAAGTGACCGGTTGGCTCCAATCGCTCTCGAGTGCGCGGACAACGGTTGTCCCGATTGCAATCACCCGGCCGCCGTTTTGTTTTGTCCGGGCGATTTTTTCTTTTGTTTCATCGGGGATGTGAAAACGTTCGCCGTGCATTTTGTGTTTTTGGATATCGGCTTCACGGATCGGCAAAAAAGTGTCGCGCGAGACATGCAGCGTGATTGTTGCTGTCTCAATCCCTTTGTTTTTGATGGCTTCGAGCATTTTTTGGCTGAAGTGAAAGCTGGCGGTGGGAGCGGCGGCGGAACCTTTGTGGCGCGCAAAGATCGACTGATAGCGAACGCGGTCTTCTTTTGTGTAGTCGGCCGCTGATTTGCGCCGGATATAAGGAGGAAGCGGCGGCAGACCGATTTTTTCAATCTCTTCTTCAAAATTTTTGGATTCAAATTGAATCCGCAAAACATCTTCTCTATTTTGGATGATGGTCCCTTTTAAATTTTCTGAAAAAATAAGTTGCAGCCCTTCGCCCAATTTTTTGAGCGGCTTGCCGAGACATTTCCATGTTTCGTCAGGGCCGCATTTTTCAAGAAGCAGAATCTCCATTTTTCCGGAAAGAAGGCGAGCCGGAAAAACTTTGGTATCATTGAAGACCAAAAGGTCTCCTTTTTGCAAATAAGCCGGCAAATTTTTGACCCACTCATTGCATATGGTACCTGTTAACATATGCTCGTCTGTTGGGCGCTGGAGGACCATCATCCGGCTTGAATCCCTTTTCGGCAGCGGGTGCTGGGCGATGAGCTCTTGCGGATAATCGTATTGGAAAAGGCTCAAATCCATAAAAATGTTACACCTAGTGCCTGGCACTATATGATACGTCAATAGAGCTTTCGGAGGGTTGCTTTCGGATAATAAAATTTGAGGATTTCCTGATAGGTTTTGCCCGATTCGGCCATTGTTTTGGCCCCCCATTGGCAAAGACCCACGCCATGGCCATATCCGGTGCCGGTGAAGACGATTTCGCGCGGTGACCAATCGATATCAAACCATGTGCTCTTTAACTCTTTGTATCCCAAAATCCGGCGTAAATCGGTGGCCCCGATGAAAAGTGTCGCCACATTGGTTTCGACAATCACCATTACGTTTCGGGGCCCCTCTTCATAGCGCTCCAACGAAATATTTTTAATCCGCGAACCTTCCAATCCGTGGCTTTTGAGCTGATTTAAAAAATCGCGCTGGCTAAGACGGAGCTGCCATTTGCGCTGTGGAGAATTTTCGCAAAAAGGATCGATTACCGAATAAGACGATTCTTTTTTCCCCCAAACCCGGCTTGCTAATTCGGTTTGTCCTCCGCAACAACTGTGAAAATAGGCGGGATACAATCCGTTTCTCCAGAGGACCTCTCCTTTTGTCGCCGCGACGATTTCTTGAACGATTCGGTCTTTGGGATCATCCATCATGCCGGCATAAACCTGATCGGCGATGTCGGATTCCAAATCGTAATCGGAAGAATTAAGAGATGCTTTTTGCTGTTGGCGCTTCAATGCATACGTTCGAGCGGCGACAGCCTGTGCTTTGAGCGCCTCCGGATGCCAAAGGGCTGATATTTCACCGTGGATGAGACCGATAAGATAGTCCTCCAACGGCAGTTCATTTAAAACCAGTAATTTTCCGTTCGGTGTTTTTCGGATTTCAATTTTTCCATCCACTTTTTTTCCATCCACATCGATCAATTCTTTTTCGGCGCCGATTTGGATAAAAGGATAATCAAAATTTTCGCTATTGATGGCAAACCCGTCATCGGTGGCTGTGATATGCGCCGGGTCGTCGATATGATAACCGATCGGTCTTGGCTCCGGCGTTTTGACGTACAATTGATAACCTTGTACGGTCACTTGGGGGACCTCTTTAAAAAGGGCAACCCGAATTAGAGGCATCAATAAAAGAGGTAAAAACAGGCTAAAGAGGCGATTTTGCATCATTTTCATTCCTAGCATAATTGTTTGATATGACAAAGGTATTTTGGTTATAATTTAAAGACACAACTTTTTGGAAAGGCTGCCGATAAAGGGTTCAAATGATTCGTATCTCAATTCCGATCAAAGTTTTGGTGGTAGCGGGCTTAAGCTATGTGGGGGCCCTCTTTTTTACAAGCTGGTTGACCCTTTTTTTTCATGTGGCGCCCGGTACGCCGGTTTTTGGGTTTCCGATCGAATATCTCTTCAATATTTTTCATCTTTTTTTTGTTGTTTTGATGGCCGCCCTCGCGACGTATCTTTTGTTAGATCGGCCTTTAAATAAATTGACGCAGGCGATGACCAAAGCGGGTGAAGGAGATTTTTTGATCCGCGCCGAAATTGATAAAAAAGATGAACTGGGCCACTTGGCCGATAATTTCAACCAGATGCTGGCCCGCATTACCGATCTGTCGGCCAAGAAGATCGAGAGCGAACATGACCTGACTGTGATGCAAGAAGAACTCAAGTTTAAAAAGGAGCTCGAAGAAAAAAACCGTCAGATTGAAAAAACAAATTTCAAATTGGAAAATCTGGTTAAAGATCTCTCGCTACTTTATGAAATCGGGCAGGGGGTCAATCAAACCATCGATTCGAGCCAGCTCTATGCCGTTATCACCGATGTGCTCAAAGGACATTTGACCCTTGAAAATTTTTCACTCATGGTTTGGGACGAAAAAGCGCAGGTCTTGCGGGTCAAGGCCTTTTTTGGATTTGAGTCCATTCCGCAAGTGTCGCAAATGGTGCTCAAAATGGGAGAAGGCATTGCAGGTGAAGTATTAAAAAACGGGAAAACCATTTGTGTTGGCGATTTGAAAGAGGATCCTAATTTTGTTTTCAAAGGTTTTCAACTGCGCGGTTCCCTTTTGTCAATCCCGCTGATTTATAAAAATGAGCGCTTGGGCGTGATCAATTTTGGGCGTCGGGGGACTTTTGCCTTCAGCCCTCACGATGTTAAAATGTTGACTCTTGTTGCCAATCAAGTGGCGTTGGCCATGGCCAACTCTCGGCTCTACACACAAACACGCGAACTCTCCGTGACGGATGAACTGACCGGTGTTTTCAATCGCCGCCAATTTGGACAGGTGCTCCACATGGAATGGAAACGGGCAATTCGTTTTCAGCGCGATCTTTCTTTATTGATGTGCGACGTCGATCATTTCAAGAATTACAACGATACATATGGTCACCCGAAGGGAGATGAAATTTTGCGCGGTCTAGGGCAATTGCTCACCGCTAATCTGCGCGAAGTTGACACCGTAGCCCGGTTTGGCGGCGAGGAGTTTGTGATTCTACTTCCGGACACCGATAAAAACGGTGCGTTGGCGGTTGCCGAAAAATTGCGCCACTTGGTGCAAGAAAAAATGGGTGGTGTGACCATCAGCATTGGTATTGCCCATTTTCCGGAGGATGTCGCAGAAATGGATGATCTGATCGATCATGCCGATATCGCGCTTTATGATGCGAAAGATGCCGGCCGCAACAAGGTCTTTACCTACAAAGGCTCCAAGCCAATGCCCTCTGTCACCGAAGAGGGGGCTCCCAAACCGCCGCCCAAACCGCGGATGGTGCATTAATTTCATCAATGCAAATTTACAACTTATTGTAAAATTGCATTTTCATGCAGGCCCCTTCAAAAAATATTTTTAAGGCTTAAGTATTTGATTTTATTAATCTCTTTTTTTCTCTCTCTCTCGAAAATAACGCGCAACTTTTATTGAAAGATGACGATAACTCTTGTAGAGAGCAGCGAGACATTACTCTTCAGCTTCGAAAAAATACAAGGAGGATTTATGGGAAATGAAAAAGTAACTCCAGCAGCAGCAACAACATTTGCAAATGTTTTTATCGAGTATCTGGAGCTTTCAGCAGACAAATTGACCCCGAATATGAAGCAAATCGCAAATGAGGCCGCCGCTGATGGACAAATTACATTGAGAGAGTTTAGGGACGTGAGTAGTATAGAGGATTTATTTTTTATATTAAAGCGCTGCGATAATGTTTTCTACCGTTCACAACCAGAATGCCGAAAGCCACTTACCATTTTTGACATTGCCCCGGCTTTGCAAAAATTGAAATGCCAATTGGGGATACATCCAAATCCGGAAATATGTAAACCAGAAGTAGAAGTAGTCTCCAGCCCGTGTCACTGTGACGGTCCTAAGGAATCAGATTATTACTCCGGCGATTACTAATGGCAATGATTTTTGAAATTTTGAATAGGCATCATCTCGACTCCTACAAGCTCATAGACTTGGTTTGTTTCAAAAAAGTGCCCTGTCAAACGCTCTTCAAAACCTCCATCACTTTCTTCATATCCTCCCAGACCGGTTTTTTGGCGTCGGGATTTCTCAAGAGAAAGGCGGGGTGGTAGGTGGGCATCACTTTGATTCCTTCGTAATCAAACCATTCTCCGCGGCTTTGCGAAATTTTCTTTTCGGTCTTCAATAAAAACTGAAACGCAACCGAACCGAGGCAGACGATGACCTTCGGTTTAATAAAAGCGATTCTTTGATGTAAAAAAGGAATGCACTTTTCGGCCTCGTCGGGTTGAGGCGCCCTGTTTTCGGGTGGGCGGCACATGACGATATTATTTATAAAAACATCGCTCCGTTTCATCCCCATCGCTTCAATAATTTTGTTGAGCAGTTGGCCGGCGCGGCCGACGAACGGTTCTCCTTGCATATCTTCATCGCGGCCGGGGCCTTCGCCGACAAACATCAGTTTGGCGTTGGGGTTTCCGACGCCAAACACAATATGGGTGCGCCCTTTACAAAGCCGGCAGCGGGTGCAATCGCCGATTTCGGCCCTAATTTCTTCCAGTGTTTTAATTTTTTTTGCGTCCTTCTCCGGTTTCATCGACGGTCTTCCTTTGGGCAGAAATTCAATCCCCCGTTGTTGGTGGTACTGCAGAGTTTGTTTTAAATCTTGTACAATTTTTTCAAGTTCTGACATAGTTATTTCGTTGTCATTGCGAGCCCGAAGGGCGAAGCAATCCATCGGCTGATCGAGAGATTGCTTCGCTTCGCTCGCAATGACAAGTTTAAAATAATGGTTCTCTTATTTATCACAGTCCTTTTTTTTATTCTGGCACCCACTTCCGTTTATGCTTGGGGGCCGGGAACCCATCTCGATATCGCACTCACCGTTTTGCAGCATGCGGCATGGATAGCGCCGGCGATGCGTGCCCTGATTGAGACATACCCACAGGAGTATATCTACGGTTCCGTTTCGCCCGACATCATCAGCGGTAAAAAATATGCGGGGGCCATTTATCATTGTCACAATTGGTCAATCGGAAAATTGATTTTAGAAGAGGCCAAAACAGACATGGAACGAGCGGCGGCGTGGGGCTACCTCACCCATCTGGCGGCTGATTGCGTGGCTCACAATTATTTTGTTCCCTTTAAGATGATCAAAAGTTTTCGCCATCGTTCGTTGTCGCACATTTATTGGGAGATGCGTTTTGATCTGCATGTCCCCGATCAGCGCTGGAAAGAAATCAATCAGGTGATTCGCCACGATTATGTCCCGTTTGATCATCTTTTAGAACGGGTTTTAAAAAAGACCCTTTTTTCTTTTCGGACGAACAAGAGGATTTTTAACAGCGTTCTGATTTTGCAAAAATTGAAACAACTCCGTTTTGGATTACGAACCTATGCCAAAATATCCCGCTGGATTTTTACAAACAAAGAGGTGAAACCCTATCGCGACTTAATGATGGAGACGGTCCGAAATTTTTTGGAAAACCCCGACAAGGCGAGGTGTCTCAAGGCCGATCCTTCGGGGATGCGCAAATTGGCCTATGCCATAGAGATTCGCAAACAGTTGCGCTGGGCGGTGCGGCAGAAGGTCGCCGCCAAAAAAATCGACAAGTTTGTGGAACTGATTCAAACCAAATTAAAACAGGGACTTTTTGACCCTTCCGTTGCACTCCCGCACATTCAGGAATTGTTGGCCAGTAAGTAGCGACTACATTCTAGTCAGCTTTTCGATGATGACTTCCGGTTCACACAAACGCCCTTTGCCTTCATAGCCGCAGGCGAGTTCTCCGCTGTCGGGTTCCATAAGATGATAGCCCAACTCTTTGAGCCGGCCGATATTATTTTGCGTCGCCTTGTGTTCCCACATATGGACATTCATCGACGGGCAAAACAAAACCGGTGCGCGGGTGGCGAGCAAAATATTGGTGAGGAGATCATTTGCCAGACCATGCGCCGCTTTAGCAATTAGATCAGCGGTTGCGGGGGCGATGACAACCAGATCGGCCTTGTCGGCCAGGGCAATATGGCTGATTCGTCCTTCGACAGACTCACGACGAGCGGGAGCAAGGGTTTCTCCCCACATGTCTGTTGATACCGGATTCATTGAGAGTGTTTGCAGTGTGAGCGGGGTTACAAACTCTTTCGCTGCGGCGGTCATCACAACATGAACCGCGGCCCCCTCTTTGACCAAGAGTCTCACCAATTCGCACGATTTATAAGCCGCAATTCCGCCCCCAATGCCCAACACAACCGTTTTGCCCTTTATAAGCATTATACCCCACTTTCGGTGTTAGGCACCTCTGTAGGATATTTTTTAAAATCACGCAACTTTTTTGAAGAAGTCCCGATAACAACGACGTATGGCTAAAACAGTAGAATGTTATTTTATTGAAAATGACTATAGGGGCTATTCCAAAGGACAAGCCCTTTTGTTTCAAGACCTCGCCCGAGTCTACGACAACGGTACATTCGACACCTGCGACCTCGATTATTTTTATGCGGACCTTCGAATTAAGGTGCCCACTTTGACCGGCGCGAAATTTGTGAACACCTACATGCCTTACAATTATCTGATCGGAAATGAGGCCTATAGTTATCTGATGAACATATTCTCGACGGCGTCCGAGACA
>JAHFSU010000070.1 GCA_023265595.1 Deltaproteobacteria bacterium
GCACCGCCTCTGCGGCATCGGGGCCAATGGATTCCAATTCAAGAATGTTATCGGTCCGCTTTCGTACGTCACAATCTCTTGTACAGATACGGTAATTTTTGGGTGTTATATGATCGGCCAACCAGCGAACGCGTGAATGCAATGCTTTGTTGCCATCATCGCCGGCCAACTCACGAATAAACTCTTTCGCGAATCTAGCCTCTTCAAGTTTTTTTTGTTCGTCGGCGGTGATGGTCCCTTCAGCTCCCTTACCAAGTGCTTGCGCCAAAGTGTCACATTGCGCATCAGAAAACCCGGTGCCTTTACACTCGCCCTGCGTGAGTCTATCCCAATCCTCGGCATAAGCCTTGGTAATCTGCGCCACTTGTTTGATCGGGTCGATACCCATATCTTTCCTTTAAGAAGCTTAAGAATCGACGCCTGCACGGGCGATGGCCCAGCCGTAGACGTAGTCTTTACCGTCGTTGGAGGGGATCAAATAGCGAAGCATCAGCTCGCCGCCCTGTAATATGCGGAGTTCAATGGGACCATAGGTTCCGTGGGGATTGCCGTCGAGACTCATATTCGGCGGAATCATCCATTCGTTCGGATTGACATGTTGCGCCCAAATGCGAGCTGTATCTTCCTGCAACATAAAGCGCTGTGGGCCATCTTTTGTTTGCAAAGTCATCTGTACTTCATCGGCCTTGAAGGAGATGCCCATCTCCGGCGTATGTATGCCGTCGGTCCCTTTTTGGCCCTGCTGATAGAGAAAGCCGCAACGGTATCCGCGAAAGTGCTCCAACTCGGCGAACCTCGGCACATGGCCTCCCTCCCAAAGTTTTTTTCCATTTTGGGGCAATTCTTTTTTGCACATTTCTTTTAATGTCGTCGTCGGCGTCCGCCTGACTTCTGGAGTCGGCATTTCTGGCTTTGGGGGATGCGCTTTGACGATCCTCTCTGCCGGTTTTTTGGCAGACGGTTTTTGCGCGGCCAAACCCGTTCTGGGTTTTGGTTTTGCCGGGCCATGGTTTTGGACCGGGGGTTTTTTTGCGGGTGGTTTTGTCTTCTTGGCCTCCACCTTTGGCGGCTCCGGTTTGGCCGGAGGTGTTTCCACTTCTGCCACCACGAGCGGCGCTTCGGGCGCCGGCGGCGGAGTGGGCGGTTTCATAATCTGTACCGGTATTTCAAAACAGCGGCCGGCGCCGGTATGTAATTGAGCCACCACTTCGCGGACGGCCAAGGGGGCAAGCCCGCTCGTAAAGGGCTGATAAAATTCGATGCAGGCATCGGGACCGGGCCAGTCTTTCGGATCTTTCAAAAGCAATCCGTTGACGTCGGCATCGCGGCTCAAATCGTGATTGCCGTCTTGGGTGACCGGCACGCGCTTGGGCTGCTTGAATCGATAGATGCCACCATCGGGACTTTTGACGGTGAGAGATTCCCCTTCCCACCGGACCAGCGCGGCGTTGCAGATACGCTCTTCGCCGTAATCAACATAGTCATCTTTGGTGCAAGCCCCCGGTTTTTCACCCCAAGGCCAGACCAACGTCCCCTCGGGAATCTCGCGGTTCTGCATGACGGCCCCGCGAATCTCCCCGGTCGACACCGCTTTTTTCCACCAACTATTTTCTCCTGCGCCAATCATAAAGACCTCCCAATCTTTGCTGTTATGTAAACCCCCACTATTACTATTATCGGCAGAAATCAGAAAAAGTTGCTTAAAACAGCAATAAATAAAACAGCATAAAATTAACAGGTTATAGGCGCCATTACCATATAGTGCCGTGCACCATATGGTAATTAAAATGGACATTGCTCCCTATTAGTTATACTATAGGGGAGTGATGTCCGAAAAATTATTCAACAGAATCATTGATTTATCCCTTCCAAAAGGACAATCGACCTTTTTGTGGGGGCCTCGAAAGACGGGGAAGACAACACTTTTGTTGGAAAAATTTCCCAAAAGCCTTCGTTACGATCTCTTGCAGACCGATGTCTTTTTAAGGTTATCCAAGGAACCGTTTCGGTTTCGGGAAGAGTTGCTGGCGAAAAATGAAAGAGAAAAAATCGAAGGGCCGGTTATTGTCGACGAGATTCAAAAAATTCCGGCGTTGCTGGATGAAATTCATTGGCTCATCGAGCATAAAAAAATAAGTTTTCTTCTTTGTGGTTCCAGCGCCAGAAAGTTGAAGCGCTCCCATGCCAATCTTCTGGGTGGAAGGGCATGGAGGCTTGAATTGTTCCCACTGACCTATCGCGAACTGGGCGACGATTTTGATCTGTTGCGGGCGCTTAATCACGGCCTGATTCCGAAACATTACGTGGACGAAGAATACGCGCGCGCGTTAGAAGCCTATATTTATAATTATTTGCAGGAAGAGATTCAATATGAGGGGCTTGTCCGAAATCTTCCCGCTTTTACACGATTTCTGGATGCCGTTTCTTTCAGCAATGGTGAGCTAGTCAACTATACCAATATCAGCAGGGATTGCGGCGTGGATGCCAAAACGGTGGCGCAATATTATCAGATTCTTTGCGACACGCTCATCGGGACATTTTTGGAGCCCTTCCGCAAACAGCGCAAACGGCAGGTTATTTCCGCGACCTCCAAATTCTATCTCTTTGATGTCGGCGTCGCCGGCGGACTGACCCGGCGTCTTTTGCAAACCAACCGGGGAGCCGAATTTGGCAAGGCCTTTGAGCATTTTATCCTCATGGAGCTTTTGGCCTATCGCTCCTATGCCCGAAAACATTTTAAGATATCTTTTTGGAGGACCAAAGATGGCCATGAGGTCGATTTTGTGATCGACGATGGCAAGATAGCTATCGAAGTCAAAGGTGCCGATCACATGGGGGCACAAGAAACAAAGGGTTTGCGGGTCTTCATGGAAGAGCACAAACCCCAAAAAGCAATTTTGGTTTGTCAAGAAACTGTACCGCGCAAGACAGAATCAGGGATCGATATTTTGCCGTGGAAAGTGTTCTTTGAACGATTGTGGAACGATGAATTTTCCCCCTAGAGAATTTTCATCTAAATTTCTCCATAAGTTTGTCGAATGCTTTTTGTGCCACTTGGCGGCAATAGGGCCAAGGATCTTCGCGAATCATTTTTTGCAGTGGCGGGATGGCGTGAGAATCGCCGATTTCGGCCAAGGTCCTGGCAGCGGAGTCTCGTACACCCCAGTATTTATCCTTGAGAGCGGCGATGAGAGCGGGAACGGCTGGAACAGCGGCAGAG
>JAHFSU010000055.1 GCA_023265595.1 Deltaproteobacteria bacterium
AAATTCGCCAACGCCGATTTTATCGTGAATCAAAAAATCCCAAAATCGTTCAAGGAGTTTTTTTCTTAAAACTTTTTCAAATTTTCATGGACAATTTGAAAAAGTCAACAGAGCATATTACGAGCATATGGTACCATATGCTCGTAATTGAAAGCGGATTGCATTTTAATGGGTTACAAAACAACAGTCGGGTTTTGCGGAAGTTTGAGGAAAAATGTGGTCCCTGTACCGAGCCTGCTTTCGGCGTGAATGGTGCCGCCATGGCCTTGTATAATCTTGCGACAGATCGCCAAGCCGAGGCCTGTACCCCCTTTTTTGTTGGAAAAAAAAGGCTCAAAAATTCTGTTTAAAACTTCTTCTTCCATGCCGGGCCCCGTGTCTTTGAAATACATCTCCACACCCTTTGCCTTTTTTGTCTCATCAACGGATTCTTTCAATCCAATGGTTATTGCCCCGTTGTTTTTCATCGCTTGAGCCGCGTTTTGGATCAAGTTTTGAAAAACACGCAACAAGGCGAATTCGTCTGCAAGAATTTTTTTGTCCGGGCAATGCGCCTCAACCGCCAATTTAAGGCCTGCATGATTTCCGTTTTTATAATTTTGCGTGGCCTTTTCCAAGACATCCGTCAGGCTGATTTCCTTGAAATCCAATTTGACCGGACGCGCAATTTCCAAAAGTTCATTGAGCAAGTGTTTAACCCGACTCAGTTCATACGTCACATTTTTATTGAAACTGGCCCGAAAATTTTCTTCATTCCATTTTTCAGGAAAGAGTTGAACAAACAGATCTATCGCGCCGATGGGATTTCTCAATTCGTGAGCCAGTTCCGCGGACATTCTTCCGATGGCCACCAGAGCCGCATCCCTGCTTTTTTCCTCCTCCATCTTATCGATGGTCGCGATGAAGTGGTTAATGCTTTTGGCAAGCGTGCCGACTTCATCGGGGCCCTCATAGGAGAGAGGTTTTAATTCTCTTTTTCCCGCCGCCATATTTTCCGTTTCCCTTGCCAGTTCGGTAATCGGATGGACGATGCCGAAAGCGATCAGACTGACCAAAACAGCCAACGCCACAATGGCCAACAAATTAATTAAAACGAGCGTTGCGGTCTCCTGCAGCATCAATTTTTCAACGGCATCCATCGAAAGCCCGACAGGCACCAAATAATCCTGAATCTGTTTTCTTAAAGAGAAAATGCCCAAAATGGATGGAAACAAAAGAAAAAGCCCGGTCACCAGCGGCAAAACGACAACCAGTTTATTGCGGATCGATTGTCTGCAAAATTCCTTTGTTCGGCTAATCATATCGTTTCAGCCGCCTTTTCCGTTGCTTTCCCCGGCAACTCGCCGGTTTTTCTCTGATACCGGCGCATCAAAAGATGCAAAACGAGCGTGAGACCTGCCAGCAGCCCGCTGGGGATCAGCCAACCGGCCGTTGTGGCCTCGCCGCTTTTACCCGTCGCGGGGATCATCAAACAGATAACAACCATGCTGCCCAACATGCCGGCAAGAGACATGACGGTGGCTCGTTCTTGGGAATGCTCTTCAGGAATGTAATTATTGACAAGGGTTTCGTAACAGGGACGTAAAAAACCGTAGCCAAATTGGCTTAAAGCGACAACCGTGACAAACAAATACAGACTCATCGAACCTTGTTCTGTTTTAATTCCCAAATAAACAACGGGGAGGGACATGACCAATGCCACAAAAGCAAACCACAACCACATCGATCTGTTGGTAAATTGGCCTTCGGGATGTGAATTCGTCTTGGCATGGGAGATCCATTCCATGGTCTTGGAACCGAAAA
This sequence comes from Deltaproteobacteria bacterium, assembly GCA_023265595.1. GTDB lineage: Bacteria > UBA10199 > UBA10199 > SPLOWO2-01-44-7 > SPLOWO2-01-44-7 > JAHFSU01. Next base: position 1,804 of record JAHFSU010000055.1, read on the forward strand.
AAGTTAAGGCAAGGGACAATGCGACAATCAAATACCAAATGGGGCTCATCTTGCCGGCACCAAAATTCGTTTTCATGGCGACCGGCCATAAATAAGAAACAACATGCGTCAAAAACATGAAAGAAGCATACATCAGCATCAAATAGGTAACAGGCGGTATTTTGACGCTAATTTTGAACCCATTCACAATAATTTCCTTCATTCTCCGGGCCGAACTTCCCCATGTCAACTTGCCCTGATAGAAGTTGAGGCTTTGGGCCTCTTTCATAACCACGGCACAAAAGACAGCGCAAAGAATACAACTGGTGAAACCGAGCGCAAACGCGTAAAAAACGTAGCCATGCAAATAGAGGGTTAAACCGATGAGCGCACCGATGATTTGGGCTAAAACCATATGGGCATAGGAACGGGCCAATATCGGGCCGTAAACTTTGGCATGATTCCTTTCACGAAGACTGTCAACAACCCATGCGACGAAAGAACCGCTGTAAAAAGTATATCCGATAGCGAAACAAAAGACGGCGATCGCGGCCAAAACAAAGGCCCATTTTGTGGATGGCACAAACGCAATCCACGCAAGAAAGAAAAAGAAAAGGGCACGAAAAATGAAACTGGTAATCACCGTTTTTTTGCGACCAATATAATCCCCAAGCGCACCAGTGGGGACTTCTGCGAGGACAGCAATAATTTGTCCAATAACAAAAATGGATGCGGTAAGAGATAAAGCAACAGGATTAGATTCCCCTCCAAACGCCTCATAAAAAAAGATTCCATAAACATACAAATAAAGCCCCAAATTGAATCCAATGGTCATCTGGACAACGCGGGCTACTATCCATATATCGCGAATTTCGGGTATGATGTGGGCCCTGGGCGTGATTTTATTCATTATCGTCTCTCTTTCTCTGATTTTTCCAAAGAAGCCAAAATCTCTCCCAATATTTTCAAATCAATCGGCTTTCTCAAATGAATCCATTTTCCCGGTTCTGTGGCAAATTTCTTCTGGATAACCTCCGTGCTGAAAGCGCTGGTCACAATAACGGGGATTTTTAGGGAGTTTTTTGCCAGATATTCCAGCACAACATCACCATTGCCCCCCTCCATATGCATATCCAGCAAAATGGCATCGGGGGTCTTTTCTTCGATTTTATGGATTCCTTCTTCAGCGGAAGAGGCCAACTGCAAAGCGTGGGTGTTTTCCAGAAACATCTGCAAACCCATTCGTATCCCTTCTTCATCATCAATAACAAGAACCTGCATGTGATTCTGTTTATTATGATTTTTCCTGTTTTTTGCAAGACATTTTTTATTAAAATGGGGTTCACTTCTGTCCGGTTGTTTTAAGCCGAACATAAGTTAACTGTTTAAAAATATTAAATAATTCACTAAAAATGCTTTTAATCGACTTGAAATTAAATTCCCGAAGAACCGACCTTTCTGTCCTATTGCGATGGAAAGGAGCCGCTTATGTATTCGGGAAAAATCATCTTCTCTCAAGTGGTAGACCATCTACCGCTTTACCATTTCCATAAGCTGGTTTTCACCCAGTGTGTAGGGCGAGTCTGTCATTCCATAGATCATTTTTCCCTTGCAAAGTGGACATTTCACGACAACCTCCTTTTTTTAAATCCCTCTTTCCATTTCATTTTGTCTGGTTCATAAACGGTGATGACCCATATCCAGTCTTCTGTTTCATCCACAGCCACAACTTTGGCGGAAGAAAAAACTAAGGATTTAAACGAGATTCTTTGAGGGCGGCGATTTTTTCGTCATGCGGTGTTACTTTTTCAACAACACGATCCAACTTGGTCTCCATGCGATCCTGACCTGCTTTAAGCTCTTCAATTTTATGATTCAGCTTGTCATGAACCACCTCAATTTTTAAATCCACCGCATCAATTTTCTTATCCAACACACCGATTCTTTGAGTGAATTTTTGATCCAAAGCGTCTATTTTTTTATTTAACCCGACAGCGGCGATCCCCTGCATCTGTTCCCGTGAGTCTTGTTTCGCGGAGTCAATCTTTGCATCGATTCTTTTCTCAAGTACATGCAGATGTTCAACGAGAAATTCCTTGGTGAGGGACTCTGATTGGGATTTTTTGGATTTTGTTGCAGACACGAAGACTTGTTAGCATGGCTCAATTCCCCAAGCAACAAAAAATGAGGGTTGACGATAAGTAAGGGTGTGGAGATGCATAGGCGTAACCGGTTCATTTTAAACTGATTTTTAGCATTTGCATTCGATGGGGAGCAGGAGTAAAAGTTGGGGCAATTCAAGGACAAGGGAATGAAGGGATACCAAAAAGGTGCGCTTGTCCGCCGGCTTTTTGGCGGAGCCGCTTGTTGGTTTGTGGCCATGCTGGTTGGTTGCGGCCACTCGTTTGATCTTTTGCCCGATAGTCAGAATACTCCCACCGCTTCTGTCAATCCATCCTCTTCGGAAATAGCGCCCAACGATTTCGTCGGCAAGGCGATGGCGGCGATTGATTCGCCAAATTATCAGGGAGAATTGGTTTTCAGCTTGAGCGATTATTCCGCCGTTCAGGAACTTCAAAAAAAATATCCTGAGATTACTTTCAAAAATAAATTCGGTGATCCGGTAAAAATAGATCGTGAGCGGAGACGTTTGGAAAAAGTCGCGGGGAAAAAACTTCCCGATCTTCGGCGGCATATTGTTGTTGCGGAGAAAGGTAAGACAAAAGCAAAGGAGATATTAAAAAAGATGGCTGCAGAACGGGGTATGCAAGCCTTTCGGCCGGAGATGAAATTAATTGCCTCCGGAATCAGCACCGCACCCGATTTGACAGGACAACAAGGTTATCTTAGTGATCTGAATATACCAGCGGTCTGGGTAAAAAATGTGAAGGGAGAAAACATAACGATATACGCCGATGAATCAACACTGAATCCCAATCATGAAGATCTCCCTGAAAATGTTAGAGACATCAATAATGAGAATTATTCGGAACTCAATACAGCACACGGTACAGCAACGTTTGGTATCCTTGTCGGATTGGAGAATGGACATGGGGTAACAGGAATTGCGCCCAATGCCCAAGCATCCATAGGAGTGCCATCAATAGAGTCTGGTTCTTCATCCGGCACCATTGATTTATCGATGTCAGCATATCCAAGGCCCGGATCTGATCCAAACCATTGTATCAGCGGTGGGGGTGACCCAGATTGCGTTTCAGGAGAATATTATCTCGATCTTTTTGAGTGGTACCAAATATTAACTGCCTTCGGGATACCAGCTATTCTTTCCGCCGGTAATGGTAGTGTGAATATGGACACTGCCGAGCCTCTGCCAGATTGGCCCGATTTAAGACAAAGGCGAAACGATTCCGGAGCTATCATGGTAGGAGCTTCTATGGGGGCCACTCACAACAAGGCCTCCTTTTCAAACTGCGGATCGCGTGTCGATCTTTTTGCGTGGGGCGCCGGTGTGGTGACTACCAGTTATCCCGGGGCTATTTTTAATTGGTCGGGACCCAATAATCCAAACACTGGTGACACCAATACCTATTTCACAAATCAATTTGGCGGCACTTCTGCCGCATCTGCGATTATCACCGGAACAGTTTCATTGTTGCAGAGCTACGCGATACAGAAGATGGGAAGCAGGTACAAACAACTGGCCCCTGCAAAAATTCGCGAGATTTTGGTCAACTCCGGCATATCGGCCACAGATGAAAACGGATGCAGTATCGGCAAACAGCCGCGGATGGATGTCGCGATGAGTCTCTTTGACAATTTGTGGACCGATATTCAAAGAGATTTTCCGGAGATCAGAAATGAACAAGAAATTAAAGGGGCACGTCGACAAACTTTGCGCCAGCGGGGTATTCAACTTGTTTGCAACTATCATCGTCCCGATTTGAGCGATGTAAATTGTCCGGAAACGGCAAAATGCGTTTTGTTCCCGCAAGCAGGGAGACCAACGTCATTTGAGGATCCAAGAGTGAACCCACAAAACTGCCAAGGCTCTGCCAAACCGGCATGTATTGATATCGACTATGCGCAATCCGACTACGACTGCGCGGCAGGAGCCATCTGGCCAACCGGCGTGGAGATAGCCAAACCGCTCGACTTTGACGGAGATAAAAAAGCCGATCTGGTTTCGTGGACAAAGAACGGATGGAAAATCGATCTGTCGTCTGTTTCCGTGCCCGGTCATCCTGATCCTGTGCCCGGTCATCCTGAGCTTGTCGAAGGATTGGGTGCATGGGATTTGCAGATTACGCCGCCTGTTATCAACGCGCGGTGGGTCTGGCCGGTAGCGGAAGATTACAACAGCGATGGCCGCGCTGACCTTGCCGTTTATGACAAAGAGCATGGCGTTTGGTATATCAAATTCACTACCAACAAAATATTAAACTCCGGTCATGGTGAATCTGAAACCGGTCATGGTGAGCCTGTCGAACCATGGACGTGGGATCGAGAGATTCCGTTGCCCTATCATGATGAGCTCAATCGTAATGTCTGGATTGCAAAATACGGCCGCCCCGTGCCGGGAGATTATAATGGTGATGGCTATATCGATTTGGCGATTGCTCGAAGTGACGGCATTTGGAGTATCGATTTCGGCGGGCCGAACAGAAGTGACTACGGACAATTTGATCAGAACACACAATTCTTGACTGCGGCGCAACTGCGTGAAGCCCCGGGCTGGGCGTATTTGCCGGTGATGGGGGCCAGTATCTCTTTTAAAGTCCCAGATGGTGTAACGGATGCAGGAAAAATAATTAATGTCATTCCCACAATAGATGGAAACACAGTTATTGACTCACTGCCACCGATTTTCGGAGGAAACGACTTGATACCATCAGCAGGGGGTTACCCCGGTTATTGGTTTGGAATCAAAAATCCAAACGGGCTTTGGCAATTGGCCAGAGATGAACTCACACCAGCTAATGAGATCATCTGGATATTGGAAGTTCCACAACCTAATGGTGTGTTTGGAGGATCAGAATGTCAGCCATTTTTAGCAGATTGTGACGGTGACGACGTTAACGATCGATCTGTGATGTGCCCTTCTGAATTTCGAGTCGCTTTGAGTAGTACAGGTCAAGTCCTCCATATTCCGTTGGGGTACAATACGAATGAACCCACTCTCCCGGGCAAACCTTATTTCGGCGGTATTAGTTATCAGCGAGTCCAACAACTCATCCAGTTTCAGCTCAACACTTCCCCTGCCGCTCCGATTATCCCGGTTGATATGGTGCAGACGCAGATGGTCCCATAGTTCTACCTTCCCCTCACCCCAACCCTCTCCCACGAGGGGAGAGGGAGTTTAATTGTTTTTCATTTTGATAAGGAATTTTTGTGACTGTGTTATTTTACACCCTTTTTATTATAAGTCGTTGCATAACCATTTGAATAATATGAAGTTATTTTCAAACTAATGTGGCACACATGTTGCATATTTAGCTGGTTGGTAGTTAAACTTTGGGGGATACGTGAAAAAAATTATTCTGCTTTTTCTGATCTGGGGCTTTCCAGTTTTTGGTCAGTCGAGTTTTCCATTAATTTGTGAAGGGTCCGGCGTCCGCGCCATCACAGTCATAGATCAAAAAGACACAACAATTATTAAGGAGTTGAATAATTACAAAAATTATTTGCGTGGTGATCGATATGAATTTTGCTTCATTTATTCTGCGGCAGACGTAAACAAACGTTGGACTAGGATTAACTCGGTGCCCTTGCAAGTCCCATTAACTGCAGACAAACCTGTAGTTATTTCTGGCTTAGATTTAAGAAGGGATAAAGACAGCTCAGATAAAATATCACCCCTCTTCCTCACCGACGGCGCCGAAGTGATTCTTCACAATTCCAAATTCACTTGCGCGCCGAATAGCAAGACCCCCTCACCCCAACCCTCTCCCACAGGGGGAGAGGGAGTTTCCATCGGCATCAAACTTTTGGGTGATGCGCATGAAATTATAGGGTCGGAGATCAAGAATTGTGGCATTGGTATTCAAATAGGCGATGCGACGACAGCCGGAAATAACAATCAAATCACCGAAACCAAAATCCACGACAACGGCATCGGTATTAAAGTAGCCAACGGACAGGGGAATTTTTTTAAAAAAGATAGTGTGTACAAAAATGATGCCAATAATAATGCTGAATATCTACAAAAGGAAGGTATCGAATTAGAATCGGGCGCAAATGGCAATATCTTGTCTCCTCCCATCCTCAACACTTCAGGACAAATTGCCAAGGAAGACGATCCAGTTTTACTTTATTCCAATAATGTCGCGACATTTTATATCAAGCCTCCTTATCCGGAGGGGATTATCGAAGTATCACTCGTCGGCTCTCAAAGGGATTCCGGCAACTCTTCTCAAGGCCGCACATTTTTGGCGGAAGCCCAATGCATCAGCACCGCAACTTCTTACGCCTGTGCCATCCCCATGACCGGCATTGAGAAAGATCAACTGGCCGTCATCTTATTTCATCATCCCACTTTCGGCACCACGACTTATTCCGTCCGTGTGAAATTGAACGGCACCGGCATCCTCTCCGCCGCAGACACCGGTTCCGCAGGAGTTACAGGTGGCGATGGAACGCAACTGGCCTCTGCAGGTGGCATAATGAGCGAGCCCGCTTCGGCGCCTGCACCTGCTCCCGCACCTCCATCTGTTCCGTCCGAAGAGGATAAAGATGATGGCGGTAACAGCATCGGTGTTGCCACGCCCGCAGGTGAAACAACGGCTGGCGTAATCTCCGGAGGCGTTGCCTCCACCGGCGCCCCGGGCGGCGTCAAAGGCGGATGCGGCGCCGAACTGTTGCGACGGGAACCAAAAGCCGAAATTGTCACCAGCGACGCAGCCATGTGGATTCTATTCCTCTCTCTCACCATTTGTATTTTGTTACTGCCACGAAATAAAATATCCGAGAAGAAATCTATCTTGCGGACTAAGAAAAAAACTCCTTGAACGATTTTGGGATTTTTTGATTCACGATAAAATCGGCGTTGGCGAATTTGGGATCGCCGCGCAATTCGGAT
>JAHFSU010000004.1 GCA_023265595.1 Deltaproteobacteria bacterium
TACAAGGTCATTGGCGATAATCCCATGCAATCGGCAAACGCCTGCCCATCCCGAACGCCTTCGAAGTGATCCGAATGCCGGGCGGGGCTTGACGGCGTTTATATTCGTTGTGATTCACCATCCAAATCACTTTTTCAACAATAGGGCGATCAAACCCTTTTTTAATAATGGAGGCCGCATCCAAATGATCTTCAATGTAATATTTCAAAATCGGATCCAAAACCGGATAGGGCGGCAGCGAATCTTCATCCTTTTGATCAGGTCTCAATTCAGCAGAGGGGGGTTTTTTGAAAATTATTTCAGGGATACTTTTTTTCTTCCGGTTGATAAAACGGGCCAGTTCATAAACTTTTGTTTTGGGGAGATCGGATAAAATGGCAAGTCCCCCCGCCAAATCGCCGTACAGCGTGCAATAGCCGCAGGCAAACTCCGATTTGTTGCCTGTTGACAACAACAGCGCGCCCGTCTGGTTGGAGACAGCCATCAAAATATTGCCGCGGATGCGAGCCTGAATATTTTCGGCGGCGGGCGGCACTTTTTTCTTCATATCGAGCCCCAGCGTATTGAGATAGCTCTGGTATGTTTCATGGATGGGAATGATTTTGAAACCGATGTTCAATGTTTCAGCCAAAGTTTTTGCATCGCGAACACTCCCCTTGCTCGAATAAGGAGAAGGCATCGAAAAACCGGTCACATTTTTAGAACCCAATGCCTCCACGGCCAGACAAGCCACAACGGCCGAATCAATCCCGCCCGATAAACCGATCAACGCCTTTGTAAAATGACATTTTTTTGCATAATCTTTTAGCCCCAACACCAAAGCAGAATGAATCTCGCCGATTTCCGATGGCGCCTCAAGTTTTTTCAGCGGAGGGGCTTTCTCCAAATCGACAATGGCGAACTGTTCCTCAAAACGCTTGGCTTCAAAAAGAATATCCCCCTCTGCATTGACGACAAGACTTTGACCGTCGAAAACAAGTTCATCATTGCCGCCGATCTGATTGCAAAAAATAACAGGGAGATGATGCTGTTTGGCTGTCTGTTGCAGCAAATCCCGTCTCACCTTCCATTTGCCGACATTGAAGGGAGAGGCCGAAATATTAACAATAAAATCGGCCCCCAAATTTTTCAACACCTTGACAGGATCGATCTCATTATAACGCTTGCCGTAGAAATAGAGGACCGACCAGATATCTTCGCAAACCGTCAAGCCAATGAAACGCCCCAAAAAATTTTGAGGGAGATGGATGGCGGCCGGGTCAAAATGCCGCGCTTCATCAAAAACATCGTAAGTGGGGAGGAGTGTTTTGGGCTGCACATATTGAAGAATCCCATCCGACGCCAAAGCGGCCGCGTTGTACAACCCTCGCCCGACACCGGAGACATTTTCCGCAACAAAGCCGAAAATAGCCCCAAAATTCTTCTGGGTTTGTGCCGCTATTTTTTCAGCAACTTTCAGATTGGCCTGAATCAGATCCGGTTTATCGAGAAGATCACGAGGGGGATAACCGAATGTGGCAAGTTCCGGAAAAACCGCCAAGGCAGCCTTTTTCGACTTAGCCCAGCGGATTCCTTCCAGAATCTTGGCCTGATTTCCCTTGAAATCGGCGAGTGTCGTGTTGATTTGGCAAATCGCAATTTTCATTCATTGGATCACGTCAGAATTTGTCCCAGTTTGATGGCCAAACCCATATCCCCCTTCACTTTGAGTTTGCCTCCCAAAAAAGCCATTTGAGGATTCAGAGAGCCATTGGCCAACTTTACAAAATCTTCTTCAGTCATCGTCACCTCCACTTTGGCCCCTTCTTGACTCCCCATCTTCACTTCGGCCGGCTCTTTGCTGCAATCCAAAACCCAATCACTGGTGTTATTGCCGGTGATATGAAAAACGACGAGGGCGCCGATGGCTTTGGCTTTTGCCGGCTCTTTTTTCAACTTATTGGTAATCTTTTCTTCGAAAATCTCTTTTGCCGTTTGATACATAAATGTCTCCTAAATAAAAAAATGAACGGTCCATGGAACAAAAAAACCGGCCAATACAGCATGCGAAACGAGCTTCCTCCCCATGTCCGAAAAGGGGAATTTTCTAAACCACCAGAAATTGAGGGCCCATAAAACAACAAGCATCCCCATCGGATGCCAAGCAATACTTCCCATCACATTTCCGGAAAGGAGCGCAATAATAGAGCGAGTCAGCCCACAGCCGGGACAGGCAAAGCCCAAAAATTGTTCGAAGGCGCACAAGTCTTCCCCTCTCTCCTACCCTCTGTTGTCTATATTCCCGCTCTCTGCGCCGCCATGTCACCCAAGATAGGCAGTTTCCAGCGCTCTCCCTGATACGACTTCACGAGACAGACCACCCAGAGAACAACCACCCCCAACCACACAATGGGAATGACAAAACTTAAAATAAGGGCCCCCAAAAAATCGGCGAGATGCCCCAAAATGATTCCCAAAATATTCAAGACCACATTCAAAAGAATGATGGCAACTCCAAAAAGGGTCCCCTGCCACGCATGAAAACGGACATCTTTATTCTCCTTCTCGATGAGAAGAAAAATAATGCTCGTAACCGGCGCACAAATATAACACAAAAGACTTGCGATATTCGGCGCTAAACCGCTCCCCTTTGATGCTCCCTGCTGACCTGCTCCTATCATAACTCCCCCTTTCCTTTTAATTTACAAACTGTGTTCTTTATACAAACCGTCCAAAACATTTTTATATTTCTCACAAACTTGCCTTCTTTTTATTTTCAGAGTCGGTGTCAACTCTCCCGTCTCTATCGAAAAGTTGCGGCTCAATATAACAAATTTCCGAATCGTTTCAAAGTGAGAAAGATGCCCGTTCATCTGGTCTATCTCTTTTTGAATGAGGGCCACAATTTGGGGATTTTGGGCCAAATCATCATGATTTTGATAATCGATTGCTTCTTCTCTCGCAAAATCCTCTACGGCATGCCAATTCAAAGTGACAAGACCCGACAAAAACTTTTTTCCCTCTCCATAGACCATGAACTGTTGGATATACCGGCTCTGTTGCATCAAATTTTCAATATTTTGCGGGGCCACCATTTTACCGCCTGATGTTTTAATGATATCCCGTTTTCGATCGGTGATTCTCAAAAAGCCATCTTTGGTAAACTCGCCGATATCTCCGGTCAAAAACCATCCCTCTTTGTCAAAGGCCGCTTCGGTCTCCTCTTTTAAATGCCAATAACCCGAGAAGATAGTATCTCCTTTTGCGCAAATTTCGCCGTCGGGGGCCATTTTAATACGAACCCCTTCCAATGGCTTGCCGACCGTGCCAAACCGAAAATCATCAAGGCGGTTGAGCGTAATGGCCGCAAAGGTCTCGGTTAAACCGTAACCTTCGATGACCAAAATGCCGACCGCATTCAAAAACTGGGCAATCTCTTTTTGGAGCGGGGCTCCGCCGGAGATGAAACACTGTATCTTTCCCCCAAAGGCCTTTCGGATTTTGCGATAAACGAAGAGATTACCGACCGATTGCGCCAGACGTAGCCCAAAACCGACCGGCATTTTTTTCTGGGACAATTCCGTTGCACGGAGTCCGACATCGAGGCTCCACGAAAAAAGTTTTTGGAGCATCGGCGAGACCCTGTTCGTCTTTGTCAAAATAGTTTCATGCATTTTCTCAAACAGACGCGGAACCCCCGCCATGAAGGAGGGCCGGATTTCACGCATATCAACGGACAACATGTCGAGACTTTCGGCATAAGCCGACTGGCAACCCTGCGCCAATTGATAAAACTGCATCGCACGCGCAATCACATGGGCCAGCGGAAGACACATAAGGCCCACATCATCAAAACCAAATTTAAAAACGGCCTGCAGCGCGTTCATTTCGGCCAAAATATTTCTATGGGTAATGATCGCCCCTTTTGGAGGGCCGGTGGTGCCGGAGGTATAGACAATGGTTGCGGTATGCGAAGGCTGAATCTGTTTCAAATTCTCATCATACAGATTGACCGGAAGACCTTTCCCTTTTTGCGGCAGATGCTCAAGCGGCAGTAAACCCTCTTGACTCCCATCCATCAGGATTACCGCGCCACTGAAATTTTTGAGATGCGGGGCAACCCGATTCCATTTCGTCACATTTTCAACAATCAACAACCGAGTATCGGAATCGTTGATGATGTAGGCAATCTGATCGGCCGCCAAGGTTGCATAGACCGGAACGGTTATCGCCTGATTCGCAAGAATGGCCAAATCAAGAAGGGTCCATTCCAACCGCGTTTTTGACAAGAGGGCCACTTTGTCCCCCAGCTTGATCCCCATTCCTGCCAAACCGAGCGCATAACGACGGACCTGTTCTTCGGCATCGACCCAGCTTACCTGTTGCCAACGACCGCCTGATTTAAAATGAAAACAGGGTTTGTTGCCAAATTTCAAGGCATTGCGGCGAAAAACGGTGAGAATCGATTCAGCCATAAACTGTTGGAATATATTGAGTTGAAAGAGAGATGTCTAGGATTATCACGAGGTATCCGGTTCCTTGTGATTACTGGGTGAGATTTCCTTTGAAGCGGACAAGGATCTGAACGCCGCCAAAAAAATCATCAAAAATCGGATTCCCCGATGGATTTTGCGACAACGTTTTATCGATCATCAACGTAATTTTTCCGTCGGTCAGCGGTTCTTCCGTGGTCATCGATAATTTATCGATCGTAAAATCGACCACCGGCGCAATACCAAGGGCATCTTCCGGCCCGATTTCACCAATCACAACCTGAATGCGGAAAGCCAAATCCTGCATCTCAATCTGACTGCCGTCAAAAGTTCCCGATGCCTGAACCCCTTCCACCCCCCGAATAACAATCGAGACGGCGCCGATCGGTTGTCCTTCGAGCGGCTCACCCGGCCCGTTCCCTTTCAAGACAAAAACGATAGGCGGGAGATCCGTCATATCGAGTTTAATCCCGTCGGAAATGGAAAAACGGATCGGCCCGGCAAGGGGTGTTTGTTGCGGACCCGTTGTAAATATTTTCGGTATGTCGATTGAAAAATCCCCGGTGAAACAAGCGGTCTCTCCTCCCGGCTGACAATCCGATGCGCCTGATTCCGGAAGAGAAATTTCACCGTTGGGGCCCGGCACGGCCTCCCCCACTAATTCAATTTGAGAAATTCCACTCTGCGGCGATTCATAGACAGCGAGTAAAACCACACGATGAGTCGCTTCAGAATGATCGGGTGGCGGCGGTTCTTCCCCCGGTTTATAGGGATTAAAGCGGGGTTCCTCGCCGGTTACCCATCCCCCAAAACTGGCTTGTGTTGTATCCAAATTACGTGGTTTGTAGGTGATCTGGATGTTCAGAGAACTTCCCGGAGGGACAATAATATTTTTGGTCCCGACGGTACGGGTACCCACCATCACTTTGTCGATGCTAAAATGGACTCTGCCATCCGAGGAACCATCAAAACCGACACCTAAAAGTTTTTCGACATCCTGACTGTTGTTATTCCGCAACGAAATAGTTTTGGTTTGCGATTCGGTAATCGGTGTCTTGTCAAATTTTTCTTGTTGCCACGCGGTAAAGTTCGCCGGCTGGCATCCCCATTGGAACGATGCCAAAAAGAGAAAAATGGCTGGAGTAATGATCTTTTTCATGGCCGAAATACTCTTCGGCCAAACTGCAAAAAAGTTGTGTGGTCAAGACGCGGCGAGATGACGAGGTGCGTTAACGACCGGCTTTGAAGCCGATCCAGTCCTCAAACGCATCGTAAAAAGTAAAGCCGACGCGAGGATTTGAGCCATATCTTAAAATGGGGCTCTGCACCAGATCTAACATAAATTTCTGGTCCCACGTTCCGTAGAGGCCGTTGCTGGCGCAAACTCTCCCTGCAAACCGTCTATAAATACCGTAACCTGTGCAGGCGCTCAATTGATTATAGAGGTTGGCCACTTCGGCATCATTCCAATTCATGGAATAAGAACAATAAAGATAGTGAGCACTCTGAACCGGAAGTGCTTTCATATTGATTTCAGCAACATTTCCATCGGAGCAGGTCAGTTGATAAACAAAATGAACCTCTTGGGGGCATGGATCGAGTACCGCCCCTTTGGTTAACGTGAATGAAAAAACAAAATTTTTCATCTGTTCCACACTATCATTCAAATGCAATTTTCCATCACCCACTTTTTCCGGAAGATCCGGATCGATTTTTCTCCCCCCTGTGCTGAGATAATATCGGTTGTTCCCATCCAATATTTCAATCTCAAGAAAAGAACTCATCGACATAATCGGACTGCCGCGTCGAAAGGGACAAAATTCTTCGACTCGATCATTCCAATAATCTTGTGCCACATCAGGGGATAATGGCGGACGCTGTTGGCGTGGTAAAGAATTTGCTCCCGATGGCAATGAAGAGGCGGGTAACGATTGTGGCTGGCCGGAGCTACTACGAGAGGGGTTGGAACCGGTACCTCCCTTTAAAGAAAAGCCGACCACTAAGATCAAAACTGTCACGACATATAATATTTTCTTCATATCTCCTCCTTCTTGCCCTGAAACCTGCAAGCCAAAGGCCAAAAAAAAACCAGACGGAGTAAAATAAAATATTTATATTTTCCATATAGTTAAGAAAATGATTCGAAAAAATTTTATCAAAATGAAAAAAGGAGTTAGGATGGCGTCAGAATAATGACATGGGTATCACGCTTCCAATTCGGCATTCCAATAACTGAAATCGACGATATTGAGATACGGTTTCCATGCGGCGTAAATATTGGGTCTGGCCAAGAGAAGGGAAAAAGGAAAAGCACTGGGGCGGTAAGGCGGCTTGATCAATTTCAATCCGGCCTCGTGCGGCGTCCTTCCCCCTTTATGACAATTACAATGATGGCAACTGGCCACCACATTATCCCATGTCGTCTTTCCCCCGTGTGAGCGAGGGATCACATGATCCAAATTGAGCTGGCCTCTCGCCAATTTCTTTCCGCAATATTGGCAGGTGTAATTATCTCGAATTAAAATATTCAAGCGTGAAAAGCGGATCTCTCGTTTGGGAAGGCGATCGTAGGCAGTCAGCAAAATAACTCGCGGCACCACAACCAGCTTGTCGACCAAACCGACGGTATCATCATGAACGGCGGCCGATAATTCGGCCCAACTCTCAAAATCAAAAGTCCGATATTGATGGTCAACCGCCTTGGCGATACCTCGATACAAAAGACAAAAGGCACGTTTTACAGATGTGACATGGACCGGAAAATAAGATCGATTTAAAACTAACACTGCGGTATGCAGCATATGGGAATAGTATAACAATATTACTGCATTTCGCCAAGGATTTCGCTGATGATCACCTCTTTGCCGAAAATCGCATTTTCGGCGACAAGACGGGCTGCCTTGTCAGGATTTTTACTCCGAAAAGCCTCAATAATTTCACGATGCTGCGCAATGGATCCTTCGCTTTTACCGGCGATCGTCAACAAAATGCGAAATCTCTGAAATTTGCTCGCAAGCATCTGCAGCAAATGATGCAATTGTTCGTTGCCGCCAGCCCGGATGAAGACCTCATGAAATTCGTTGTGGAGATTAAAAACCTTTTTGTAATCTTTTTCACGATGAAATGTCTCCATCTGATTATTCAGAAACTCCATCCGATCTATCTCCTTTTCAGTCAATCGGGACGTGGCCAAGCGGGCGGCGTAACTTTCCAATTCGGCCTTGATTTCATAAAACTCCCGGACATCTTTTTCGGATAACGGCGCCACCCGTGCGCCACGACGAGGGAGAACCTGCAAAAAGCCTTCCGAATCGAGCTGGCGAAAGGCCTCGCGGACCGGTGTGCGGGAAATACCGAACTGGCTGGCCAATGCCGGTTCCGAAATTTTGACACCCGGCTTCAACTGGCCTTGCATAATTGAATCTCTCAACGCATCCGCAATGGATTCCCGTAACGTCCTATTTTTATTGAGTTTCATTGATAGCTGCATCTGTATACAGTTTTTATACAGAGGATAAAAACCTGTCAAGCACTCACACGAGGAACCAGATACCTCACAAGATATCTGGCTCCTCGTGAAGTATCCGGTTTCTCGTGAAGTGAAAAATGAGGGCCTCTTCGCCGGTGTCTGCGTAATAACGGGGTCTCTTGTCTATCAAAACAAATTCCAACTTTTGATACAAACAAATGGCCGCCGTATTGGAAGGACGCACCATTAAAAAAATCTCTCGCACCCCTTTTTGTCGGGCGGTGTCTAAAAAAAACCGAAGTAACCGTTCTCCAAAACCTTTTTTCTGGCGAGCGGGATCGATCGCAATGTTATGCAGTTCCGCCTCTTCTTCCACAACTTGGGCCACAAAATAGCCGACGACTTTTTTGTCCCATATCGCCACATAAAACCAAAATTCCTTCCATCGGGCGCAATCCAAAAAACTTCTCGCAGACCAAGGGAGGGGAAAAGCCTTTTTCTCAATTTTTACAATGGAATCCAAATCGGATGATTGAAAAGGACGGATGTGAATCACTTTTTTAAGCAGGCTTTGCCGAAATATTTTGCTTTCGTCCCCAGCTCTTCTTCAATGCGCAAAAGCTGATTGTATTTCGCCAGTCGGTCACTGCGGCAAAGTGAGCCGGTCTTGATCTGCCCTGCCCCCGTCCCTACGGCCAGATCGGCAATGGTCGCATCTTCTGTTTCGCCGGAGCGGTGTGAGATGATTGTTGCAAAACCGGCTTCGCGGGCGAGCCGCATACAATGGAGCGTTTCGGTCAATGTACCGACCTGATTTAGTTTGATTAAAATGGCGTTGGCTGATTTTTGTTCAATCCCCTTTTTCAGATAGGAGGCCTGCGTCACAAAAAGATCGTCTCCCACGAGCTGGATTTTATCTCCCAACTTTTGGGTGAGGGCGCTCCAACCGTTCCAATCTTCTTCGGGCAAACCATCTTCAATAGAGAAGATCGGATATTGACCGACCAGTTTTTCATACCAGCCAATCCATACATCGGATGTTTTTTTCTCTTTGAAAGAAGAAGCGGCACAATCGAGAGCCAGCCAGACCTCTTCGCCCGGCTTATATCCGGCGGCGGTAATGGCATCCACTAAAAGCGCCAAGGCCTCTTCATTGGATTTCAAGCTAGGGGCAAAACCCCCTTCATCACCGACCGACGTATTGAGTTTTTTTTCTCTGAGGATTTTTTTCAAGCGATGAAAAATTTCAGTCCCCATCCGGAGCGCTTCGCGAAAACTCGGCGCTCCTGCCGGCACAATCATAAATTCCTGAATGTCGAGATTGTTATCGGCATGGAGCCCCCCATTCACAATATTCATGAGCGGCACCGGAAGGAGAAAATCAGCAGCGCCATAAAGATCGCGGATATAGGCATAAAAAGATTTTCCTCGAACAACGGCCGCCGCTTTGGCACAAGCCAGAGAGGCGCCCAAAATGGCATTCGCGCCGAGGCGCGATTTGTTCCGGGTCCCATCGAGATCGATCAGTTTTTTATCCAGAACCGGCTGGCTCGTAACGGATAAACCTTTGAGAACCCCTTGAATAGTCGTGTTAACCAGATCGACCGCGTTCAAAACCCCTTTACCCGAATAGCGTTTTGGGTCGTTATCCCTCAACTCCACGGCCTCGTGGACCCCCGTGGAGGCGCCCGAAGGAACCGCCGCTCGGCCTAAAATATGCCCTTCTACCCAACAGTCGACTTCAACGGTCGGATTTCCTCTGGAATCGAGTATTTCGCGTGCTTTAATGTCGATGATTTTCGGCATTTACCGCCTATATCTTTTTTCCCCTTTTCAAGCAACTTCTTTTGAGGTTTGCCGAAGAGGAGAATGGATGACAGAGACTCTAGGAATCATTGGCAGTTCCATGCTGTTTCACGGGCTTTTTCCCATTATTTGGAAAGCGCTCCCGGACCAGCTTGTTATTTCTAAAAACGAAATTATAGATGCCGGAACCGTTGCGAAAGAAATAGGCCGCCATCTCCACACCTCTCTTCTTCGGGACCATTGGATCGATTTTTCTTCCTGTCTTCTGAAACAACCTCAAGATCGACAAAAATCGGAACTCGACTCTTTGACGCGGCTGGCGCACCTGTTTAATGAGACGCCGCAGGATGAATTATCCGAGGCGGTCGAAAGGACAGCAAAACATTTTCAGAAATCGGGTATTTTATTTCTTAATGCCCCGGCGTTGGCCCGCGAGATCCATCGTCTGACCCTCTCTTTTCAGGGACAAACGCCGCCGCCGCCGACAACGCCAAATCCATGTATTGCAAAAGCGGTGGGTGTATTGATGCGCGCCACCGATGCAGCGCAAACAAAAGAGGAAAAAGAGGCCCTCAATTGGTGGATGGAATACCCACTCCGTGGAAAAACAGGCATGGAGGCCATTAGAGAGGCAAAGGCGGATTCTGGAAAAGCGACAAAACTCCGTCCGCTTCTTGAAAAATTCCCCGGCATTTTTGAGGTCGAAGAACTGGAATCTATCTTGAATACGGCCTCATCCCAAGGAGATATCATGCAGGGTTTGGCTCATTTGATGATCGACCGGTGGGATTTTTTTGAAGCAAGACACCTTGACCGGATCTTCATCCTCGCGGGACAACATCCCGGCATTGCCATCGCTTTGGCTTATCTTGCGTATCGAAGAGCCGAAATTTTTTCAGCATCGCATGTGCCGGCGCTCTTAAAAAAAACGGGGTTCGCATCGGTCCATCTCACCTTTCGATGGCCGCTTCAATGCATCCAATTTCCAAATATCTTGCACAAAATAATCAATCGAAGCGCTGTTTTTCGCGCCGTCGATTTGTTCAGACAACCGGCTTTCGGCATTGGATGGACTCTGTATGTGCTGGCGGAACGGCGCTCTGGAATTTTCGAAAAGAATATGATTTGCCAACTCCACACAACCGGCAATCACAATGCACTGGTCCGATATGCTGTTGATGTGCTCCTCAAGAGCAACCCCTCATTGGCAAAGGCATAGAAAGTGATCGACGGCAGAAACAGCAGCATCAAAAATATTTTTTAAACTCTCTTCCCCCCGGACCCAAAAAATGGACGGATCGGACCGAAACCATGTCCCCTGTCGTTTGGCAAATGCTTTTGTCTGTTTTTTGATTTCGGCCGTTGCCTCTGAAAGAGAGAGTTCTCCTTTCAAATGCGTTGCAATTGTTTTGTATCCCAATGTTCTAAAGGCCTGCGAACCGGTCGAATAAAATTTCAACAATTCACGGACCTCTTCGACCCAGCCGTTGTAAAGCATCCAGTCGGTCCTTTTTTCGATCCGCTCGTGCAAAACTTTTTTGTCGCAGCAAAGGCCGATTTGGAGCACCTCATAACGCGGATTTTGGAATTGATGTTTTTCCTGAAAAGTGGAAAGCGGAATTCCCGTTATTTCATAAACTTCAAGGCCGCGGACGATGCGCGTGGTATCTTTAGGATTCAGTTTTTTGGCCAATGGGGGATCTCGGTTTTGAAGTTCTTCATGGAGTCTGTTTAAACCCTCGGTCTGAATTCGGGCTTCCAGTTCTTTTCTGATCTGCAGATCTTGAGGCGGCGCTTCACATAATCCGCGGAACAAAACACGAAGATACATGCCGGTGCCGCCGACGACGAACGGCACTTTGCCTCGACCAATGATGTCATCAATGGCTTTGTCCGCCAGAGCACAATATTGAGAGACATCAAAATGTTCGCCCGGAGTGACGACATCAATCAGATGATGGGGAACACGCCGTCGCTCTTCAAAAGTCGGCTTCGCCGTCCCCAAATCGAGTTCACGCCAGACCTGCCCCGAATCGGCTGAAATAATTTCGCCATTATATTTTTGGGCCAACTCGATCGCCAGCTTTGTCTTGCCGCTGGCCGTCGGGCCACAAATGACAACAATTTTTTTCATCGGAATTGCACTTGTCTAAAGTTTTTATTTATTTCATACATACAAGCGTAATGAAAAAAACGCTTCAAAAAACCACCGAATGGTTCAGAAAGACCACGCCGCCTGAAATAGTACAAGAAGTTTGTTCAAGCCGCGATATTTTTCAGGGACGGCTGGATCATATGCTGAGGAAACTAAGTCAAAAAACAAAAAAGGAGACAGAATCTGCTTTATTTACCGCCGTCATTGGAGAACTCGGCAATAACTGTTTTGATCATAATCTAGGCCAATGGAAAGATATTTCCGGTTGTCAGTTTCAATATGGATGCGATGCCGAAAATATATGGTAAAGAGACTTTTGCTTTTGTATTATGGGAGCGTTGAAAAATGTCACTCCTGCGAAAGCAGGAGTCCAGAAGTCATTGAAATTACTGGATCCCCGCTTTCGCGGGGATGACAAAAAAACCATTTTTCAACACTCCCATTATTCCGATATTAGAAATGAAAATAGAACTTAAAAAATTTGGAGACCTCTTGGTATCAAGGCCCGCAGGCAGGGAGGCCTTTTTGACTATAAAATCCTATTTCAAACCCTCTTCTCCTTCGGAGAACATCGAACTCGATTTCACGGGAGTAAAAGTCATGACCCCTTCTTGGTTGGGAGAAGTATTGGATGGGTTAAAAGAAGAGTTCGGCGAACGAGTCCGCTGTCTCCCCTCCGAAAATCCTACGGTAGTGGAATCGTTAAAAGCGCTGGAAGAATAAAAAAATTATTGGTGTGTGTTGGTCAAGGCTGGCATGTTAGCGACTTGGCCATCCCATGCGGGGGGTAGATTCTCATTGCCTAAAACGCGGCCAGACCAGATGTTGCGCTCTACCAAAACTTCAAAATAATCCCCTTCTCTATCCACGCCCAAAAGGACACGGGTCCCTTGATAACCCCCCAACCCTCTCACCGACTGTGTCTCTTTGTCGATCAATCCGTCAACGGTTTCATTAAAACTCCAATCAGAAATAAAATAGTCTCCGATTCTGACAATCCTGTCTCCCGGAACAATGCCCACTGCGGCGGCGCCCCCATAAGGATGCACGCCAGTGACTTGAAGATGCGGCCACCATGGATCGAGAGAAGGGAAAGGAGCCAAATTAATTCCGGTAACAAACGGTTCTTCCAATGTTCCATTTAAGATGCCAACGGCCCTCAAACCCATTTCAATAATGGAGGCTTTGGTTGTCTTAAAAATGTCGGAATCCCCTGTCCATGGAGAAAAAAAATGGAGTCTGTCTAATAGTTCCGTTTCAACTTTTTTAGCCTCGTCCAAAAGAGAAATCTTTTTTTGCTCATCTCCGGGTCTCTGTTGCGCAATGATCGCCCGAAACAACCAACGCGCTTCAAGTACCCAAAATCCCATTTTCACTTGTCGGCAGGCTCGTTCGAGACTTCTTTCATTTTGATCAATTGGGGGGAAGTCTTCAGGCCGATACAAAATGGCCTTCATATCCTCAACACCGATCGCTCCATCCCCTTCAATATCATAACCGCGGGCCCACGGTTTGTTGGTGAGGTCAAGACATTGATAGCCGGCAAAGTAAGGATTGACTGATGGTTTAGACATATTTTCCGGGAGTAATACAGGCAGGAGGGTCTGTCAAGTTCGCTTAAACCATTTTTCGATTTCGCTCAGCGAGAGTTCAACGCTTGTTGGGCGGCCATGAGGGCAATGGGTGGCGTGGTATTCATCCATCTCGATCAACAGATGGCGCATTTCTTCGAAGGACAATTTATCCTGAGCCCGCACCATCGTATGACAAGAGATCGTTTTCAAAACGTGATCGATCGCATTGCCGACCGTTTGTGCCGTCCCTATCTCCTCTAATTCCTCGGCTATTTTTTCCAGCAGTTCCTTGGTTTTGGCTTCGCGAATCAAGGCCGGCACCGCTTTGATGACAAAAGTGTTTTGACCAAATGGTTCGATTTCGATTCCCGTTTTTTGTAAATCTTCCAGATGACTATTCATGAGGGCGGTCTGTTTGGTTGTGGCCTCCCATGTGATCGGAACCAAAAGTCTCTGTGCCACATTTTTATTTCCCAAATTTTTCTTCAATTTCTCAAAGCCAATTCTTTCGTGCGCCGCATGTTGATCGATCAGGATCAGTTTGCCACCAGACGCCTCGCACAAAATATAGGTATCATTAAAAGAGCCGATGACTTTGAGCTCTTTGAAAAAAAACACTGGAAAATTTTCCGGATCGCGCAAGCGAGCCGGTTGAGAAAAGCGTCCCGGAGCCACGCCATACATTGTGGGGGCTACGAAAACTGGCGGGGCGAGGGTCGAACCCCCAATTTGGGGGTGAAATCCCCAAATTGAGGGGTGTCTTTTCGAAACCGGCTCGCTTGCGCGATCCGGAAAATTTTCAGTTTTTTTCTGCAACGCTTTTTTTATCGCCTTGGAAACAAACTCATGAATGCCCTGCGGTTTGACAAAACGGACTTCGCGCTTGGCCGGATGGACATTCACATCGACCTCTTTGGGATCGATCTCCAGATACAAAACGGCTTTGGGGTAGCGCCCCTTCATCAAAAAATCGCCGAAGCCGGCAATTAAGGCATGTTGCAACATCCGGTCGCGCAAAAAACGACCATTGAGATAAAAGTGGATATCGTTGGCCGTCGATGCCGTCTGGTTGGGAGAGACAAGCCATCCTTTTAGTGTCAACTCCGGATGCCTCTCTTCGACCGCAATCCCATTGGCAACAAAATCATCGCCTAAACAAGATTGCAGTCGCTGCAAAGGATCTTTCCCCACAGGAGATGAAATTTTCGAAACACCATCAACAGAATAATCAAACGCACAATCAAAGTTGGATAAAGCCAAACGGATAAAAATGTCTTCAATGTGGCCCAGCTCCACTCCGTCTGATTTCAAAAATTTAAGACGGGCCGGCGTGTTGTAAAAAAGTTCCTGCACCAAAACACGTGTCCCTTTGGGAGAGGCGGCCGGACTCGCCTCAACAACCTTTCCTCCATGCACCTGAACAGCGGCCCCTTCCAGAGTGGCCTCTTGGGCCTTTGTCCAAATCTTCATTTTGGAAACGGCCGCAATGGAGGGGAGCGCTTCGCCGCGAAACCCGAGTGTCCGAATATTGAAAAGATCCCCCTCACCGGCAAGTTTGCTGGTGGCGTGGCGTTGAATGGCCAACTGAGCCTCTTCCAAACTCATGCCACAGCCGTTGTCGGAAATTTCAATCTGGTCGCTTGGCCTCTTGGAAACGGCCGCTTGAATATGTGTCGCACCGGCATCGATGGCATTTTCCATCAGCTCTTTGACAACCGAGGCCGGGCGCTCGACCACCTCACCGGCCGCAATTTTATCTGCCAGTTGTTGCGGCAAAATTTTGATTGGAGGCATAAGGGATGGCATACAAGAAAACCATTTGATGTTGAAAGGAAAAAATTGCATAACCAAAGGATGCAAGTCACCAATCCAACCCGTCTCGAATGGTTCTTAAGCATGTTGGGCAGGCTTTTTGGGATGCATTCCCTTGAAGAAAAGTTGCCTCTCCCCGACACCGAAATCCTGACAGACCTTTATGAAAGCCATATGTTTGATAAAGGGAATTTTTTGTATCGTCATGTTTTAAAGCGGGTGGTTCCTTATGTCCGTCTGGATGAGAGCAACCTCGAGGCGGTCAAAGCCAAAATGACATTGGGCCCTTTTGTTTATGTAACGGTCAATTTGGGACAGCTCGATTATGATGTATTCAATGCAATCGTTGCAAAACAAGGGTTACCCAAGGCGCACTTCAACAATTTGATTAACATTCGTCGTTGGCTCCCCTTCAACGAAATTCGCCGAAGTTATGCCAAAAGAATCCGTTTTTTAATGCAATTTGGCGATCTGCCTCATCCCCTTCTTTCCGGTTACGTGAGGAATCTCCTTTTAGAACAAAAAAGTCTCCTCTTCTCTTTTGACACGGGGGATGTCGATACCCTTTCAACACCCAGCCGTAATTTTTTGGAAGCACTACTCCTTCAAAGCCAAAAAGAATCGCCAAAACCGATTTTTGTAATCCCCATCCAGCTGGTTTGGGACAAACGCCCCAAACGGGAGCAGCCTTCTCTTTTTAAAGTGCTCTCGGGTGAAACAGAATATCCGGGCAAGTGGCGCAAACTGATTTTATTTTTTAAACATTTCCGAAAAAGATCTCTTGTTCGTTTTGGGGCGCCGATCCCTTTGGATGATTTTTCGGCTTTCGATTTGTACCAGAAAATCATCAGCTCTTTGGAGATAGAAAAGCGAACGCTGACAGGGCCATTTATCAGACCGCGGGGCTGGTTTTTGGACAGAATGTTTGAAGACGAGGCACTCTCCCGCACACTCTACGAAGTGGCCAAAGAAAAAAACAAACCGCTTCCCTCCGTTAAAAGATTGGCACGGCGCTATGGAAAAGAGATAGCGGCCGATGTCCGTTATTCTTACATCGAGTTTGGCGCTAAAATCATCCACTGGATTTTCAAAACTTTTTACGAAGGGGTTTTGATCGATCCGGAGGGTTTGAAAAAACTAAAAAAAACGTTGAGTCTTGGCCCCACGGTTTTGGTCCCCAACCATCGCTCGCACATCGATTATCTTTTAATGGCGCACCTATGTTACACCAACGATATTGTTATTCCTTATGTGGCGGCCGGCATCAATCTCTCCTTCTTTCCTCTCGGATTTTATTTCAGGCATTGCGGCGCCTTTTTCATGCGACGAACTTTTGCCGGCAATCTTTTGTACAAAATAGTTTTTCAAACTTATCTGAAGGTGTTGCTTGAAGAGGGCTATCTGCAGGAATTTTTCATTGAAGGGGGACGCTCCCGCACCGGAAAATTGAAAAGCCCCAAATTGGGAATGTTAGCCATGTATTCACAAGCCATGCACGAGGGAACCACCAAAGATATTCGGTTTGTGCCGGTGAGCATTACCTACGACCGCGTCTTGGAGCAAAAATCGTATCTGGAAGAGGTGGAGGGAAAGCCAAAGCCGAAAGAAAAAACGAGAGACCTTTTGAAACTGACAAAATATCTGAAGGGTCGCTATGGAAAAATCTATGTCCATTTTGACGACCCCATCTCTTGGCAGGAAATTTCGGGAGAAATTGAAGAAGAAAATTGGGAAAAAAAGAAACCGAAAATTGTGGAGACGCTCGCCAGCCGGATTTGCCATTCCATCAACAAACAAGTGGTCGTTATCCCGCAAGCATTGGCGGCCTCTGCCCTGCTGAGAAGCCCCAAACGAGGGGTATCGCTGGATACAGCAGAAGTTTTTTTTAAAGAACTGCTCCACTATCTTCAATGGAAACAGGTAAAACTTTCCGACACGCTCCACAAAAACCCCGAAGGGGCTTATTTTGAAGCCGTCCACCAGTTTGAAACATCGGGGCTCATCAAAAAACATTTGGGTTTGGAAGAAACTTTTTATGAAATCCCCATCGACAAAAGACTCGAACTCGATTTTTTTAAAAACAGTTCCATTCATTATTTTGTCTCGCTCTCTCTTTGGTGTCATCTTTTGCTTTCCGGAAAATCGGAAACTTTTTTTGTGAAAAATCTGGTCGAGGCATTTTCCTTTTTTCAAAAAATTTTCCACTATGAATTTCGTTTTAGCACCCGCCGCGCTCTGGAGGAACATTTGGACAAGCTCTGCTGCTATCTGCAGGAGAGAAAGGCAGTCGAATATCATGCCGGGGAAATGCATCTGCTAAAGGAGGGGCGGCCGTTATTGCGCGATTTTGCGGCGTTGATTCAAAATTATATCGAGGCCTATTTTGTAGCTTGGAAAACTTATCTTTTGCGGCCGATCTATCCCGACGATACCAAAGGGCTCACCAAGGCGATGCTGACACACGGCAAACACCAGCTGATGCTGGGAGAAATTCTGTATCCGGAGGCGGTTTCGCAGGCCACATTTGAAAATGCGATTCAGGCCTTTCAAACGTTGGGACTTTTCACATCGGATTCGGAAATGGCGAAAAATTTGGAAAAGGAATTATCCAATCTCTTGGATTTTTGCTAGCTCTTCAGAATAGGATTCATCTCTTTCCCGATTTCCCTGTTCGCCGGAATGATGGTCCCGGTTGTCTTGAGAGCTTTGGGGCTCGGCGCTGGCGAGGACCTTTTCTGTCTCAGAGGAAATAGTGCTACGCGCCAAAGGAACAATCGGCATGCGGGTTGTTTCCGGCGGCAGAAAGGCCGGGTGCAAAACGGATGTGAGGGGTTGTCCCAAATCGCCATATTCCAGACGCTCGGACATCAAAAATGGACCCGGACTTGCCGCATTGTTTGAAAACGGGGAAACCGTTCGGGGGGTTGGATGTTCTGCAACCCCTTCCAGCAAACCGACGGCAAAAACCGGCGCCGCTATTCTAGAAGAATAAGAAGGGAGATCTTCAAATCCCCTCTCCAAACGCTCTTGGCGTGATTGGGCGAAAGACAAAGAGGAATAAAGCGAACTCGCCGGCAAGGAATTGGAAAGTGTCGCATTGTTTTTCACCGGTGAAGAAAAATTTTCGGGAAATTGCCGGATGGCCAAAGGAATCCGATCTGAATTTTCAAGGGGCTGTGGTGAGATAGCTTCGGCAACGACCCATTCCGCGGGGAATGGAGAAGAAGAAAGGGAAATCGGCTCAACCACTTTTTCCGAAGGATCGCTATTTGAATATTTTCTTGGCATTTCCGACCGCAAACCAGAATCTGCATTGGCAAAATCGATCGCTGAAAGAATCAGAATGGGAACTACAGAAAAAATAGGAAAGCTCGGCGCTGAATAGACCACCGCACCCGTCATAACGGGTTGTGACAAAATATTCGCGGCAGGGTGTAGCGACATGGCTCTTCCATTGATAGCAGCGGTTATGGTTTCTGCATCAGGGCTAAAGCGTGTTGCCGCATTTTCGACACTTTTTCTTTTGTCCTCTTCTCGGACAACAATTTTTGGCTCTTCTTTTTTGAAAATAAATTTGTCGTCTTCATCGGGCTGAGTGGAATGATTCAACGGCTCGGCGGTACAGATGTTGTTTTCAAAATCGTAGTGAGAGGTTTGAATTTCTTCTTCTGTTAACTGGGATTCGGGTGGTGCTTCCTGTGGGGGCTCCGAGGTAAGTGATTCCGGCTCTTCGCAAACATTATCTTCGTAGTTATAATAGCGCTCTTCATCCAGCGGCGGGATTTGGGTGGTTAACTTTTTAGATTCTTCGACCATAGGCTTGCAGTCTCCTACCTATTATAGTTATCGTCAATTTGAATGATTTTGTTGCTTGCTTTTTTTTGCGCGAGCGGATACCAATCTAACTAGCTGATATTATTTAATAAATGGTCTCAAAAAAGATCCAAATCGGGCTGATCGGCTTAGGCGACATGGGTTTGGGGCACATGGAGTGCCTCAAACTTTTTCCCCATGTGGCGGTGGTAGCCCTCTGCGATAGCGACAAAAAAAGGTTAAAAACGGCCTCGGGGCGCCTGAAAAAACCGGCAAAATTGTTTTCCTCCTATCAAAAACTGTTGGCCGAAAAGGATCTGGAGGCTGTTTTTGTATCGCTCCCCAATTTTTTGCATGCACCGGTCGGTTTGGCAGTTTTAAAATCGGGCAAGCATCTCTTTTTGGAAAAACCTTTAGCCCATACGGTTGCCGATGCCAAAAAACTGTTAGCCACGGCAAAAAAATCGGATCTCATTTTTCAGGTGGGGCACGTTTATCGTCACTCCCCATTTTTTCAAACGATGGCCAATCGGGTAGCGGCCGATGCCATTGGCAAACCGGTTTTGATTTGGTGCCATGAATTTCGCCAGCCTTTTCCGCAGCGCGATTGGTTTTATGACCGTAAAAAAAGCGGCGGGACATTTATCGAAAAAAATTGCCATCATTTTGATCTTTTCAATTGGTTTGCTAATGATCGCCCAAAACAGGTTTGCGCCTTTGCTGATTTAAGAGTGTTGAAATCGGGAACAAAGATTTCTTGCTCTTACTGCCCCGACGGGCCTAAGGTTTTGAAGAAAAACAACACGATTGATAACGGCTGGGCGATGGTGGAATACCGGCACGGCGCAAAAGCAAACCTTGGGCTCTGCATGTTTGTGCGGCCTCCCAGAGAAATATGGCGCGGCTTAGAGTTGGGCATTATCGGCAGCAATGGTAAAATATTGATCGGCAATGTCGATTTTGGTGTGATGACCCTTTACGGCGGCTCAAAAAAAGAAGAACAAATGAAAATCAAAAACCCTCACGAAGGAAAATGGCACAGCGGCATGGTGGAAGAGCATGAGGCATTCTTGCATGCGATCCGCAAAGGAAAAAAGTCGTTGAAGAGCGTGCAAACGGCCTATGATGCCGTCGTTTTAGGTGCCGGCGCCGAACAATCGGCCAAAAAAGGAAAAATAATTTTGGTTTGAATTTTTATGAAATGGACTGACATTTTCGGGGGTCATCTAACGGTAGGATTGCAGACTCTGACTCTGCTCGTCGTGGTTCGAATCCACGCCCCCGAACACTTTTATTGCTCCACGAAGTATCCGGTTCCTCGTGAATTATCGTATCTCTTCTTTTAATTTTTCCAATGTGTTGACGATTTCTGCTCGCACGACGGGATCAGGATCCGTTTCCGACATTGCGTAAAGAATCGGAATGGCCGGTTCCGCATCGCGACCCATTTTTCGCAAAGTCCTGACAAGGATTCGCCGCACTCTGGGGTTTTGGTCTGCAAGAGCCCCAACCAATGCGGAAACCACCGAAGGTCCCATTTTTGAAACGACATCCTCCCATGCATAATGCAAAGTCGCTCTGTCACGAAATCCCGGCAGCAGTGCAAGAAAGGTCTCGATCATTTCATCTTCAGGAACCATACTCCTCAAAGCTTTTAAAAAATCTTCGCAGACATTCACAGGAACGCAGTCTAAGCATGAATGATCGGAAGGACATTGCCCCAGTTCATGGATCAAAGCAGGCTTGGCTTTTTCTCTAACAGCCGCTTCTGCGCCTCTGGTGCGCAAAATAACGGCTGCTTGTTGTTTCAGGTTTTCGTCTCCCTCTTGCAGAGCTTTGATGAAGAGAGGAAGCACGTCACCGGTTTGAAAATCCTTATTCGACAAAGCAGAAATGGCTTGATAACGAACGTCGGGATCTTTATCTGAAGCAGCCCTGATTAATGCCGGCAGGGCCGTTTTGGCCGGAAGGTTGTTTCTCCAAATGACATGACCTGCTGCGACACGTACACGCGGATTTTTATGTGCCAGTCCGTTTATCAATACTGGGATGACCTCCTCAGGTGCATCGCGCCCAATACCTCCCAAGGCATAAACGGAAAATTCGGCAACACCCGGCCTTTCATCATCGAGTAATGCGACAAGTCCCGGGATCGCCGGTTTACCCATCTTTCCCAAAGCGTCGGAAGGAACACCTCGCATGATAGAATCACCATAAACCGATGCATCGGTCTGATCTTTTAACAACTCAAACAATGCAGAAAGAATTTGGGGCGTGGCAATCCCTATCTCTCCCAATTCCTCAACCATTTTTTCTCTTTCCTTCCACGAATAATTATGACGCAGCCAGCGCAGGTTGATTTGGCCTGCCAGCCATTCTGCGCGGCGGCGTAGAGCTGTTTTGCCATCGCTACCGGCAATGACATTGATAAAATCTTTTGAAAATCGGGCTCTATCCATAAGATCACGTTCTTCCGGTGTAATGACACCGGCCTTGCCCGGTTGCAATACTTGGGTCAGCGTTTTACATGCCGTCTTGTTAAATCCTGCATCTCGGCATTCTTCGGAGGTGAGTCCCTTCGGATCTTCCGCATAGGCTTTAAGAATTGTCTCGGCCTTTACAATTTCTATTTTTGCATTAGCCATATACCGTTATCGTCCCCCCTCCAAAAAAGTTGCTTTGTCTCAAGAATGCAACATGTTGTGTTGCGGCGCTACGAAATCAAAGAGTCGTAATAATAAAAACTAAATAAATTCAAAGCATTGCTCTTGTCAATCCTTGGCCTTCTTTTTGCAACATTGAGAAAGAAAAAAACAAGGAGGCAATATGGGAAACCGCATCACCGATGTAACCAGCGTGACAGAAAACTGCCGTTATGAATGGTACAAAACTCATGATGAGTTTGGCATTTTGGTGGACGATGTGCGAAAAAAGTGTGATCACTATTATCGTGCCGACTTCGCCGATGGGAGCCAAAAAGAGGTTGCCCTTTGGGATTATTTAAAGTTTCACGTGAACAAATTATTTCACTCCTCTGAAAATACAAAATAGATCTTGTTTTTATCATAAGGAAAAAGGGACGGGAGTGTGTCTTTCTTGCGGGGCCATCAAAAATTTCGATGACCGAGGCGGGCAGACGGCTTCTTGTGAAATACCAAGCAACTTTTTTGGAGGCCTGCCGATAAGTAAGATAGAAAGGAAAAAATGTTATGAGTAGAAAACATGCAAGAGAGCCGGTTCGGCCGTATTGTCAGCCCTGCCCCACCTGCCCTCGTACATATGAAAACGAGTGGCACGTAGCACTAGGGCAGACTCGTACTTTACAATCTGCACTCAATGCAAAACAGGCGGAGCTGAATCAAACAGCGGCACAACTGCAAGAGACCCAAGCGACGCTCAACGCCAGCCGCGACTGTTTCAAGGAGATCGATCCTCAGAAACAATTGCAGTGTCTGAAATTACAGTTGGTTTATAAATAACAAAGCCTGTGGTGTTTAAGACCACAGGCTTTGCCAAGACAACAGGGAGATAATTATTTCTTTTTCTTTTTCTTGCCGCCAGACTTGGCCACTTTTTGAGTAGCGGCCTGCTGTGTGTCTTGTTTTGCAGCCGTATCCGTATTACCACTCGGAGCGGTAACAGCGGTGGCCGGCTGGGCAGGCGATGTCGCCTTTTTGGAATCCGCTAAGGCCCCAACGCTTGCCAAGGCGAAAGCGGCTACGACCAACATTGTGAGTGAACGTTTCATAAGTTCACCTCCTTTTAACTGGCCTTCTATCCATGGAAGATGAACTCATCATGAGTCGAAAATTATTTTTTTTTAATTTTCATACGGCCTATTTAGAGTATAGAGAGGCCTTATGAGAATTCTGGTGGCGGAAGATGAGAAAAAGGTCCAGATATTCATCCGGCAAGCCTTGGAACAGGCGGGCATGACGGTCGATTCCGTCAAAACTTATTCGGAGCTCTTAGCCCTTTTGCAATCAACCTCCTATGACGCCCTCGTTCTCGACCGGTTGCTGCATGGCCGCGACATGGTCGATTCGCTCGGTGAAATCCGTGCGTATGCAAAAAATGCCAAGCTGCTGATTTTAAGTGCCCTCTCCGACGTCGATGAAAAAGTCAAAGGTTTAAGCGAAGGGGCCGATGATTATCTCGGAAAACCGTTTCACGTGTCCGAGCTGCTTGCAAGACTCAGGGCCATCACAAGGCGCACCATTGAAAAAGGGACCGGAAAAGATACGCACCTTCGCTTCGACGACCTCTCCATCGATTTGGGGACTCAGAAGGTCTGGCGGGGCAACAATAAAATTATCCTGACCAACAAGGAATTTCGTGTCTTGTGTCTTCTGGCCCGCCACCCCGGTCAGATTTTTTCGAAGACGGCTATTTTAGATCAGGTTTGGGATCTCAATCACTATCCGGAGAGCAACATCATCGAGGTCACCATTGCGAATCTCCGTGCCAAAGTGGACAAAGGCCATAAACTGCTGATTCAGAGCCGGCGCGGTATCGGCTATTGGCTGGGCGAGTCATGAAATCATCACTCCAGTCGAAAATCGCCATTGCAATGTGGATTTTAGCGGCCGCGAGTATCTTAGCGGCGGCCACACTGAGCGGAACCCTGATGGTCCGCATCCACCGCGAATCGATCCGCCAGCAGTTGCAAGCCACTGCCACTAGTCTGATGAGCTTGGAAATTTCCAATTTTTCCGAACTAAATGATTTCGACCAATTTAACGATTTTATCGAAGACACGCTGCAGATGGAACGGGTCGACAAAATCATCCGCATTTTTGACCAGAACGGAAAACTGATTTTTACCACCGTCGGTTTCGATTATGACCGGCTCCCGCCGCAAATTGAAAAGAAAGAGAAAGCCGAATTCACGACACTACTCGGAGAACACCACCAATATGAAAGCTTGATCATCCCTTATTTCGGAAAAAAGAAAAAACCGCTTTTTTTGCAGATCGCTATCCCGCTGCCCCACTATGCCGGACTCCTTAAAACGTTTTGGTCGGAAAGCCTCATCCTGATTTTGCTTCTGATCGCCTTTTCACTGCTGTTATCCCGGGCATTAGCGGTAAAATTACTAAAGCCGGTGCAGGCTATTGCAAACCATCTAAAAAAGATGGACCCCCGCCATATCGAGACATGGCAACTTCTGGAAGGGACCGGTCAGGGGGAATACCTTTTCGAGATCACACAGGGAATCAACCTGCTGCTTGTAAAAACGCAGACGGCCGTAGCCCATCTCAAAAAAATGAGCCGCTACGTGGCGCACGAATTGCGGACACCGCTGACCATCCTGCAGGGAGAGGCGGAGACGGTTTTGGTAAAAGAAACGGGAGAAGAAAAAGAATACCGACGCATCCTTAAAAGTTCTCTTGAGGAGATTCACAAGATGTCAGACATCATCAATGCTATTTTGCAAGTTGGTGACGACAGAAAAATGGCCATGTATAGCGCCGTCCCTTTTGACATCGGTCAGTGGCTGGAGACAAACCAAAGGAACTGGGAAAAAATATTCGGCAGATCTCTCTCGCTGGAGATAGAACAAGGTCCAAAAGTTTCTTTGGGGGTCGATCCGAAACTCTTCTATCAACTGCTTGACAATCTTGTCCGCAACATCAGCCAACACACCCCGCCGCAAACAAAGGGCCTCCTTCGGGTTCAGCGGCGGAAGGACAAAACAATCCTCTCCGTGGAAGACGACGGGCCGGGACTCCCCCCGACAGTTCTCGCCTCATTGAATACGCACAAAAGCGCCTCGGAAAAGGCCGGAGTCGGTCTCCACTTTTGTTTTCGCATCGCTGAAATGGGCGGGATGGAGCTCGCATTTTCCCAAAGCGCGCTCAGAGGTCTCAAGGCCGAATTGACGCTGACAGAAGAAGATCGGGACGGTCATTCACCCACGCTAAAATAAATCGCCTGCGGATGATGGAAGACGATGGCCGAGACCGAGGCCTCCGGGTCCATCATAAAACCTTCAGTCAACTCAATCCCGATCTCTTCCGGTTTGAGGATTTGAAACAGCCGTTTTTGATCTTCGAGATTGGGACAGGCGGGATAACCAAACGAATACCGCTTTCCCCGATATTTTGCCTGAAACCGTTCCATCATCGTCATCTCCGGCGAGTCGGGGAAACCCCATATTTTGCGAATCTGCGCATGGAGCCATTCGGCGTAGGCCTCAGCCGATTCCAACGCCAAAACCTGCAACACAATCGATTCGAGATAATGGCCCTTCTTTTTTAGTTCGTCTGCAACGTCACGAATCCCCTCCCCCACCGTTGTGCAAAACATGGCGATGTTGTCGGGCGCGGCGCCGGTTGGATTCACAAAATCAGAGAGGCAGAGACTTTTGCGGGGGAAGGTGAAGACACACTGCAACCCTTCGACAAGCTCAGGGTGAGCGGAATTTGGATTGTCCGAACATGGTGAGCCTGTCGAACCATATACGGTCAATAAATTCCCCTCGCTTACAACTCGAAAAAATTGATAGACGGCTTTCGGTTTCAGGTTTGTTTTGTATCTCTTTTTAACTTGAGAGACCGCCTCAAAAATTTCTTCCGATTTGGAATCGATTTTTTGACCGCTTTGCCACTTGCGAATGACATCTCCCTTGACACCTAAGTGCCGCCCGTAGAGCATCAGCGGATTGACATATTGCCAAACCTGCTCGATGGGTGTGTTTTTTAAGATGTGCCTCTCCCAGTCGGAGGGTGGGGGAGGATTTTGAACAATTTCAATGTGGGGTGCCCGTTTAGCTTCTGATGCGGCATCCGGCGCCTCTAATTTTTTCTCTACAATTTTTACATCACCCCCCGCTTGGAGGCGCCTTGTATCCAGACACTTTTTGAATTCGGCGAATTTTTCACCGTCGACAATCGTCTTGGCGAGACTCAAACCGCTCATCGCATCGGCGGCATAAATTACGGTACCGTCGTAGGCCACCGCGATTTTTTTATCGACAAAGTTGGAAGAAAGGGCCGCGCCGCCGCAAAGCATCGGCGGCGTTGTTTTCGCCTTTGAAAAATCTTCTGCCGTCACAACCATCTGCTGTGCCGATTTCACAAGGAGTCCGGAAAGGCCGACGATATCGGGGTGGTGTTCCTTAATGGCTGCGATCAACTGCTCCGGAGGAATTTTGATCCCTAAATTGATCACTTCAAAACCGTTGTTCGATAAAATAATATCGACCAGATTTTTGCCGATGTCGTGGACATCCCCTTTCACCGTTGCGAGCAACACCTTTCCGCGAGAGGCTGAATCATTTTTCTCCATGAAGGGTTCCAAAAAACCGACCGCGGCCTTCATCGACTCGGCCGATTGCAGCACTTCGGCGACGATAAGCTGTTTGTCATTGAAAAGGCGGCCGACCTCGTCCATCCCTTTCATCAACGGCCCATTAATGATTTCAAGCGGTGTCTGTTTTTTAAGCGCTTCTTGGAGATCGTCGTACAGCCCATCTTTGGAACCTTCAATAATATAGCTGGCCAGTCTCTCTTCGAGCGGTATTTTCGATTTATCGACAACCTGCCGCGATTTTTGTCCGCGAAAATGGGCCGCAAACGCGGCAACCGGATCGGCGCCGCGGTTCCACAAAAGATCGTCGGCGAGTTGGACCTCTTCGGGAGGAATGCTCGAGAAACGTTCCAGTTTTTCGGAATTGACGATGGCCAAGTCGAGTCCCGCCTCGACACAGTGATGCAAAAAAATAGAATTTAAAACTTCGCGGCCTGTTGACGGCAAACCGAAACTGACATTAGAGACACCCAACACCGTTTTGGTCCGCGGGTATTTTTGTTTAATGAGACGAATCCCCTCGATCGTTTCGACCGCAGATCCGACGTATTGCGCATCACCGGTGGCGCACGGAAAGACAAGGGCATCCCAATAAATGTCTTCTTCAGGAATGCCATATTTTTTCACGAGGAGTTCGTGAGAGCGCTCTGCCACTTGCAGCTTGCGTTGGCGAGTCACCGCCATCCCCTGTTTCGGATCGTCATCAATGCAGCCGACCACAAGCGCCGCGCCGAATTTTTTGGCGAGAGGAACCACTTTTTCAAAACGCTCTTCTCCATCCTCAAGATTAACCGAGTTGATAATCGCCTTTCCCTGACAATAGGCCAGCGCTTTTTCAATCACTTGGGCGTCGGTCGAATCGATCATGAGCGGCACTTTGATTTTGTGAATGACTTTGTTGAGGAAACATTCCATGTCTTCGAGCTCGTTGCGATCCGGATTGGCAAGGCAGACATCCATAATTTGGGCACCTTTTTTTACCTGAGCCCGTGCGATTTCGGAGGCTTCATCAAAACGATTTTCACAAATAAGCTCTTTGAATTTTTTGCTGCCGATAACATTGGTTCTTTCGCCGACGATCACGGGGCGCATCTCTTCGGTGATTTCCAAATAGTCGATGCCCGACAAGACGGCACGTTTCTCTCTTGAGAGGATGCGCGGTTTGTAGCGGGCGGCGAGTTCGCTTAAGAGACGAATGTGTTCCGGCGTTGTGCCGCAACAACCGCCGAGCAGATTGATCCAACCGTTTTGTAAAAATCGCTCAACCACCTGTCCTATCATTTGTGGTGTTTCAAGATAGCGCCCCTCTTCATCGGGAAGGCCGGCGTTGGGAACACAGGCCACCGGAAAGGGAGAAAGTCTGGCCAATGAGCGGATGTGGTCGGTCATGAACTCCGGGCCGGTGGCACAGTTGAGGCCGATATAAAGGAGGTCGCGGTGGAGAAGAGAGGTGAGGAGGGCTTCGACCGGCTGGCCGGCGAGCATCGTCCCCATCGGTTCGATAGTGCCGGAAATGGCGATAGGGATCCGATCGGCAAGACGGACTGACTTTTCCTCAAAAAGTTTGTCGATTCCCAAAAGGGCCGCCTTGATGTTGCGGGTGTCCTGGCATGTTTCGATCAGAAAATAATCGACGCCGCCGTCATACAAGCCGCGGGCCTGTTCGTAAAAATTTTGGATCAGTTCTTCAAAAGTGACGCCGCCTGTAACCGAAATTGCTTTTGTGGTGGGTCCGATGGAACCGGCAACAAAACGGGGCCTGTCGACGGTTGCATATTTCTCACAGGCTTTGCGTGCCAACTGCGCCGCCGCCACATTGATCTCATAAGCCTTGGCCCCCAATCCATACTCCTCCAAAACCAAAGGGGTGGCCCCAAATGTGTTCGTCTCAACGATATCACAACCGGCTTCAAGATAGCTTTCGTGAATTTCTTGAATGACATCGGGGCGTGTTAAAATGAGGTGCTCGTTACATCCTTCCAGATTCTCCCCGCCGAAATCTTTGGGGGTCAAATGGCACCCCTGAATGGCGGTCCCCATCGCCCCGTCCAAAACAAGGATTTTATTTTTGAGCTGTTCCTTTAACGGAACCGCAGATTCCGACATGTGCGGTTGATTGCAACGGTTTTTGGCAAAAGTCCAGACTTTCCTTTAGAAGAGCATATGGTAGCAGCTACCATATGCTCCTGTTGTGAAGGACACATACCACCGATGGAGTGATATTGATGGGGAATTTTTGATTGCCTTGACAATCGCAATCGGCCGAAAGTATGAACCGAATATGAGCAGCCTCTCCCAAAAAGAATGTCTCCCTTGCAAAGGGGGTATTCCTTCCCTGAAGGGGGAAAAATTGCAAAAGCTTCAGAAAGAATTGGGTAATGATTGGAATGTCGTCCGAGAGCATCATCTGGAAAAAGAGTTCAAATTCAAAAACTTTCGCGAAGCCTTAGGCTTTACCAATCGTGTCGGTGAGTTAGCGGAACAAGTAGGCCATCATCCCGATCTTTACCTCGCATGGGGAAAAGTTAAAATAACGATCTGGACCCACAAAATTGATGGCCTTACTGAAACCGATTTTATCTTTGCCGCAAAGGTCGATGTCCTGAATCAATAAATTTTATCAACCTTAATCGAAACAGGGGGATGGCCGACCGGAATCGGTTTTTTCGTTTTCCCTTCTAAATCCCCTTTTTGGGCCGGTCCAGCCAGTCCGTCTTGATCAATTCGAACCACAACAAAAAATTCGCCTTGAAACGGAACATCGGACATCATGACATCGGCCTTCATTAGCTCAAATGATAGGGGAAATGTTCCGATCGGTAACCGCTTGACCGCCACCGGCGGACCCTGCTCTTGAGGTTTTGCCATGATGAATACGACCCCATGCGGTGGGATTTTCTTGGCGAACTTTGAATCGATCGTAACGGTTCCGGAAATCATCCCTCCATCCGCCCCGTTCGCCACCGGCTTGAATCCACTGTTACAACCAAAAACAAACAAGACCCCAAAAACCGCAACAACAGAAATAACCCAATTTGATTTCATGATTTCCCCCTTGTTGAAGATGTTAATCCCAGCAGTTGAAATAACAATGGCCCCCCAAACGTCAACCAAAAACCGGCAAAGGCAAAAACCCACGTCTCTTTAGGCCCAAAGATCAAAAGAACCGGCACTAAAACAAGATTTCCAACCACAAGACGGACTAAACGTAAAAGAAACGGCCCACCCTCATCAAACATAAGCCATCGGCTTTTTGCCATCCATCCGAAACAGACACTCAACGTCAGATAAAGTGTTGCCAATCCCCAACTTGGAGGGACACCAGACGGAGCAAAAAGGATTAGAAAAACAGTGAAAAACAGAATCGCCCCAAAAATCCAAAAAACCATTGCCACGGATCGAAATCGCATAAAATATCTATCTAAACTTCCCTGCCACCTCCAAAAAAACCAGAGGGCCAAAGCCCCCAATACCCATCCCCCAAAAACATCGGTAGGATAATGAACTCCCAAATAAATACGCGAAAGCCCAATCAACAGAATGACCGTCACAGACAAAAAGGTCACCCACCGTTTTTTGCAAAAAACAACCAGATAACCCCAATAAAGCATCCCATTCAATGCATGGCCCGAAGGAAAGGCGAAACCTTTTTCGTGCAAAATCCCAATCACATTCGGAAATGTTTGATACGGCCGCGGGAGCGCCACCACCGATTTAATCCAAAGACTGCTCCAATAATGAACAAATTGGGTCAAAAGGATAAGGCGGCAACCGAAGGAGTAAGAGATACACCAAACAAAACAACTCCACAAAAAAACAACCCCCTCAAAACCGCCAAAATAAGTTATAAATTTAAAAATCAAATCGAACTGGGGATGAAAATGGGTCTGAATCCAGATGATAAAGGGTTCTTGAAAGGCCATTTCAAATGTGGTTTAATAGGTCTACTATGAAAAAACAATCCCTTTTTTTCTTTCTTGTTTTAATCCCCGCCCTTTCTTTGGCTCAGGCAAAAAAAACGGTCATCTCTGTGGAACAAAATAGTGATCCTCGTCTCATCGGCACATGGGCCACCGATTGTCTCACTCCCAGATTGGAGGATCCATGGTCTGAGAGACACACGTTTGTTTTTTATAAAAACTTTATGGCCCGACATGAACGGATTGCCTTTGATGCGCCGGGTTGTGCTGGTTCTGTTATCAACCATTTTGTCGACAACTACAAATATGTCATCGAAGGAAAAGTGTCGACAGGAGAAGGGGGCGGGCTGATTATTCTCAAAGGGGATAAAGGGGCCATGCAAGACAATTATTTTGTTGCCGGAAATATATTGACGTTTGGTCACGGTTTCCGCAACACCCAAAGCTATGGCACCCCTCTCAACACCTATCTTATTTACAAAAAACTCAGCAAATGAAGTATCTATTTGCAACCGGCTTTTTATTTTTGAGTGCGGTCTCTCTGGCCGAATCTTTTGGCATGCTCCCCATCCCCGCTTTCAAACTGGCGATCCCCTACCCGCAAGGCTGGCAACATAATATTAATTTGGGAATGGGGGGATCTTTCGTAACACTCGATTTTACCCCCAACCAAGGAGATAAAAAAGCCCCCTCCGTTTATTTCATGGCGGCAAAAACAACGCAGATGACGCAGATGGGAATGGGCGGGATGGGAGGGGCATTAAAAGGAATGAAAAATATACCGAGTGTTCCGGGCGTCGGTGGCCGATGGAGCGGAACACAAGCGGCTCCCGCCGGAGCCTCTTCCTCGGGGGAGCAAACCTCCCAAGCTGCATCGGGTGCGGCAATGCCGACGCCCGATATGCCCGCCTCCAACAAATCGATTGTTTGGTTAGGACAAAGGGTTGACAAAATGGACAGCACCGAAACACTTGAAGATGGATTGACGATCAAAACGCGCGGCGTTTCGGCGTTGATCGGAGATAAATCGGTCATGTTTTCCTGCTCCGCCCCAGAGGAACTTTTCACTGTCGCATTTGGAAAGTTATGTGATCAGATTATCAAAGGGATGAAATGGATCCATTAAATCAGTTGCCTAAAAACTCTTTCACCCTTATAATAGCTAAGCGATCAATGCCAAATAAATATTTTATTTTCAATGAGTTAGAAAGGATTTTCTATGCCGGACTCTATCCAAATTCAAGAGTCCAAGACGGACATCATTTCAGTTCTTCCAAAGGAAATTATCCGACTGGAACCACGTCCGGAGGTGCAAAGCTATACCTTTAATGCCTATCATCTTGCAGAGGCCTTAAAATTAAAAGAAATCGCCAAAATTTTTGAACTCAAACCGCATTTATTCAACCCGACGCAGCTCGTCTATGAACTGGCTGAAAATGGTTATTGTCTCTTTTATAATTTTGGTTCGGTTGTTTTTTTCAATGTTGACGAAACCGTTCAAAAAACGACCCTCGAAAGGATTAAAGAATTTCTCCCCAGCTCTGCAGAACCGGTTACCAGCGATGAATTTTTATTGGAGGTGGAACGCAAAACCAAGACGGAGGTCTTTTTTGAAAAAGTCGTTGTCGATAAACTGACCCGCGAAAAAATCAAGCTCATCGCTTTAGTTTTGGCTCAATCGACAGCGTTGGAATATTTTGAAAACAAGGTAGAAGAAATTTTAAACCAATTGGGAGAGATTACCTCCCAACTTGGAAAAGCCAAAAAACTATCGGTTCCCGAGAAAAAAATCCGTCGGTTTATCGGACAAACCATGGCGACTAAGCAAAACCTGATTGCCACCCTTTATCTCTTGGAAAAACCGGAAGAGACATGGGAGAGTAAAACACTGGATGATCTCCACCAAGAAGCAACATTGATGTTCGAACTACGCGATCGCTTCCGTACCGTTGATTACAAACTCAAAATGATCCAAGACAATCTGGAGGTTCTCGCCAATTTTGCCACCAACCGACAGCATCTTCTGTTGGAATGGGCTATTGTCGGACTGATTGTGTTCGAAGTCATTTTGATTCTCTCCCAAATGTTTTTACAAAAATAGTTTTCAAAACTCTCCCTCCCGATCCAAGGAACGATATTGAATGGCTTCCGCAATATGCTGTGTACTCATCATCTCTTTTCCTTCAAGATCCGCCACGGTACGAGCGATTTTTAGAATTTTATCATGGGCCCTGACGGAGATTTTCAGAGCGGGGAACGTTTTACGAAAAAACCGCGCGGCTTCATCGGTCATCGGACAATAATGACGCAGCCATTTTGCCGGAATCTGCGCGTTACAAACAATTTTTAAATCTTTGAAACGCGGATATTGAAATTCCCGCGCCCGCAAAACTCTCTCCAAAATCTGCATCGATTTTTCATTAGGGATATTATCAAAAATGTCCTTTTCTGTTGGAACGGTGACCTCAACATGAAGATCGATCCGGTCCAAAAGAGGGCCAGAAATTTTGCGCCGATATTGAAAAACATGTCCCGGCGCGCAAACACAATGACGATGCGGATGTCCGAGATAGCCGCATTTGCAAGGATTCAGCGCCGCAATCATTTGAAAACGGGCCGGCAGTTTGAGCCTCCCTTTGGCGCGTGTGATCGTGACAAAACCCGATTCGAGCGGTTGCCGGAGCATCTGCAAACTATCCCGGCGGAATTCGGGCAGCTCATCCAAAAACAAAACGCCGTTGTGCGCCAATGTAATTTCTCCGGGCGCCAACAGGCCATCGCCGCCACCGATCAATCCGGCATAAGAAATAGAGTGGTGTGGCGAACGAATAGGCGGCGTGTCAATCAGCGGACGCTGGGGATCCAGCAAACCTAAGGCACTATAAATTTTGCTTGTTTCAAAAATTTGTTCTTCGGTCAGTATGGGCAAAATCATCGGGAAACGATTGGCAAGCATTGTTTTACCGGAGCCCGGCGGCCCCATCATGATCATATGATGCCCTCCCGCCGCAGCAATCTCCAAACCCCTTTTGGCAAATACCTGTCCCTTGACATCACTCAAATCGAGACGTTCTGCTTCTGTCCCTTTTATTTTTTCGAAAACCGGTTCCATCGATGGCCGTTTTTGATGCTGAATAAATTCTAAAACTTCCGCAATATGGACACAGCCGATAACCTCAACTTCCTTTATCAAACGCGCTTCTTGCGCATTGGCTTTGGGACAAATCAACGCCTCGATTTTTTTCTGTCGCGCCAAAAGAGAAAAAAGGAGGGTTCCTTGGATGGATTTTAATTCACCGGTTAACGAGAGCTCCCCGACAAACAAAAATGAGGTCAACGGTTTTTGCAACACACCATGCGCTGCCAGAAGCGCAAAGGCTATGGGCAAGTCATACTGAGTCCCGCTTTTTTTCTGTGTGGCGGGCGCCAGATTGATGGTGGTTTTGCGTGCTTCTAAATGAATACCGCTATTGCGAAGAGCGGCATGAACTCGGTCCCTAGATTCTTGCACCCCCTTTTCCGGCAGCCCCACCATTTGCCAAGATGGAAGACCATTGGCAATATCGACCTCCACTTTTATCAAAGAGGCCTCAAAACCAAAAATGCCTGCAGAGTAAGTCGTTCCAATCATGATTGCTGAGTATGCAAACGGTGTGCCGACTTTTTCGCCCACTGATTTTCTGTGGGGATAATCTTGGGTGCCGTTTTTCGTACACAGGTGCCGAAAATCGTCTATTTCAATAGACAGGAACACAAAACTTTAGTCCGTCTGATTCAATTTTTGATTCAATTTTTTAACTTTAGTGAGTCTGCTTTAGTTGACGAACCTCTCTGAACCCGCTAGTTAGTCCGTCTGGTTTTAGTCCGTCTGAAATTTCTTTAATGATTAAAAGAACTTTTGCCATCATTTTGTTTCTTGTTGCATGTAATATGAAGGGTTCTACATTTGCTCAAACACCCTCCCCCATTACTCTACGAAATTGTTTTGAGAAAGCTTTGGAAGTGAGTGAAAGGGTCGCCATCCAAGAATCACAAATTCGGGCAGCCGAAGCAAAATATGGACAGGCGTTGGCAGCCATCCTTCCCAATGTCCATTTTATTGCAACGGAATTTTTGCAAGATGACTCTGCACAACAACTCGGCGCCGGACAAATTGGAACCACGCTTACCCGTTTCTCAACGCCAACGGCAAAATTGAACGCCAAACAGCCCCTATTTAATGGTTTACGCGAATATTATGCCCTTTCCGTAGTCCATTCTCAAAAAAGACAAAATAAAGCCGAATGGGAAAATGCCAAAAGAAAATTGTTTGTCGATGTCGCCAATGCTTTTTACACCGTTATCCAATTGGAAAAAGATTTGGAATTGGCCAAGGCCATTACAAAAACACTAAAAAGACGCCTCAAAGAGTCGATCACGAGAATGGACCTTGGCAAAGCCAGGGCCTCAGAAAAAATGAACACCGAATCCGAATTAGCGATTGCGGAAGCGGCCGCTAGCGAAACAGAAGGGGGACTTGCCGCGGCCAAAGAAGTTTTGGCTTTTTTCATCGGTCCTTACAATGCACCTCTGCTAGATGACGTAGAAATCCCGTCTGCGCCTAAAGAAGAAGATTTCGTTCTCAAATCCGACGAAAACCGTCCCGATATTGTCGCCGCAAAAGAAGCGGCATTTAGTTCGCGTCAAAAATTAAAAATCGAAAAGGGGGCTTTTTTTCCCACCATTAATGCGGAAGCAAATTATTATGCTTATCGTGTCGGATTTCAAAAGGATATCAAATGGGACGCCCTCTTTACACTCGATTTCTCGATTTTTGAGGGGGGAAAAACGAGGGCCAAAATTCAGGAGGCCAAAATTTTGTTAAAGCAAGCAGAGCTGGAACTCGATGAAAAACGACGCAATGCCAATCTCGAAATCAAAAAAGCCTATGAGGCCTTCACTCATGGACAAAAGCAAAGTGAAGCCTTTAAAATAGCGGAAACAAAGGGTGAAGAAAATTATCGGGTATCCTTAAAAGATTACCAGTTGGGATTAATCAACAATCTTGAATTACTGGAAGTGTTGAGAAGTCTACAAAATGTCAGACGGACTTACAACCGAGTTTGGTTGCAGACCAAAATGGATTATCTCAATTTGAAGGCGAAAGCCGGAAAACCGTTGCTATGAATATTTCTGAAATTTCGATACGCAACCCCGTTTTTGCTTGGATGTTGATGATCGGGCTTATTTTTTTTGGATTTATCAGTTTTAGCCAAATGGGGGTCTCTGAAATGCCCGATGTCGATTTTCCCGTTGTCACCATTCATACCACACTGGAAGGAGCGGCTCCCGAAGTCATGGAGACCGATGTGGTGGATGTGATCGAAGATGCGGTCACCGGTATTCAGGGAATACGCAATCTCTCCTCAACCGCCAGACAGGGAATGGCAACGGTGAGCGTTGAATTTGAACTCGATAAAAATATTGATGTGGCTGTTCAAGAGATCGATTCCAAAGTGACCCAAGCAGTAAAAAATCTTCCCAAAGAGATGGACCCCCCTATTGTTACCAAAACCAATCCGGAAGATCAGCCGATCCTGTGGCTTTCTCTCTCCGGAAACCGTCCTCTCCCCTTCATGATGCAATACACAAGGGATCATCTCAAAGATCAGTTTCAGACAGTGGCCGGCGTTGGCGATATTTTTCTGGGCGGGTTCATCGAACCTAATTTAAGGGTCTGGATCGATCAAAAAAAGCTGGAAGAATATGAGTTAACTGTTCAAGATATCATCAACGCTATCAATACAGAACATATCGAACTCCCTGCCGGCAGAATTGAAACAGACAAGACGGAGTTAAATGTCCGAGCCATGGGAGAAGCCATAACCCCGGAAGAATTTGGCAATATTGTGATTCCAAAACGGGGGGGAGTCCCGATTTATAAACCGATTTACTTAAAAGAGGTCGCCCATATTGAGGAGGGTCTTAATGACGTGCGCCGCATTTCAAGGACAAATGGGGAGCCCGCTGTTGGCTTAGGGATTCGGAAACAGCGGGGATCCAATTCCGTAGCCGTAGCGACCCGTGTCAAACAAAAGCTCTTGGAATTACAAAAACTTTTGCCAGACGGACTAAAATTAAATGTCAATTTTGACAGCACCCGATTTATTCAAGACTCGGTCAACGAACTCAAATTTACTCTCTTTTTGGCAGCCCTTTTGACCTCTGTAGTTTGTTGGCTTTTTTTGGGTTCATGGAGTTCCACCATCAATATATTAATGGCCATTCCGACATCGATCGTTGGAACATTCATTGCCCTTTTCTTTCTAGGCTATACTCTCAACACATTTACCTTTTTGGGTTTAATCTTGGCCATTGGAATCGTTGTGGACGACGCCATCATGGTCCTCGAAAACATTTTTCGTCACCAAGAAAATGGAGAAGATAAATTCACCGCAGCGATCCGAGGATCCAAACAGATCACTTTTGCAGCCCTTGCCGCCACATTATCGGTTGTTGCTATTTTTATCCCCGTTGCTTTTATGAAGGGGGTTATCGGAAAATTTTTTCTCCAATTCGGGGTTACAATGTCGGTAGCTGTTTTGCTCTCTCTTTTGGAAGCATTAACCCTGACACCCATGCGCTGTTCCCAATTTGTGGAAGCCGGTGCCAGAACCAGCCGCATTGGAAAGGCATCGGATACTTTCTTTAGGACTCTGAGCCTTCGTTATCATCGTTTTTTAAAAATCTGCCTGAATCACCGATGGAAAGTAGTCAGTTTATCGATGATGGTTTTCGTCCTCTCCCTGACGATTTTCGTTTTTTTGAGAAAAGAGTTTGTGCCGCCCCAGGACCAAAGCATGTTCTTGATCTCTTTTAAAACACCCGTCGGGTCTTCTATCGATTTTACTTCTGAAAAAGCCAAACAAATCGAGGACTTTCTTGCAAGACGGACTGAAGTCTTGCGTTATTTCGTAGCCGTGGGTGGTTTTGGTGGAGGAGAGGTCAATCAGGGAATGGTTTTCATCACATTGAAGCAACCCAACGAAAGAAAACTAACACAACAACAATTGATGTCCGTCTGCCGTGAATCTTTTAATAAAATTACGGATTTAAAAGTGTATTTAATGGATCTTTCTACTCGCGGATTTACAGCCAAGAGGGGTTTTCCAATTGAGTTTACAGTACGTGGTCCCAATTGGGAAAAACTCGTTGACCTATCCCAAACGATCCAAAAAAAGATGGAAAAAGAAAAAAAATATTTTACCGATGTCGACACCGATTATCTGGCGGATGTGCCTGAAATACATGTGGTACCCGACCGGGAAAAGGCAGCGGCAAGAGGTGTCAATATTGAAACAGTCAGCCAAACCATCAA
The DNA here is from genome assembly GCA_023265595.1 of Deltaproteobacteria bacterium. Lineage (GTDB taxonomy): Bacteria > UBA10199 > UBA10199 > SPLOWO2-01-44-7 > SPLOWO2-01-44-7 > JAHFSU01. The sequence goes on from JAHFSU010000004.1 coordinate 37,690, forward strand.
TGCACTGGTTGGCGGAATTCGAGCTGGAAAATTCAAACAAAATGGGAGGCGCATTGATATTCGAGTCCGTCTCGTTTCAGAAGCGAGGAATAAGCCGGAAGATATCAAACAGTTATGGATACGAAATAACCAAGGCGAGATGGTCCAGTTAGGAGATGTTGTCAAAATCGAACAGGTACCGACTTTGTTAACGATTACTCGAGAAGATCGAGAAAGAGCCATCAGCGTCTTTGCCAATGTAACTCCCGGAGCTTCACAAGCAGACGGACTGAATGAAGTGCAAAAAATTGCAGCTCAAATTTTGCCAGAAGGTTATCATATTGTCCTGACCGGCTCCGCGGAAACATTCAAAGAATCCTTTCAAAACCTATTCTTTGCGCTCTATCTTGGCATTGTTGTGGCTTACATGATTTTAGCCAGCCAGTTTAATTCCTTTTTACACCCATTTACCGTTTTACTGGCTCTTCCTTTTAGCATTTCTGGAGCCGCCCTTGCGCTTTTTATTACCGGAAACTCTCTGAATATTTTCAGTATGATCGGCATTATTTTATTGATGGGAATTGTGAAGAAAAATTCCATTTTGTTAGTTGATTTTACAAATCAACGAAGAAAAGACGGACTGAATGTAAAAGAGGCTCTACTGGAAGCATGTCCTATTCGCCTGCGTCCCATTTTGATGACTTCCATAGCTACTATCGCTGCAGCCATTCCGCCTGCCCTGGCTCTAGGACCAGGTGCTGAGGCAAGAGTTCCCATGGCCGCTGCTGTTATCGGTGGTGTTTTCTTATCTACACTTTTGACTCTTTTTGTTGTTCCTTGTGCCTATAGCCTTCTCTCTCACCGGGAAAAACAAGACGAACGACGAAAAGAAGACAGTCCCTGACCAAATACGTCCGTCTGAAATCTCTGAGATCAATTTAATTTCTTTTATGCTTGGCATATCTCTTGCATTGATTTTTAGCATGTCGTATCGCGCTCGATATGAAATTATCTGGGATGGCGCTACTTTTCACGTCACATGGCAATGCCATAACCATTCCTGGCTTATGCAATACGACTGGGCCAAACAGCTCTATTATGATTTATTGCTGAAATATAAAAACAAATATGGTGTCAGTTTTTATTCTCACCACTTTATGGACAATCACGTCCATCTTTCCGGGAAAATAAATAAAACAAAAGAGGAGTTTTCAGCACTATTCCAAGTTGTCAATACCATTCTAGCTAAAAAAATAAATAAACGTCTAAAAAGAAGGGGGCAAGTCATTATGGATCGATTTAAATCCCCATGTATTCAATCAGACAAAGATCAATTGGCGGTAATGACTTATCACGACTTGAATTCATGGAGAGCACAAAAAGTGAAACATCCCAAAGAATACCAATGGAGCTCTTATGGTTATTATGCTTATGGAAAAAAAGATCCATTGATCACTCCAGCCCCAGCCTATCTGGGCTTAGCTAATACAAATGAGGCAAGACAAAAAATCTATCGCAAACTAATAGCTTCTATTATGGAGGAAGAGGGTATAAAAAGAAAAAATTATTCCAGAGTTTATTATATTGGAGATCCAAATTGGGTATTAGAAAGAAAAAAACGGCTCAAGGAAATAAAACAAATTAAGAGGGAAGCATTCCTCTTAAGACAAAAAAGACAGATATATGCACAGGCACCGCCTTAAATTCCATTTTTTACTAAGGATAAAACAAAAATAAAAACCAAAAAAGCTGTTATTTGTACACGTGTATTATTATCCCCATTCTACAGCTATCCTCGACCGTCAAAAAATGCTACTTCCAATTTTTATCAAAAGTTATAAGGTTCCCTCTATATAATGCTTAAATAATTTTCATGATTTCCTGGATTATTCTTCCATCTGAAAAAGCCGCAGAACGGATAAGACGGACATCCTTTTCCCAATCGAACCAATCCGTTTGGTTGGGAGAGACCTTTTTTTCTCTTCAGCATTTTTTAAATAAGCTATCTGGCTCCCACACCAACCTTCTCAAGAAAAGCCTGCAAAAACATCTATTGGCCCATTGTCTTAAACAGCATCCGCTCAAATATTTTGAGAAGCAAAGACACCTCGGCTACTTGACTACTATTTTTATGACAGCCATTCACCGTCTAAAACAGGCAGATTTAAAACCAGACGGACTAAAAGAGAGGCTAAAAGAGAGCGGATCCCTCAAAGAATATGATCTTTTGATCACTTATCAGCGCTATGAAGAACTCAAGACAAAACTCGGCTGTATTGATAGCGAAGATCAATATGCATCCGCTGTGGCAAACCTCAACAATCCCGAAAACCCATTAAAAATGATAACATCCATCACCTTTCAAGATTTTGACGAAGAACCAGACGGACTGAAAAAATTGCTCCACAACATCGCCCAAAACTACCCCCAAATCCATATCGATTTCCAAAAAATTCCGACACAAGAAGCACCACGTCCATCAAACAATCCGCAACCGACACCGGTCCAACTCTTTTCTCTCCCCACACCCCATCAAGAGAGCCATTGGTTTGTAAGGCAGCTTGAAAAAATCGCTTCCGACACAACAAAAACGAACGATATCGGTATTTTGATGTCGGGCCCTGCCGGCTATTACGAATTCGTCTGGAAACTTTTGCAACAGATGCAGTTGACAGAAGGCCCCTACCCCTTCTCTAGTTGGCACGAAAGGCCGGAAGGGCGTTCCGTTCTGGAAGAGGCGGCGCAATTAAATCTCGAAAAGGCCACATTGACCGAATATCTTTCAGAACTGGTTCAAAAAATCCCTGTAGAAAATCCCCTCTTCGAATTTCTGGAGTCCTTTTATTTTCAGGAACACATTTTAAGCCTCGGCCATCTCTCGCACTCGGAATGGCTTTTGTGGCTCCACGAAGCGCTGGAGGAAAAACCGAAGCGGTCGGTTCCCGAATCGCTGCAGGGAATCCAATGGCTTCTCTTTGGCGAAAGAGATTATCCTCATTTGGAATATCTTTGGGTTCCCAATTTAACGGAAGGCGCCTTTCCTCTGCAAGCGCCACAGGTTTTTTTTCAAGAGATGAAAGATCGGGGTCGGCCCGAATGGAAACCGATTTGTGCAGCATTTCCGGACCCGCAAAAGTCCTTTGAACGACAATACAAAATGTTCCACCACACCCTGTCCCACACACACAAAACCACATGGCTCACTTTCCCTAGAATGGATAGTCTCGGTGGAGACCAATCCCCCTCTCCGTTCACATGGGATTTTGGCGAGCCCCAAAATGTCGAAACAAAATCGCCGTCATTTTTCGGCAATAATGAGGAAAAAATCCGAATCGATAAAAAATGGAAAATCGAACGGGAAAGACTCGACAACCATCTCGAAACAAAAGCGTTCCATACCGAATTGGGGACCATACCCCTGCCGCCAAACCATATTTTCAGCCCTTCACAGCTGGAGACCTACGCTGAATGCCCGTTTAAATATTACTCACGAAAGATCCTGAACATCCCTCAAATCAAAGAGCATTCGCCGGAGCTGGATCCCGATGATAAAGGAACACTTTTTCACAATTGCCTCGAGGCATTGCTGCGTCAGGAAGGAAAACTGTATGCGGAAGCCAGAAACAACCGTAAAAAAGAAGACGAACTGTATCTGAAATTAAAAGCGACGGTCGAAAAAGTTTTTCAGGAGTCGGCAAAGGAACTCTGCTATGCGCATCCGGAACTCTACCAGCGCCTGAAAGAGAAAACCATGGCACAGGCCGTGCAACTACTCGGAAATGAACTCGAAGAATCACGAAAATTGGAAAAACCTCTGACCCCAACCTATTTTGAATGGACATTTGGTCCCTCACCGGAAGAGGCCCTCCGAATTGAGGCACAAGATAAAAAAGAACCGATCCAAATTGGTGGACGCATCGACCGAATCGATTGCGATACAAATTCCAAATCATTTATGGTGCTGGATTACAAAACTGGTTCCATCAGCGGATTCAAAGACAAATTGATGGAAGGATTGTCGCTGCAGCTCCCGATTTATCTTTTAGCCGTAAAAAAATTATTGCTCCCCGATTATCAAATCGTCGGCGGCATGCTCCTCTCCACCCGTTCCGGAAAAAAGGAGGCGGGATTGGTCGACAATCAATTTAATGAACAGCATTATCAATTGGGAAAAAGATCCGGCGCTCTCATGGATTCGGAAAAATTAGAGGCAGTGATTCAATCCACGGTCGTGCACATTCAAAACTATGTCGCTCAAATGCGAAAAGGTTATTTTAGCGCGCAACCGAAAGATTGCAAAGTCCGCTGCGATTACAAAGAGATTTGTCGCTATGCCCACAAACCGTTTGCATAAGGAGCTGGATGCCTCGTTGTTTTTCACGAGGAATCCGGCTCCTTATGTACGCGTTGACGCAAAACCAAAAACAGGCCATTGAGTCGATCAATAAACCGACCGCAATCATTGCAGGGGCCGGTTCCGGCAAGACGGAGGTCTTGATCGGCAGGCTGCTGCACATTCTTAAAAAGAGGGGGAGCGAGCTGGGCCAAATTTTATGCGTCACCTTCACAGAAAAATCGGCGCTCGAACTCAAAAAGAGAATCACCCCTCATCTCTCCGAAAAAATGAAACGGGAACTCCCATTTTCTCCGATCGGCACCTTTCACAGTTTTTTTCTTAATTGGATCAAAGAACAGGCACCGCATCTGGGACTTTCAGAATGGGTCTCTGTGCTCGATGAACACACGACCAAGCTGGTCATTCACAAACATTGCCGCAAGGAACTTCTCGATGCGCTGCAAAACAGAGATCCTAACGCCCTGCTGCTCATTGAAGCGATTGAATTCAAACAAGCCCTGCTTTTACTGGAAGAATTGATGCATTTTCGATGGCATGCAAAAAAAGTTTTGGCAAACAACGACCAGAAAATGATCAAGGAAACGCATGTTCTCTACCAAAGAATTCTTGATCGTTACACGGATGAAAAGTGGAAACGACAAACACTCGATTTTCAAGATTTGGAAATTTTGGTGTTGGATCTATTGCGCCAAAACAAAGAAATTTTAAAAAAGACCCAACACCGTTTTCATCACATTCTCATCGACGAAGCCCAAGACATGAATGATCTGCAACGGGAAATTGTGGAGCTCCTTTTTCAACCGAAACAAAATTGTCTCTGCATTGTGGGAGATCCAAAGCAATCGATCTACCGGTTTCGCGGAGCCAATTGGGAAGGCTTTAACACAATAGTAAACCGGATTCTAAAAAATAAAGGCCATCTTATTGATTTAAAAGAAAATTTTAGATCACGCCCACCTCTTCTAGATTTTATAAACCAGACCTTTTCACCCCTCTTTTCTTCCGAAGAATATCTCCCGCTGATCGCAACGCGGGAAACGGCGGCCGAAACCGGTGTTTCGATACTTCCGGTGGCCACCGCACCAAAAACATCAAAAGAAGAACTGAGAAAACAGGAGGCCCAGACCATTGCAAAATATATTCAATCGGTCGTGCGACAGAAAAAAGCCCGCTTCGGAGACATGGTCCTTTTGTTTCAATCTTTAAACGACACCCGTTTTTATGAAGAGGCCTTCCGAAAGATGAACATCCCCTATCGTTTGTTCGGCGGGCGCGGATTTTTGAACGCACAAGAGGTGATCGATCTCCTCTTTGTCCTGAAGTTAATGGTGGAGTCAAACAACCGGCTCGCGTTAGTCGGGCTTATGCGCTCGCCATTGATCGGATTCGATGACCTCTTCATTACGCAACTTTGTCAAAAACATCCGGTCGATTTGGGACAGGCTTTGCTCCAACTCCCTGAAGCAGCATGGTTAAAAACCGTGGCTGATCAAAAGAAAAATTTAAGCGGCGCCGGAATTTTACAAGAGGCGGTCCTAGCCACCCATTATAATTGTCTGGCCGACAAACTCGATCCCTCGGGGACAAAGTCGGCCAATATCGAACAGCTCATCGAGCTGACACGTCGCCTCGAAACAGAAGAAGAGCTGTCTCTTGCCGAACTTGTCGAATATTATGAGGAATTGAAAAGGCGACGCACTCCGCTGGCGAACGCGCCGGTTGTCAGCGTCGATTCGGATACCTGTCAATTCATGACCGTGCATGCGGCAAAGGGCCTGCAATTTCCTATCGTGATTCTTCCCGATCTGATCCGGACCCCGCCGGCCAACTCCAACCGATTTCTTTTTGTCCGAGGTGGTGGATTGGGTTTTGCGCTCCGGGAAAATGAAAAAGATCCGTTCAGCCCTTTTATCCCCACCTCCAAAATGGAGGAACTCAAAGAATTTGAAAAAAACAAAGATTATGCCGAACGGAAGCGCTTGCTCTATGTCGCCTTGACTCGGGCCATGGAAAAAATCGTGATCGTCTGGCACAACGAAGTCCGTCAACCCTCACTCTGGTATGGATGGCTACAAGAAGCCCTCGCCACATTCAAAGCGATATCTGTGATTCCGACGGATTCCGTCGGTTTCATGCCGAAGCAATCGACCACACTGGGAACGAACACCCAAGCCCGCTGGGATGAAACCGTTATCGTCCACAACACATGGAAAAAAGAGATCCCCTATTACACGGTCACCCAACTTGCAAAAATCGATTCCCCCAGCAACCTGTTTGACCCGCTTCTAAAAAAGGAGACATTAGACGGCGCGGCACTCGGCAACTTAGTCCACGCTGTTTTGAAACAGATCGACGACTCCAAAAACCGAGATTGGAGTGAACGAATCCGTAGAAAAAGTTTTGAACTCGAAATGATTGTTTCCGATGAAGAAGTCCGAAATATCCAAAATCTTTTGCAGCAATTTTTGGAGGGAAATGCGGCGCCACCCACATGGAAAGGCCTACACGAACTCCCCTTTCAGTTTCGAACACCTAACGCCTTTATCACCGGCATTATCGATTATCTCTGGGAAACGGAACACGGTTGGATTGTGTCCGATTTTAAAACCGACGCAAAAATGGAACCGAAAAAATATCAATTCCAGATGGATACGTATGCGCTGGCCCTCTCTCGCGCGCTGAAAAAACCGGTCTTAGAGACCCGGTTGCTTTATCTAAAACACAACAAAGCCCATATTGAACCTTGCCATCCGGAACGCCTGCAACGGGCCGATCAGGAGTTGATAAAAAGGGTAGATTCCTTTAGACTCTCAAATCATGATTGAGGCCCTTGCCAAAAAAATGCATGAAAAAGAGAAGAAACTCAACGACTGGTTTCTGAAGAAATCGGAAAAGGTTATTTTGCCGATCACCATTTCGGTCGATATCCGGAATGCGGGCTATAAAATTTCGGTTGTCGATACCAATGTTTTTCCAGCCGGTTTCAACAATCTTTGCAACAATTTTTCCAAGATCGCGGCCGAAAATTTAAGCCGCTACCTCGAAACCGTCCGGCCTAAGGCAAAAAAAGTGCTCCTTGTGCCGGAGGCCTTCACACGCAATCTCAATTATTTCGAAAATATCAAGGCGCTTGAAAATCTGCTCAAACTGGCCGGCTACACGGTTGCGGTCGGTTTTTTAGGTGAACCGCTGCCAAAAGACCCGCAGGAAACCAAACTCCCGAGCGGAGAAATCCTGAAATTGGAACAGATGAGAAAAAATGGAAATCGTGTTCGTGTCCACTCGATGGAACCCGATCTGCTGATTTTGAACAACGATTGTTCGGACGGCATTCCGGAAGTGATCCAAAAAATCGATCAGCCCGTTTATCCCACACCGGAACTCGGATGGCACAGCCGCCGCAAAAAACACCATTTCCTAATTTATTGCCAACTCATCGAAGAAATCGCCAAAATGCTTGGGACCGACTGTTGGCGCTTTTGTCCGATCACCTCTGCCGAACACGATGTAAACATGAATATGGAGGCCGATATAGAGCGGGTTGCGAAGCGGATTGAAAAGGTTCTCGGAAAAATTGCGGAGAAATATAAAAAATATGAGATCATAGAAAAGCCGTACTGTTTTATTAAAAGCTCCGCAGGGACATTCGGTTTGGGGATGACTCACGTCGAATCGCCCGAAGAATTTTTACATTTGAACCGCAAAGCAAGACAGAAACTGACTTCAAGCAAGGGGAAGGAAATTCCCTCCGAATTTATCATTCAGGAAGGGATCCCGACCATCGATTCTTTCGAGAAGGCCCCGATCGAGCCGGTTCTTTATTTTATCGGCGGCGAATCGGTCGGCGGATTTTTTCGGATTCACGAACAAAAAGATAACCGGACATCACTCAATGCGCCGGGCGCCCGTTTTGAATGCCTCTGTTTTCACAAAATCACGGAGGTCAAACCGGGAGAACTAACGCTCCACTGCAAAGACCATGAAGATTTTTTCACAATTGCAAAATGGCTTGGAAAAATCGCAACCCTCGCGGCGGGAATGGAACAACAGATCGTTCAGTCGGCGTAGCCCTTTTCGACCCTCTCCTGCTCTTCCTTGCAACGGATGCACAAATCGGTGACGGGGCGGGCTTCCAGACGTTTCACGCTGATCTCTTCGCCGCACGATTCACAAACACCAAAGATCCCTTCATCAATTTTTTCCAGAGTTCTCTCAATTTTTTTGAGTAAAACCCGTTCGCGGTCGCGAAGTCTGAGATTCATTGATTGGTCGGCTTCGGTGGTGGCCAAATCGATTTCATCAGCAAGGTCTTCAGAATTAAAACCCAAGCCCTGCTCTTTGGTTGTACTCACGGCAGCCAAAAGGGCCTGTTTTCTTTCTTCCAGCAATTTTCTAAACCGGCCTAAATCTTTTTTATTCACTTGGAGCCTCCCCTTCTTCCCAATTTCGAGCAGGTGATATTTGACGAATAACCTTTTGTTGTCAACCCAAAATAGATGTGGCTTAAAGCGACCTATGGCCAACTCCAAGCCACCGTTTCATCCCCTCGACGAAATTCTAGGCCGATTTTTGAAAGGCCGCAAGTGGGAGGCGAAACTGAAACAATATTCGCTGCATACCCGCTGGGCAGAAATTGTCGGCCCCAAAATTGCCATTCAAGCAACCCCGACCATTTGGCGCGGCAATACATTATTCGTCGAAGTCTCCCATCCGGCTTGGCTGACGGAACTCCGGATGATCGAATCCGACATCCTCGAAAAAATCCGTTCCCATTGTGAAGGAATCGCAATCGAAAAAATCCATTGGATCCTAAGACCCGCTGTCTCACATAAATAATCTTCTACGACGTTTGTGATGCGGCGGGTTTTTGCGAGGTTGTGAGGACTTCCGCGCACTGTTTTCGAAAAGACGTGGGTTGTTTTGGGGAGTTCCCCAAAACACCCACTCGACCCTCGCCTCGCCGATTTGTTCCGCCCCACCTACACGGCAGGTGGGGCTTAAACCCCCAATCGGTGCGGCGAGGCTCCGGGACGCTTTTCTTAAAACAGTTCGCTCGCGTCCTCACAACCTCGCATCAAAAGAGCATATTGTACGGCCCCCGCAAAACAAAATGTCCGTTTTGTTTTGGAGGAGGGTTAAGCAGTGACATGGCAATGAGGGTGATGAAAAGCCTGCGGATGGCGATTTTATCAGCCGGGATACAATAAATAAAATCGCCACCATAGGAGCGAAATCAGCTAGCTCGGATGCGACGCTTTCGCGTCGCCGTTAAACGCTGTCGCGGGGCCGTCCCAAAAATTGTCGCGTCTTTTCAGCACCCTCATTGCCATGTCACTTCATGGTCATCCTGAGGGCGTGCAATCCCGAGCCGGTCAGGACCCATCCCTTTTTGCGATTTCATTCGAGGTCGTAGAAGATTATTTATGTGAAATTTAAGACTTCTGAAAGCAGCGAATCACTTCATCGGCTGGGATGGCGCCGTCGCGGATAATGCGCATCGTCTCGTCGGTCACGTCAACCACCGTGGAACCGCGCGACGGTTCCTGCTCTCCGGCATCGATAATACAAGCCAGCCGGTTTTCAAAATATTTCCGAATATGTTTGACGTTGAGCGACGGCGGAAAACCGCTCAAATTGGCGCTCGTTGTCGTCAGCGGCCGCCCCACTTTGGCCACCAAGGCCGCCGCCACCGGATGCGAAGAAACGCGGACACCGATTTTTCCGGTATTGGTCACCAGACTTTTCGGAAAAGAATCTTTCACATGAAATAAAATCGTGAGCGGACCGGGCCAAAAACGGCGCATGAGGGCTACGGCCCTCTCCGGAATTTCATCGACAATGTCACGCAACATGCTTCCATTAGCCACTAAAACGGAAATGGGGAGTCCGTAATCGCGGCTTTTAAGATCATAGATTTTTTTGATCGCCTTTTTGCTAAAGACATCTGTTCCCAAACCGTAAATCGTCTCAGTCGGATAGGCAACAACCTCTCCCTTTAAAATGAAATCGGCCGCTTTGGCGACAGCTTCCGCCTCCGGAACTTTCGGACTGATCTGAATAATTTCGGTCATCGGCCGATATCCTTTCTGTAAACCATCCCCTCCCACGAAATTTTCTGTACCCCTTCATACACCCTCTCTAATGCGTCATTAAAATCGCTCCCCAGCGCCGTGACACCCAGAACCCGACCGCCGTTCGTAACGATGTCCCGATTTTTTTTCTCCGTTGCGGCATGAAAAACAAAAAGATCTTTTTCTTTGGAAATCGCTTCAAGCCCTTTGATGGAAAATCCCGTTTCGACTTTTTCGGGATATCCCTTGGAGGCCATCACCACGCAAGCCGCCGGCTTGGTCTCCCACGAAAGCTGTATTTCATTTAGTTCCCCTGCCAAGGCCGATTCAAAAAGAGCTACAAGATCGGTTTTGAGACGAAACAAAATCGCTTGCGCCTCGGGATCCCCCAAGCGGACATTGAATTCTAAAAGTTTCGGCTCACCCTTGTCGATCATCAGCCCCGCATATAAAAAACCGATGAACGGATTCCCTTCCGTTACCATCCCTTTGACTGCCGGCCACATAATTTTTTCCATCACTTTTTCATACAAATCGGTATTCATGATCGGCGCCGGGGAGATGGCCCCCATGCCACCGGTGTTGGGGCCTTTGTTGCCATCCAACAAACGCTTGTGATCCTTCGCAGAGGCAAGAGGCAAAATATGATTTCCGTCGCAAACAGCGATGAACGAGGCCTCCTCCCCCTTCAAAAAATCCTCTATCACGATTTTTTTCCCGGCTTCGCCGAAACGGCCGTCGACCAAGGCCTCTTCAACGGCTTGAAGCGCTTGCTGTTCCTTCTGACAAACAGTTACGCCTTTGCCGGCGGCCAATCCGTCTGCTTTTACAACAACCGGAAATGTCTTTGTTTTGAGATATTTTTTAGCTTCGACACTCTTTTCAAAAATCTGATAGGTGGCTTGAGGGATCGCAACCCGTGAGCAAAATTCTTTGGTATACACTTTAGAGGATTCGAGCAGGGCCGCCTCTTTTTGCGGCCCAAAAATGGGACAATGATTTTTTTTAAACAAGTCGACGATCCCCAATGCGAGCGGCGCCTCCGACCCTACAACCGTCAGATCGATTTTTTCCGATTTTACAAATTGCAAAAGGCCATCAATGTCGGTGGCCCCAATCGCCACGCATTTGGCCTGTGGGGCCATACCGGCATTACCGGGGGCACAAAAAATTTTTGGATTTTTGGACGACTGGGCAAGCTTCCAAACCAACGCATGCTCTCTCCCGCCACCGCCGATGACTAATACTTTCATAGGGCCCGCTATACAAGCTTTTTGCGGGTCTCGTCAAGCCCCAGCCAAAAGCCATAAATCGCCTTCAGGGCTTTGCGTCCCCCTTCGAGATATTTCTCTTCATCAAAGTCGGGCGAAAAGAAGGTCTCCTCAAGCTCATGCGCCACATTGGCCCCATGGCCCGATTCAATCTGAAAATGATATTGAAAAAATCCCAAGTGGATCTCTTTTAAACCTTTCGGTTTGCGATGCTTTTCATTGAAGGCTTTAAGTCCGGTGATCAATTCATGCCAAAAATTGTTCGACTCTTCTCGGGGCCCCTTGCCGATCCCAAATGCCGCCCACGTTTCAATCGCAAAACTCGCACCGGCCCCGATATTTTTATCCATGCTGCCGTAAGTTTCATCCAACCCTTTGATAAAATCAAACGTCGCCTTTGTGCCGATATCCCAACGCCCCAACTCGTGGCGTGCAATCCCCAACGGCGCCGCCGTATCGCGCAACCAGTTGATATGCGCCGCGCGTGTGGCAAATTTTCCCCCTTCACAACTTCCCGTTTTCGGATCAAGCGCCACACCAATTTCATTGGCCAAAATCCAGCGGGCCCCGACTTCCCCCTCTTCGGTGCCGGCATTCACCATCCGTTTACATTGCACAATGAGAAAATGATTGGAAAAGACCGAGAATTGTTTGATCATATCGATCACCTCTGCGGCGCCCGCCTCACCCTTTTTAAACCATTTCGTATAAGGATTATTCTGAATAACCGGATGTTGATAAAAATCTTTTTCAACAATCGAAAGAAAACGGGCAAACGATTGGGCCTGTTCCTCCGTTATCTCCCCTCTCTTTAATTTTTCTTTGGTTGACTCCGGAAGTTTCTCATATGTATTTGTCATGGTTTCTCCTTGGTGCCACAGGCATAATCAAATTTTGAAAGCATCGTCAATAAAGGAGTCAAAAATGATTCAAATTCGCGACTATGACCATCTTGAGTTTTATGTCGGGAATGCAAAACAGTCGGCCTATTATTATCGGGCCATGCTCGGCTTTAAACTCGTTGCTTATGCCGGCCTCGAAACGGGCGTCCGAACCCATGCCTCTTATCTTTTGCAACAAGGGGATATCCGTTTTGTTCTGACCACCCCGTACGGCCCGGAACACCCTGCGGCCGATCACATCAAACTGCACGGTGATGGGGTTAAAGCGATTACGCTGGCAGTAGAAGATGTCGATGGATCGTACAACGAAACGATTGCCAAGGGGGCCAAGAGTCTTCAAAATCCCACAACCCTCGAAGATAAAAATGGATCGGTGCGCATGGCCTCCATCGCCACCTACGGCGACACCATCCACACTTTCATCAACAGAAAAAATTATAAAGGAATTTTCCTCCCCGGCTTTGAACCGATCAAAAAAGATACCCTTTGCCGCCCCGTAGCGCTCCAATTTCTTGATCATGTGGTCGGCAATGTCGAGTGGAACAAGATGGATACGTGGGTCCAATATTATGAACGGGTTTTTGGCTTTCACAAATTTTGGAGTGTCGATGACAAAATTTTACATACCCAATATTCGGCGCTCAACTCGACCGTGATGTCGGACAAAACCGAAAAAATAAAATTCCCCATCAACGAGCCGGCGCCGGCGCTGAAGAAATCGCAGATTGAGGAATATTGCGATTATTATCGCTCTGCCGGCGTGCAACACATTGCGATGCACACCGACAATATCGTCGAAACGGTCTCCAAGCTCCGCGAAAATGGGGCTGAGTTTTTGCACATCCCCGGCAACTATTATGAGACGCTCTTGGATCGCGTCGGTAAAATTGATGAAGATGTCAAAACATTGGCCAAATTGGGAATCTTGGTCGACCGCGATGAACACGGCTATCTCTTACAACTCTTTACCAAACCGATCGAAGACCGCCCCACCGTTTTTCTCGAAGTGATCCAGCGCAAGGGAGGCAAAAGTTTCGGCATCGGCAATTTCAAGGCTTTGTTTGAATCGATCGAACGGGAACAGGCGGCGAGGGGGAATTTATGATCATTTACGAAGTAAATTTGGATGTGGATAAAGAGATCGCCAAAGATTTTGAGACATGGCTCAAACCCCACATGCAAGAGGTTGTCTCCTGCGGTCATTTTGAAAAAGCCCTCTCTTATCAAGTGGAAGATCCAATAAAAATTTTATGGACGATTCATTATCATGCAAAAAACCGTTCCCTCGTGGAGACCTATCTTGAAGAACATGCACCCCGCCTGCGTGAAGAGGGCCTCAAAAAATTTGGGAAGAAATTCAGGGCTACGCGGCGCATTCTAAAGCAACTGTAAACCGACACATTTTTGAAAATGTCTGAAGTCGCCATCTCGTGTAATGAGTAGGACCTTATGATCCAAACAGGATTGGGCAACAAGAGTATCGGCCAATCTCGCTTTCAACCCTTTACCCATTAATTGGGCGCGCAAAGTTCCCACCCGAATCCAATAATCATCATGCAACTCTAAAAGAGGTATCGATTTGAAGAGGGATACAATTTCTTTGGAAAGTTTAGAATCACTGAGCAGCTCTGCCAAAACAACCGGCGGCAAAACCGCTTGTTTATGGGCTAAAGCGAGCTCTACTGCTTCGACATCAGAACCCTTCTGTCCGGAAAAATAGGCAATCCAAGAGCTGGTATCCACGGCAATCATTAACGATCTTCCCTCAACATTTTCAAACGGATTGAAAGTTTAACTTTTCCCTTCAGCTTTTCCAGTTTTTCATACACATCGCTGGCCGCTACCAGCTCCAAACCGCGGCGAATGGTAGGGGTAATGCCCAAACCGGTAGCCTCTTGGGCTTTATCCAGAAGCTCCTCTGAAATTAGGATTGTAATTTTTTTGGCTGTTTCCATGCGCTCAAAATACCAGCTTACATACCATAAGTCAATACGGCATTTCAGATTATTCCGAAGGGGATTGCCAGTCGACGGTTTTTTCCGGTGTGTCAGACCATTTGGCATCGTCCCAACTTAACGCATAATCTTTTTCACGGTAGGCGTAGCCGACGGAAGAAATGGAGAGACTTTCAAAATGAGTATCCAACATAACGGCCAAATGAGTCGAAACTTTGGCCCGGGCCGCCAAAGACTGTAAAGCCGCTTTTCCCTGTGGGCTGTGGGGAAGACCCGCGGGATGAAAAGTGAACGAGCCGACTTGTAAAATTCCTTTTCTCGCCCCGTAGGCCGTATTGCAAAAAAACATGCACTCATCACTATCCACATTATAGTGGGCATAGGGGGCCGGAATATCTTTGGGGTGCCAGCCTTCCATCTGCGGTTTGAAAGAGCAGAGGGAAAAACCATTGTTGGGGACGTTCCCCGCCTGAAAAGTCTGGCGATGCGGCGGAGCGGTATGAATAGCACGCGCCACGCCGTGATGGTTGTTGATATCAAATACGAAAGGATAGAGCGCCCCCTCCCAACCGCAAAGGTCAAAAGGATGATGACCGAGAGTCAAAAGGGATACTTTGCCGCCGTCGTGTTTAACATAGAGAGGAAATTTTCCCCGTTTGTCGATCGGTTTGCCTAATTCCGGCGTTTCAATTTCGGTCTCCACCACCGGCGACATCAGCGTTGCCTGTCCTCCCTTGTTAAAATAGTGGGGGGCAAAAACGATCGGGTAGACCGATTCGATCAACAAAAGATAAGCCTGTTTTGATTTGAGATCGATGCGATACGTTGTCCCTTTAGGGACAACCATGTAAACATCTTTCCGAAAGGGGAGTGTCCCATATTCGGAATGTAAAATCCCCTCCCCCTCCTGCACAAAATAGATTTCGTGCTTCTCGCCATTTCTAAAAAAGACCCCCTCCGGAAAACTCTTCTTCGGTTTCAAAATAGATACCACCGTGCGGGGACTAAAAACAATCGGTTTGCGGCATTGCAACGCGTCCCCTTCTGTCGGCATATCGCCGGTTAAAACATGAAACGGTTGCAAAATATCGGCCTCTTTGGGCGCGGTACAGACGAAATTAAAATCGGCTTTGACCGGCGCTTGAACCTGCTCCGTTGGGTAGGAACGGACATGCAATTTGCGAGACCACGGGCCGTTAAATCCCAAACTCCCATGAATTTCTTCAAGCGCCAACACTTTTGGAATGGCATAAAATTCGGTATGCGGCGTTGCGGGAAGATTTCCTTTTTTGATGATCATAACCATAGTCTCCTCCTTTTTGGTCAATGTTTAAAATGTCTAACACCCGTAAAAACCATCGCGAGATGATATTGATCCGCGGCGGCGATGACTTCGGCATCTTTCACGGAGCCGCCGGGCTGGATGATAGCGGTCGCTTTTGTTTTGGCGATGGCGCTGATGTTGTCGGGGAAGGGAAAAAAGGCGTCGGAGGCGACAACTCGTGGATCCCTCCAAACTACCGGCGGGCAGGCGTGAATCGTGGATCGCGAATCGTTGAGTTTCCTTGCGGCAAGTTTTACCGCATCAATACGGCTAGTCTGTCCTCCCCCGATTGCCAAAACGCGATCGGTGCTCGCAAAAACAATGGCGTTTGATTTGACATGCTTCGCCACTTTCCAAGCCAATGCCATCGCTTTCATCTCTTTCTGAGTCGGCTCTCTTTTTGTTTTGATTTGCCACGTCTTTGCCGACTCCATCGCCGTATCGGAATCTTGAACCAAAAGCCCACCGCCGGCGCTGCGCACTGTTTGATCAGGCCCGGCCGTTTCACAACTGATTAACAGGCGCAAATTTTTCTTCGCTCTCAAAATATCCAAAGCCTCTTTGGAAAAACCGGGGGCTAAAATGATTTCGAGAAAAATTTTGGAGAGGGCCTCGGCCGTATTTTTGTCGACCTCCCGATTGAAAGCGACAATCCCGCCGAAAGCAGAGGTCGTATCACAGGCATAAGCCTTCTCAAACGCATCCAACAACGATTTTTTAGAGCAGGCTACACCGCACGGGTTCGTATGCTTGATTACGGCACAGGCAAACAACTCCCCCTTCAATTCCCGAATGAGCCACCACGCGGCATCGGCATCCAAAACATTATTGTAGGAGAGTTCTTTTCCCTGAATCGGTTTTTCCCATAGAGGTTTTTTGCCCGACTCCAATTCGAAAAAGGCTTTTTGATGAGGGTTTTCGCCGTAACGGAGGGAGGTTTTGCGTAAATCAAAAAAATCGGCAATCGCGGCATCGTAGCGAGCCGTCACGGCAAAAACTTTGGCCGCCATCCGTTTGCGAAATGAGAGAGAGATTGCTTCGTCGTTCGCCTTTGGCGAACGCCTCGCAATGACGGACAAGGCTTCATCATAATCGGTCGTATCGCAGACCACCGTAACATGCTCAAAATTTTTGGCGGCGGCGCGAAGCATTGTCGGCCCGCCGACATCAATCATTTCGATGCCCGGTTTCGATTCAAAGGGATAAAGGTTGACAACCACAAGATCGATGAAAGGAATTTTCAAATCGCACATGGCCTTCCGGTCCTCCGTCACATTGCGCCGCGCGAGAATACCTGCATGAACTTTGGGATGGAGCGACTTGATCCGCCCTTCTAAAATTTCGGGAAAGCCGGTAAAATCAGAAACATCGGTGACTTCAATCCCGTGTTGCCTCAAAAAGGCAGCCGTTTTTCCGGTCGATAAAATTTTGAATTTTAGCCCAACCAACTTTTTGGCAAAAGGCTCCAATCCGCTTTTGTCATACACGCTAAGGAGTGCGATTTTTTCGAACATGATTATTGTGTCATCTGGATTCCCGCTTTCGCGGGAATGACAAGCGAACCACCTTTATTTCGCCAAACTCGAGAGACCCATCACACTCTTGATCTGATCATCCACAATTTGAAATCCGCCGCCGACAAAATAATCGATCGACTGGCGCGGATTGATAAAATCATCCGCACCGCCGACCAGATACAAATTCTGCGTCAAATTGAGCTGTCCCAACGCTTTTAAGTGTGGCTTCGAATTGAATTTGGTCTGAAAATCAAAGGCGCTGAACTGGGCATTGAGCGGCCCTTGGGCATAATCGAGGCCAACCCCGCCGGTTGATTCAATCAGACCGCCGCGAATTCTCAAATTATAAAATTTCTTGGCGAGCTGTGCCGAAAAAAGGAGTTTGTTCCGCTGCAAAACAGCCGTTTCGGTCTGCACCGTCGTTGTGGTTCCACCGACCGTAATATTGGTTGTCCGGTTTTCCCGTTTGAGCGGCGGCTCTGTATCATTAACCAAGGATAGCAAAACCGCTTCATCCGGCGTCAAACCCAAAGCAATATCAAAATAATTTTTAAAATCCTCCGAGGATTTGAGATATTCCGTGTGAAAACCGAGGGACAATTCGAGAGAACGATAGCCGCCGAGCGCATCATTCAAACTATCCAGAGAGTCATTGAGTTTTTGAATCGTCTCCGGGTCATTCACCAGTTTGCCGATCGTCCCGCGCCCTTCGTCAATTTTTTGTGAAATCGATGCAATCCGTTCGCTGGACAGCTCTACATTGGCGCGACTATTGGAAACCATCCCCTTTATTTCATGCGTTAAATCGGCCATGTTTTGCATGATCCGATCGAGATTCTGTTCGTTACGGACAGAAACCTCCCGCAACACACGAACAAAATCGTTCAGATTATGAACGGTAGTGGCAATCTCCCCTCCCTTTTCTTCATTCGTCCATCCCTTAATCGTGCCGGTGATATCTTTTACATCATCCGCTACCGAACCAAATTGATTGACCAATGTGGTCACATCCCCGCCGCTTTCCGTTTTGACAAAGAAATCTCCCTTTTTGAGAGAGGGGAGATGGGGATCGCCGGTAATGATTTCCACATAGGCCTCTCCCAAAAATCCGCGTGTTTTCAAAAAAGCGAGACTGTTTTGCGGAAATTTCACACTCTTTTTGATAGCCAAACGGGCTTTGGCCTTCCCGTCCGGAGTCAGGCCGATATCCTTGACCACCCCCACATCGACACCGGCTACTTCAACCGCCGCCTTGGGATAAAGGCCGGCTGCATTGCTGAAGATAGCATAAAGATCATAGCCGCCGCCCGCGACAATGGACTGATCCCCAACACGAATCGTCGCAAAAATAATAATGATGACGGTGAGGATGGCAAAAATGCCGACCTTTATTTCCGGTTTGAGTTTCAACCCTTCCCCTCTCCCTTGCGAATAAATTCCTGTACCTCTTCTTTTTTAGAATTTCTGAAAACGTCCGGCGTTCCGGTCTCAATAATTTTGCCCTTGTATACCATCGATATCTGATCTGCAATACGAAAGGCGGAGGGGATATCGTGGCTGATAACAACCGACGTGATGCTCAATTTTCGCTGCATTTCCAGAATCAAATTGTCGATCGCCTCGGTCATGATCGGATCCAAGCCGGTTGTCGGTTCATCATATAGAATGATTTCCGGCTGCAGCGCAATAGCGCGGGCCAAGCCGACACGTTTGCGCATCCCGCCCGAAAGATCCGATGGCATTTTTTTTTCATTGCCGGAAAGTCCCACCAGTGACAGCTTTTCGACCACAATATTTTGAATTTCCCTTTCACTCTTTTTTGTATGTTCCCGGAGCGGAAACGCGACATTTTCATAGACATTCATCGAATCAAACAACGCAGCATGTTGGAACAGCATGCCAAACCGACGGCGAATCTCGTTGAGTTGAAAACGATTGAGTGCTGATAAATTGACCTTATCGAGCATGACCTTGCCACGGTCCGGCTTCCATAAACCGATGATATGCCGGAGTAAAACAGTTTTTCCACAACCGGACGGGCCGATGATGACGGTGATTTTGCCGGTAGGGATCACTAAATTCATCCCTTGCAATACGGCCGTTCCGTTAAATGATTTATACAAATCAACAATTTCAATCATAAGCAATCAATGATGGTGCGTTGTAAAAAATTCGAGAATCCATGTTGTCAGAAAGTAATCGGCCACCAAAATAGTGACCGAAGAGGCCACCACGGCCCCGGTCGTGGAGCGGCCCACCCCCTCCGCGCCCCCTTCTGTTTTGAAACCCTTGTAACAACTGATCATCGCCAAAAAAAAGCCGAAGACAGCGGCCTTGAGCATCCCTCCGAAAATATCCTCCGGATCGACGTACCAATACAAATGACGCAAAAAAGGCCCCGACGGAATATCGAGCAGCGTCGTGCCGACAAGATAGGCGCCGACACAACCGACATAATTGAAGATCATCGTCAACAAAGGGACCATGAAAATACAACCGATCACGCGCGGTGAAACGAGATACTGAAGCGGATCCACCGCCATCGTGTAGAGGGCATCGACCTGCTCCGTAACCCGCATCGTTCCAATCTCAGCCGCCATCGCGGAACCGGCGCGGGCGGTCACCATCAGCGCCGTAAAAACCGGCGCAATTTCCCGGGCCAACGCAAGACCGACCGTGGAGCCGACCAAGTTTTGCATCTTGAACAACGCAAATGTTTTTCCGGTTTGCAGCGCAAAAACCATGCCGGTAAAAAGACCCGTAAGTAAAATAATCGGCAACGATTGCACACCGATGAATTGCATCTGGTAGAAAAAGTTATGGTATCGATAGGGAGGCCGGAAGGTCCATGTGATGCTGGCCCACGCAAAACGGCACCAATCCCCAAGCCCCATCAATGCCGCGAGAAGGACATTCCAAAAAGGGATAAATTTTAAAATGGCTGTCATTGTTTATAAACTCTCGGCATTCTTTTCGAAACGCCGCAGACAATTTCGTAGGGAATGGTTTTGGCCCATGCGGCCAGTTGATCGGCGGTAATCTTTTCATCCCCTTGTTTTCCCATGAGCACCACTTCATCGCCGACAGGGACGTCTGGAAGATCGGTCAAATCGACCATGATCATATCCATCGTGACACGCCCCAAAACCGGCACCCGACGTCCGGAAATCAAAACATGCGCCTTATTGGAAAGGGCCCACGGATAGCCATCGGCATAGCCGATAGGAATCACCCCGATTTTCGATTTTCGTTTTGTTGTATAGGTACAATTGTAACTGACTTTCGTCCCCTTCGGGACCTGCTTGATCAAAACGATTTTGCTCATAAGGGACATGACCGGTTTCAAAGAAACTTTCTTTGCGTATTCGGGATAAGGGGGAATCCCATAGAGCATGATGCCGGGCCGCACCCAATATTGCGAGGTTTGGAAAGATTCAATGGGTGAACCCTCAATAACTGCCGCCGAATTTGCAATATGCCCAATAGGAACTTCACCCATAACTTTAAGGATTGTCTCCCCCGCCTCTTTGAATTTTTGAAGTTGCTGCTTAGTATAATCTTCGTTCTGCCTAAAGGCGAGGTGCGTCATAACCCCTTCCAGTTTCAAATGTTCAGAGACCTTGAGACGGGCCAAAAGATTGGGGAGGGCTTGGAGGGTTACCCCCAAACGGGTCATACCGGTGTCGATTTTAAGATGGATTTTTAAGGTGCCATACCGTCGGCTAATTTCTTCCAAAAGGTCTATAACGCCGGCTGAATGAACAACAGGGATCAAGTGATGCTTTAACATGACTTGAGCCGCCTCTTCACCCGAACCTAAAAGCCCCCCCATGACCAAAATCGGTTTTTTAAGCCCCGCATCGCGGAGCTCGACACCCTCTTCCACCGTGGCCACACCGAGACAAGTGGCCCCCTCTTTCTCAAAAACTTTGGCGACCGGAACAGCCCCATGCCCATAGGCATCGGCCTTGACCATTGTCAAAATACCGCAATTTTTTGGGAGACGCTTTTGAACCTCATGATAGTTGTGTTTTAATGCCGCTAAATCGATAACGGCATGAGTCGGGCGTAGCTGCATCGGGGAGATTGCATACTTCAAAACTTGCAGATGCGCAACAGCGATGGTAAACATAAAAAATGCGATTTGGGATCACACAAAAGCCCCAGAAACCGATTCGACTTTCCAACCTTCTTGAAATAAAAGAGGCCTTCTCAAAATATTGTCGAAAAAACCCGATCGATCTGGTATTTGTTCACGGCTCCCTTGCGCAAGATAAATTAAAGACATTGAGCGACATCGACATTGCCGTATTATTTAAAGAGGGAGGTAAAGATATTTTGAAAGCTATTTCGAAAACGGTCGACAAACTATCAGAACTCATCGATCGCGAAGATATCGACCTCATGATGTTAAACAAAGCGTCCCCCCTTGCTTGCATGCAGGTACTTCGCAACGGCAAAATTCTTTATTGCCGCAATCTATCGGTGCTCAAAAAGTTTCGCCTAAAAACCATACAACGTTATTTGGCAACGAGCTATTTGCGTACCACATTCAACCGCCGCATGGAGATGGCCATCCTTGGAGAAAAATAAATGTCCCCCCTCGACAAAGAATCAATAGAATCAAAAGTAGCCCGTATTCGGAAAAATTTAAGGGAACTTAAGAAGTTCAGCCAACTTCCCTACAAAGATTACGTCAAAGATTTCCACAACACCGCCACGGCTGAACGATTCTTGCAGGTCTCCATCGAGGCCATGCTCGACATCGGCTCCCATATTATTGCCGAAGAGGGATTGGGAGAGCCGATCGAATACCGGAATGTTTTTGCCATTCTGCTACAGGCCAAAATTCTCCCCCCTTCCATGGAAAAATCGTTGATGGATATGGTCGGCTTGAGAAACCGCATTGTCCATCTTTATGAAGACATCGACCACAAAATGATCCACCGTTTCCTCAAAAAAGAACTCCCCGATTTCAATCTCTTTATCGAAACCATCACCCGCTACCTCAAAAAATAATTAGCAACAATATTCACGGGTTGACGAAGAAAGGGTTGATGACCTCCATACTAAACCTTGCCCATTTACAAACCGGTTCGGGTCTCCTCTTTGGCATGCCGGAGACCCTTTATGCCGACCCCAAAATCGCCGCCAGCGCTTTTTTGGCCGTTCCCGCGATGGAACTCGGCGCCGAACTCCATGCCATCCGCGATGCCTATGTCCAAATTGATCCGAAGTCCGGTCAAAAATTTCGCCGGCATCTACACGACTACAAGAGGGCTTTGAAAGAGGAGGATCAAAAAGCCGCATGGACTGCGCAAAGATCCATGGCCGCTATTTTTCGAAGGACCGGCCGGCGGCATTGGGAATTTTTGTTGGAAAAACTTAAAAAAAAGGGATGGCCGATGAGAAACGGGTTTTTGAAAACGCCGGCAAGTTCGAAGAAACATGTCATCTCTATTTTGGAATTGAGAATGATGGAGTGGGATCCTCAAGATTATCGGCTGGATCCATCCCGTTTTTCGATCACAGACCCGATTCGTATCTCTTCCCTGAAGACTGTCGAACAAAAGATCGCCTCCCTTTTCGAACCGGGTGCGGACCGCGACCGCATCCCATGGTTTGTCTTTGAAGGGCCATGGCCCATGGACAATTTGTTTTTGATCGATCCCAAAAAAATTGAGGCCGCCTCCAAAGACTATGCCAAAAAAGCGGTTGCCTTGATCACGGTTGCGCCGGAAAATCGGCACATCGCCCTCTATTGTCATCAAAACCGGTTCGGTCTCTGGGAGCTTTTTTGCTATTCGGATTATTACGACAACCCGGACGGCCTTTGGCAATGGGATCATCATGCCGCATTTTGGGAAAAATGGGATTTGACCGGCATCGACAAAGAAGGGGGCAATCGGTTTATCTTTGCGAACCTCAACACGGAGCTCTATTTTTCCGGACGCTTTAAGAGACCCATAGAGGTCGATCCCGATTACCGTAAAAAAATCGAAAAGAGAATGCGAAAAGGGACATGGATCGGCGAGAGATGGAAAGAGGTCCTTCAAAGACACCCCTTGTTATTCCGGTGGCTTTCCCTCCCCCACTCACTTGTGGAAATCCCCGTCTCTCTTGATGCGCTCCGTTGCGAAACGGATAAGGGTCTGAATGGGGCCACAGGGGCTCTCAGAAATATCTGGCATCTTCTTGATGAAAAAGACCCGGATGAAGCCGAATACAAAAAGAGGATCCTTTCTCTTTTGAAAAGTCTCCGCTACGGTCGCGAAAAGGATTTCAGAGAGCTCGGCCTTTTGCTGGAAGAGATGCATCAGAATGAATATATCGACCAACACCAAATGAAAGTCGGTTTTTATCAACTCACCAGAGCACAAAAAATTCTGCGCGATCAGAAAAAACTCGAGCAGGGCAAAAATCGGGAGATGGAGACCGTATCTCTCCGCTTGGGGCTTTGGAGACGCGATCCGTGGTTCGACGGCTTGATCGGCATCAGCGACAGGGCCTATGAAGATTTAAGCAATCAGGTCCTTCTCCTTTATGCCCCCAACGGCGACATGCTGGACGCTTGCGCCCTTCGCCTCTTTGAAGATGAAAAGGAAAATCTTTATCTTTTTTATGATCCCCTTCCTTTCCCGTATCGTCACTGGCGTGTGGAAAATTACGAAAAAACGCTGTTGCAATGCATCCGAAAGATCGGAAAAAAATGCGGAATCCCCGAAGACCGGATCCGGGAGATGCAGGGGGTTCAAGATTTCAACTGGCTCCAAGGGATAGGCGGTCTCCATCCTATAACGGCATCCAAGGAAGAAAGAGCGGCGGCGCTGGAAAAAAGAAAAATATGGAGACACCCTCTCGAAGGTTTTCTCGCGGAGGGACAGGGGACCTATGAGGCACTTAATATTTTTGGGTCGAGCCGTCTTGTTTTTTGTAACCCATGGCTCGGTGATCGGATCCCGATCCCCAACGGATTTGATGGGGTCCCTTATGAACTTCTCCCTCCCAAAAATGTCGGCTTTCCTCTTTCACTGACAATCAATCCCGAACCGCATCTTGCCGGCACCCAAGTTGTCGGTTACTCAATCGGAACAGGACGTTCGATCGATCTGGCTGTCGATTTCAAGGATAAGGATGGGGTGCAATGGCATCACTTGAGTCTTGTCGGCGTGGGGAAGACACACCGCGCGCGGCTCGGGCGTCTGGAATTTCGGGATGGACAACACTCGCTCGATGTTGCCCAACGCCGTTTTTATCTCTCGAACCTGATGCATTTTTTGGGACTCCGCACCGCGCGCGGGATGGCCGTCATCAGCGCCGAAAGGCCGCGAGAAGGAGCTTTCAAAAATGGCGCCTTGCCCCAAATTCAGGCTATCCTTTATGAACTCTGCCGGGAACAGCTTCGACTGGATGATTTGTCACGCGCCGAAAACCCGTACCGGATGATTCATCATGTCAAAAGAAAAATTGCCGCGGAGCTCGGCCTCCCACGCATGAGCGATGCGGAATATGTGAGATGGCTTGGCCATACACTCGGTGAACAGTTCGCCCTGATGATCTTTTACGGTTTCGATCACGGCGTCTTCAACGGGATGAGCCAGCTTACTGCCTTCAACGTCTCCTTGGCCGGTGAGATACGCGATTTTGATGCGGCCGGACTGACCCGCGACCGAAATCGACTGCACGATCGTTACTTCCATGGAAAAAAGAGTGTTTATAGTACCGATTTGAATCTGCACGCCGTTCTAAGAATGCAGCAGATGTTGTCCAGAGGACCCCGAAACATCCCCCGCGCCACCGGCAAACCATGGCTTCATTTTCTGCTCGATCTGGCCCCGTATGCAAATTTTTACGATCTGTTTCAAACCGCGATGGATCGGAAGCGACAGGAATTGGAAACGAGCGGGATCGATCCCAAGGCCGAGATCCGGCGTTTTAATACAGAGATGTGGAATCCCTATATGCGGCAATTAAGGAATTCCCGTTTACACGGGGATGACAAATGATTACAGCAACGAACATTTTTTTGGGGGTGGGGCCGGCGATTTATTCTGATCCACTGTTGGCCTCCGAAGTATTGACAGCGGTCCTTCCGGAAAATCTGGGGGCCGATGCCTTTGTGCTGGCGGAGGCTTATACAGAAATCGATCCCAAAACGGGCACAAAATTAAAAGAGCTTCTGAAGGAGCATGCTCAATTCTTGCGCGATGGACTTGAGTTCAACACCGGCGGCACGCCGAAAAATATGTTGGCTTCTTGGATTCGGGAAACAGATCCCGGCATCTGGAGAGCAGTTCTTGAAAAAGCAAAAAAGCACACATGGGCCTTTCAAAGAGGTTGGCTGAACACCGCAATTTCTCCTCACGCTATTTTTTGCGCCGTCGCCTGTAGGAATCATCACCGCAAACCCATTGAAGAGCTGCTCCCGGGCGCGGATCATCCCACCTTGCAGGATTGGCTCCATCTCAAAGTTGAAGAGGAGTTTACGATTCCAGCAGAGCTTATTCTGGATGAGCTGACGCAAAACTTCAGAAGTTATTTTGCCACACTTTTAAAACCGGCTATTTATTTGGACCATGCAACGGCACAATATCAAGAATACTGCCAAATTTTAAAATCGCTCGGATTCACCTCTCTTGACGGGATCACCCTATTATCTGAAATAGAAAAACAGGCCGGCTTGGCGATCCCGAAAAAAGTGACGCCCTTGGATAATGAAAATGTGGCGCAAGCGATACAATTTTTAACCCAGTTAATTTCTTCCGGATTTGCGGCAGTGCTATTTAATGAAGCAGACTTGGAGATTGTTCTGGCGATGATGCACGATGCAGCATCAACGGCCGTCGCCTATGAAGAGGTTGAAAAATATGGGCCGATTCGCTGCCATGTTTCCCTCTTGCAGAGAGATTTAAAATGGGAAGACCTATTGAAAATCCCCGAATCCCGGCGCGCCAATTTGCAGACGCAAATACTGGTGGTATCTCTTCCAAATGGAGATATTCTGAAAGGCTACGCGCTCCATCTCTATCAATCGGTCTTTGATGGAAAGCGGCGCCTGTTCTTTTCCAGAATTGAACCGCTACGAATGAAATCATGGTGGCACACAAGCCCCGTGCAAGGCTTCATCGAAAAAGCAATGACCGCCGTTTTGGAGGAGGTCATGGAGAGGATGGGTGCAAAATCGCTCCATGCCCTCAGAGAGTCGGACATTCCCAACTGGATGCATGGGTCAATACCGATCACTCATGCCTTGGATGCCGATTTCAAATCGGAACAAATCAGCGTATGGGAACATCCCTACCATTCTTTTTTCAAACCGGGGGATGGTTCCCATGAGGCGATGCGGGTTGTTGATGGGGCCACGCTGGCCATGCTCAATCCGTGGGTTGGGTTGCGAAACGATCGCTTTGCCGCTGATCTTTTGTTGCGCGAGATCGATCCGAATCCCGATTTTCAAGACTCATCACAATATCTTTTTGGATTTTCAACCGGCACCGGCCGCTCGGTTGATTACGCCATCGACTACACTGGCCCCGATGGAACCCATTGGCATCACCTCAATGCAATCGGCGTCGGCAAAACCGAGAAGGCCCGCACCGGGGTAGAAAATCGCGACGGACTTTTGCCGCTGGAAGGAGCCAAAAAGCGATTCTATTTTTCCAATCTGATGCATTATCTCGGTTTAAGGACATCGCTGGCCATCGCTGTCGTTGATCGCAAGCAAATCCGCGAAGATGGAGAGAAAAGCCCCGGCATCCCGCAAACGCAGGCGACCCTTTACGAACTGCGCCGCGAACAACTGCGGCTGGATGATCTGGAGAAACTCGACGCCGCCATATTCGCACTGGATCGCATCAAACCAAAACATGCCCGGGATATGGGGAAAACAAACATGAGCGATGAGGAATATGTCACATGGCTTGCCCAAACACTCGGAGAACAGTTCGCCATCATGGAATATTTCGGTTTCGACCACGGCATCATCGAAGGGGCCGCGCAACTGCATCCGGGAAATATAGGTCTCGACGGATCGATTTACGACTTTGACTCGGCGCGACTTACCCGAAACAGAGAAACACTCCATGAACGCTACGAAAACGGCAAGGAGATAGTCAGCCGAAGAATGATTTGGGCATGGGAACAGGAATGGCGGAACAGCCGGTCACCCAAAAGTTGGCTGGGTCACCTTCTCCATCTCGCTCCGAACATCGATTTTTATGACATCATGACCCGCGCCGAACAGGAGAAAAAAGAGGCGCTTCAAAAAAGCGTCCCGGACCCCAAAGCAAAAATCCACGAATTTAATGTGAACTATTGGAACCCCTACATGCGGGGATTGAGACAGATGTTAGCTGTTAACATATGCTCCTTGATGGGGGTGGGTTAGGGAGGGGGAAAAGTAAGAAAAATTTAAGTGACGAATTCTGGGCACTTTTCTAGGCAACTTATTTTGTGATCTGCCGATAACTTAACGAGGGTATCTATGAGTATGAATATTTCCAGTTCTCAGATGCTTTTTGGGCTTCCGGCAAATCTATTTGCCACCCAGCCGGAGTTGGCCGCGGCTGCCTTGGCGGCAACGCCTCCACAACGACTGGGGTTAGACCCCTTTGCCTTGGTCGATTCTTATCGCGATATAAATACTACAAAAGTGATGGGTGCGGCATTCGAAAATGCAGACCAATTGGAAAGGGCCCATCAAGCACTTGTTACGATTATTGGAGAAACGGATCCCCATTCTTGGGCCAATATTTTTGCGGATGCAGCAAGGCGCGGCATCATGGACTCAGACGCTTTTGCGGCGACGCTTCCGGCCAACTACGAGGTGCTGATCCATATTTGCTGCAACGCCGCTTTGGGTGATGAGGCGAGTCGAAGACTGCTGATAGCCTTGGCCGATCCAGAAACGGAGATAGCGGAAACGGCAAAAAGTTTTGCCGAAAAATGGGAACAACCGGGGATGATGACAAAAGCCATTGCGACCCTGTCGCCGGCACAACAAGTTGAGACGGCCAAAGCGATTTTCAGAGCGATTCAATCCGAAGCCTCAAAAATATATCGTGCTATCCAAAGATTATCGGAAGGTGACAAATCGGCTTTACAGGCTATACAAAAAGTTGCTGAAGAACGGATGGCTTTCTGTCAAGGCCTAGGTAAAATTCCGGATGACTCTCCGGCCGCACTCCTCTATCGCGACCTTGCTTCGGTGTGGAACAATATAATTGCTAACTGGGTGTGGGTTGGTTTTGCCCTTGAAGATATTGAAAATGGAATGAAATGGGACGAGGCTCTAAAACAAATTCTCGATCCCGGCAAACCCGATAAGAGAGAATTTTTGAACGGAGCCGGTTTTTATGAAGCCGCCCCGGCGCTCACCGAAATGGCCACCATCTTGATGGAGGCCATTGAGAAAAGCCTGCCGGAAAGAGAAGAGATGGATGGCGGCTGGATTTTTAGCGGCGTTACAGACGAAAACTGGGCCGAAACAATCGCCACGGAACGGTGGCAGGTTTTTTGCGAACTCTTGGGTTGGAAAATCACCACAGAAAAAGAGGGTGCAAAAACGGTTGTCAAAGTAATTGTATGATTCTTGAAAACATACCGGCATTATTGGGCCTCCAAGGAGCGTCGGTTTTCGAACGAACCGAAATCGCTACTGCTATTGCCACGGCCGATCTCACCCAAGAGGCAAACCGATATGCCTTGGCGGCTATCGCCAATGGTCTTCCACCGGCCGCGCAAGATGTATTCAAACAAGACATCCCTAAAGCCCTCTTCGAGCTGGACGGAGAAGCGGCAAGAAAAAGACTCGCAGAGATTGTGGGGAACACATCGCAGCGGCAATGGTCCCATGCCGCTCGCTTTGCCGTCTCTCCGGAGGCCCCAACTGTCATCGCCGAAACATTTTTGGCCGACATGGAAAAACTGGGGAACTCTGTTTTAGATGCCGTTATCCAGCTTAACGAGGGAGATATTCGCGGACTAGAAAAAATCCATACAGATTACATGCGAACGCTGAAAAATCTTGGCCGTTTAAGGGAGCCGATATCGAGCCGCTCCGGCGAGAGAGCATGGGTGGAGATTTTATTTTCTTCGGCCTCCCAATACGGAGCCTCTTTGGCCGCCACCCTCGAGATAGAAATCGACAAACTAATCCATGGCAAAATTACATGGGATGTTGCCATGGGAAAGATTTTGTATTTTCATAACCAAAACATCAAAACAGTTTTAGGAAAACAGGGCTACCGGGTTTCCCATGTGAAACGGGAGCTTGCCGAAAAACTGATGAACTGGCTCGAAAGCAATTTTCCGGTAAGACATTGGGAAGATGGCAAACTCAAGTTGGTGAATACCACGGGGTTGGTGTGGGAAGGTTTTCCCTATCTTCACTCTAAAAAATGGCCTCCCGATCCTGAAAGAGATCCGGTTTTACAAAAATATCTCAACGTGCTCGGGTGGAGGCTGACGGTGCAAACGGAAGAAAATCAAACCGTGGCCCTTCTCGATTTTGGAAAAGACAGACACATAGCGGCACCCGACAATGGTCCCCCTCGCAACGCCAAGGGGGGTTTTGAGCTGGAGGCACTGACGCCAAACTTGGTGGAGGGGCTTTCACAGGGAGACAAAGTGATGCTGACAAAGCAACTGATGCGGGCCCTTTTTAACATCTGTGCCATCTACGACATCCGCATCAAAGAGTTGAAAGAGGGAGATTGGGAAGGATTGGAGAGATTGGGCAAAGCGCTTCATGCAGAATGGAATCGCTTGGGCACCCTCTTCCCAAAAGATGAACTCTCCAACGGTTTGATCTACTGGCTTTTTGAAAGGCCCCATGAAAAATCGTGGGAGGCTGGTGCGCTTGTTTTGCGCTACACCGATACGGAAATTGCTGCAAAGAGCCGCATTTCTGCTCTCACGGATTCTCCATGGCCTCCCAATCCTGAAAACGATATCGTCTTGAAAACTTATCTCGAAGTCCTCGGGTGGAGGATGGTTGTTGAGGGCTCCGGCCCGTCGCTCCTCGTCCGGCTGGTGTTAAATCCGTCGACGCCGTTGCCAACACCCTCTTTGAAGCAAAGGCTCGATACGGCATGGGCAAATTTTCAAAATCCCAATTTGGGTATTGATTTCGACGCAATGGGTCAAATAATAAAGCTTTGGGGTGAACAACTCCTAAGGCTTTGCGCCGTATTGGACTGCCTCATTGATGAAAAATTAAAAGAGGGAAAAATTTTGAGCGACATTGTCGTGGCTGTAGAGGCCCACGGTCCGATAGATCCCTTTGCCATTCAATACCTCATCCAAAAAGGTGTGAAGGTCGTCTCGAGAGAAACGACAAGGTATCAAAGCAGTATAATGGATACGGAAGAGGCGAACGGTGCGGATGATATGCGCCAAGCAAAAGAAAGAGGTCAATTTATTTTATCACCCATCACATCACCTCATCCGGGCAAAGCCTATGACATCGTCATTTGGGCCCATCCCACACCCTCTGAATTTCCTTCGGGGTTGGGCAATCCACATCAGCCAAACAGAATTGGTCTCTCTCCGGATACCACACCTGATACGTTGATTGAAAATATGGCGGCAAATGGTTATCTTTTGATACAAACTGAGGAGCCAGGACAGTTTATTCGACCTTTCCTTGTCAGCGGCTCCGGCTTCCGAATGGTTTGGCATCAGGAAGGTCTC
>JAHFSU010000056.1 GCA_023265595.1 Deltaproteobacteria bacterium
GACGACTTCATTTGTGAAAACCGAATTTTGCCCACTCGGTTTTAAAGATAATATTGCCAATTTCTCCCCTTCAGGACGGAGCAGAGAAATATCGTAATTCCCCTTTATCAGTGTAAGAATTTTAGTTGTTCCCAATCCACTCTCGCCTGAAGCAACACGACAGTTATCGTCCGGAAGCGGTTTTTTAATAGTTTGTGGATATTCCGCCTTGGCCGGATCTATCAAACGGGTGCTTGTAATATTTGTTTTCCCCTCTTCTGATAAAGAGAGATAAAAAGCGCCGACGACTTTTCCTTGTGACGTTGTGTCTGTTTCGGAGGGGAGCGGGGTATCAATTGATTTAAGCAATGTATCGATCTCTTGAGTTGCCGCCTTTGGATCAATAGAAGATGGTTCGGTTTTATCGGAACAGGCGCTAAAAGAGATTAAAAGAAAGGCGGCTAAGAGATTTGAAATTTGAGATTTTTTTGAAACCATGCTGTTTTTTCGGCATTTATCTTTTAAAGCTCATGCTCTGTCAATGTGAAAAGCTTACCCCCTCACCCCCCGCCACACTACCGACGGGCAGGCACAAAGGGAGAGGGAGATTAAAGTTCGCAATCTATCTTAGGAGCACCCCATGCTATTGCCACAGTTGAGGCATCGATAACAGGAACCGTTGCGCACCGTCACATGCCCGCATGAGTCGCAGAAGGGCGCATCGCCCATCATTTTGGAGAGGTGCTCGTTGGAGTCACTGTTCGTGTTGCGTGCCGCGTATTGCGTGCTCCGTTCCGCCAATTTTACAACGTGCGTCGCCACCGCTTTTTCAGCTTTTTGTTTCTGCTCCGAGACCTCTTTTTGGTTCTCCACCGCCATCGCGACATCTTCATCTTTCGTCGGCTTGACCTGCACAAAATCGGTTCGGCCCAAATATTCCAAACCCAATACGCGGAAGATATAATCGATAATCGAGGTTGCCATTTTCACATTCGGATGGTCGACAACCCCTTGCGGTTCAAAGCGGGTAAAAGTGAAACAATCGACATATTCCTCCAGCGGCACGCCATATTGCAAACCTAAAGAGACGGCGATGGCAAAACAATTCATCATACTTCTGAAAGCCGCCCCCTCTTTGTGCATATCGATGAAGAGTTCTCCCAAACCGCCATCCTCATATTCGCCGGTTCTCAAATAAACTTTTTGCCCACCGACTCTCGCCTCAATCGTCAAACCACGGCGTTTCTTGGGCAAGCGCTTCCGTTTCAAAACCGGATGCTGCGGTTTTGCCGGTTCCACCTCTATTACAACGGCTTTCGATTTTTGGCTGTCACTCACGCTGTTTAACGGCTGCGACATTTTGCAGCCGTCCCTGTAAAGCGCCACGGCTTTAAGACCCATCCGCCACGTTTCGAGATATAGTTTTTCAATATCCTCGACGGTCGCTTCATTGGGGATATTGATTGTTTTGCTGATCGCACCGCTGATGAAGGGCTGTGCGGCCCCCATCATTTTGACATGCGACATCGGCGCCAAAAAGCGTTTTCCCCATTTGCCGCATTTGTTCGCACAATCAAAAATCGAAAGGTGTTCTTCTTTAAGATGCGGCGCCCCTTCAATCGTCATCCGGCCGCAAAGGGCGAGAGAGGCCTCTTCGATCTGGGCCTCGGTGAATCCTAAATGTTTGAGAAGATTGAATCCCGGTTTTGTAAATTGCTCTTCGGTAATGCCAAAGCGGGTAAAAAATTCCTTTCCCAAATGATGGATACCGAAGGCCCCCGATAATTCAAAAGCGCCGGGCAATATCTTTTCGATCTTCGCCAAATCCTCTTTTGTAAAACCTTTCGCCTTGAGCGTTTCGATATTGATATGTGGACTTTTCTTTAAAGTGGATGACCCTAAAACATAAGTGATGATCTCGCCGATCTGCAAATCGTTGTAGCCCAAAGCCCGCAATGCTTTGGGCAGACTCTGATTGACGATTTTGAAATAACCGCCGCCCGCCAGTTTTTTGAATTTCACCAGCGCAAAATCGGGCTCAATGCCGGTCGTATCACAGTCCATCAGCAAAGCGATTGTTCCCGTCGGAGCCAAAACCGTGGCTTGCGCATTACGATATCCAAACTTCTCGCCCGTTTCGAGACAGCGGTTCCAATTCTCGATCGCCGCTTCTCTTAAATAATTGGGGCATTTTTCTTTGTCGATATTCAGTGCGGCCTGCCGGTGCATCTGCATCACATCCAGCATCGGTTCCCTGTTTTTCGCAAAACCGGGGAAGGCTCCTTTTTGCGACGCGATTTCGGCGGAGGTTTCGTAGGCCTTGCCGGTCATGATGGCAGTAATCGCCGCGCAGATGGATCTCGCTTCATCAGAATCATATGACAATCCCATCACCATGAGGAGTGTGCCTAAATTGGCGTAGCCTAAACCCAGCGGACGATAGTCATGGCTGTTTTGCCCAATCGACTTTGTCGGATAGGAACAAAAGTCGACCAAAATTTCCTGCGCGGTGGTGAAAATTTTGCAAGCGTGCCGGAATTTTTCGACATCGAATGTGCGATTCTTCTCATCATAAAATTTCATCAAATTGAGACTGGCGAGATTGCAAGAGGTGTCATCCAAAAAAACGAACTCACTGCATGGATTGCTCGCATTGATTCTTCCCGTGTTTTTGCTCGTGTGCCATTTATTGATGGTGGTATCGTATTGCACACCCGGATCGGCGCAGCGCCATGCCGCCGCCGCAATTTTGCGCATCAGATCTTTCGCTTTGAATGTCTCGCAAATTTCACCGGTGGTCCTAAATTTTGTTTGCCATTCGCCATCGTTCAAATAAGCGAACATAAATTCATCGGGAATCCGAACCGAATTGTTTGAGTTTTGGCCCGAAACGGTTTTGTAGGCATCGCTGTTGAAATCGGCGTCCATACCGGAGGCAATCAAAGCCTGCGCTTTTTTCTCTTCGCGGACTTTCCATTCAATAAAATCGGTGATTTCCGGATGATCTAGATCGAGACAGACCATTTTGGCCGCCCGCCGCGTAGTGCCGCCCGATTTGGTGGCACCCGCTCCGCGATCCAGCACTTCCAGAAAGGACATGAGGCCCGATGAAGTACCGCCGCCCGATAATTTTTCCTGTCTGCCGCGAAGCGCGGAAAAATTGGAACCGGTTCCGCTTCCATATTTAAAAAGACGAGCCTCATTTTTTGCCAACTCAAATATCGACATCAAATCATCGCTGACCGATTGGATAAAACAGGCAGCTAATTGCGGATGTTCGTAGGAATTTTTTGTCTCCTCAACGGCATCGGTTTGTGGATTCCAAAACCAATTGCCTCCCGAACCTTCAATGCCATACTTTTGATACAAACCGCAATTAAACCAGACCGGCGAATTGAAGGCCCCATACTGATGGACAAGCAAAAATTTAAGTTCGTCTTCAAAATTTTTTGCCTCTTCCGGTGTGGTAAAATAATCGCCCAATTCTTCTCCGGCTTTTCGGATAGTCTCCGCAATGCGACTAACGACCTGTTTGATTGATGTCTCGACACCTTCCCCCGGCACACCCCGCTTGCGAAAATATTTGGAAACCAAAATGTCGACAGCCAGTTGGGTCCAATTTTCGGGGACTTCACATTCCTCCATTTTGAAAACGACCGAACCGTCGGTGTTGTTGATTACCGAAGAGCGGCGAAGATATTTGACGAGATCCAAGGGATCGACACCCGTTTTGGTAAAACATCGCTCGATGGAGAGCCCCTTTTGAACCCGATGCAAACCGGTCTCTTCTGTTTTTTCGGCCGCGAGCCCCTCTTTTTTCTCTATTGTTTCGAATTGTGTCGACACGAATCCCCCCTGTGAATAAACACTTCTAATTTATATCAATAATTTCAATTAGTTTTGTCAGAAATCCACCCTTATCCACTATTTATCCACAACTTTCTACACAACATATTGTGGACAACTTTAATGGTAAGACACTATATCTAGTGGTGTCAAACGCAATTTGAGAAAATTTGTCAACCTCATTTCATAAAATTGGATAAAATTCTTGCTTAAAATAAATTTTTCCAACAATTCTGACGACTTAAAAATGAGACACTTTATCTTGCACTACGGCGAGCTCGCGCTGAAAAATAGAAATCGGGGTCTTTTTGAAGAGACCTTAAAAAAAGATATCGCCTTTAAATGCTCAAAAATTGGGCCTTGCAAGGTTCGACGCTTGCAAGGTCGTTTGCTTCTTGAATTTGCCGCACCCATAGACGCAAAAGAGGTCAAATATGCCCTTTGCAAAATTTTTGGCCTTTCGAACTTTATTCCATGCGCACTGGCTGAAGCCACGCTGGAGGAATTGAAATGCCGTTTGGGAGAGAGGCTTGCACACTATAATTTTTCTTCTTTTGCGGTCCGTGCCAGAAGGGCCGATAAAAATTTTCCGGTCAGTTCCCAATTCGTCAATGAAGAGATCGGCCGGTTTGTGCAACAAAAGACGGGGGCAAAAGTCGATCTGACCCACCCGCAGACAACGCTTCATATCGAACTTTTTGTTGATAAAATCTTTTTCGGTTTTGAAAAAATAATGGGGTTAGGCGGATTGCCAACAGGCATGGCCGGCAATGTTTTGGGGCTTTTGTCCGGAGGCATCGATTCGCCGGTTGCCGCATTTCGAATGATGAAAAGGGGGTGCTATGTGACCCATATCCATTTCCATTCAGCCCCGTTTACCCAACCCCAATCTTTAGATAAGGCCTTGGAATTGGCCGAAATTTTATCCCAATACCAAAATGGGGGGAAATTGATCGAAATCCCTTTCGGCGAAATCCAGCGCTCTTTAATTGCCAAGACCCCCGAAGAATACCGTGTAATTTTGTATCGCCGGATGATGCTCCGCATTGCCGAAAAAATGGCCTCGGAATTTGGGTGTTTGGGGCTGATCACCGGTGAATCGCTCTCTCAAGTCGCTTCTCAAACGCTTTCCAATTTGACCACGATTGAATCGGCGGTCGATATCCCCATTTTCAGACCGTTGATCGGAATGGACAAGATGGAAATTGTGGAAGAGGCCAAAAAAATAGGAACCTTCGAACTCTCGACGGCGCCGCACGAAGATTGCTGCAGTTTTATGATCCCCAAACATCCGAAGACACGCTCTACCCCGACCGAACTGGCAACGATTGAGAAGGATTTAGATATAGACGCCCTCGTGCAAAAGGGTGTAAAAGAATCGAAGATTTTTGATCTTTAAACAGGGGGGGAGATGCTCGGAAAAATTTTCAACCGTTGCGGCGGTTATACTGTCATCATCATCCGTTTAGCCTTGGGCTGGATCTTCATTGCACACGGCGGACAAAAACTTTTTGGACTTTGGGGAGGACAAGGTTTAGGCGGCACAGCCCAATTTCTACAATCTTTAGCTCTTCCTCATCCCGATATCATGGCTCTGCTGGCCGGTTCTGCCGAATTTCTGGGTGGCCTTATGGTTTTGCTCGGGTTTTACGCCCGATGGGGAACCTTATTTATTATCGGTGTCATGGCGGTTGCCATTCGGACGATCCATTTTAAAAATGGATTTTTCATCCAAAATCAGGGCTATGAATACAATGTGGCTGTCATTGCCATGTGCTTGAGTATTCTATTCGCCGGCTCCGGAAGATGGTCGATCAAGCACGACTGATGTCTTAGCCGATATGACCCCAAGCCAAGTCTGTCATCAAATCTGTAAAAAAAGCGGCTCCAATTTTGTTTATTCCTTTTATTTTTTGGGCTCCAAAAAGCGCCATGCGTTGGAAACATTTTACGCTTTCTGTCGATTGGTTGATGACGCCGTCGATCTGGCGCCGAATGAAGTCGAGGCCAAAAAAAATCTCGAGTTTTGGAAAAAAGAGGTGACCGCCGTTTATCAGGGCAATCCGGCGAATCCGGTCTCCCAAGTTCTGGTTGATATCGTCAAAACATTTGAAATTCCAAAAATCTATTTTGAAGAAATCCTAAACGGCTGTGAGATGGATCTTGTCAAAAAAAGATACGAAACTTTTGAAGAACTCAAAACCTATTGTTATCGGGTTGCTTCTTGTGTGGGCCTTGTTTGTATTCACATTTTCGGCGTCGACATTAACGATAAAACAAAAGAGACGGCGATCTCCCTTGGGATTGCGTTGCAACTGACCAATATTTTGAGGGATATTGCGGCCGATTTGGGGCGGGGGCGGGTTTATCTTCCTGCGGAGGATTTGAACCGATTCGGGGTGGCCGTTTCCGATTTGGGAGGCTCCAATCCGGACAATTTGAATTTGATCGATCTTCTCTATTTTGAAATTGAAAGAACGAGGACCTATTTCAAAAAGGCTTGGGGTTTATTTCCAAAAGGATCAAAAGAGAGGCGAAAATGGGTTGCCGCAGTGATCATGGGAAAATTTTATGAAGCCATTTTAAATAAGATCGCCAAAAATCCTCTGCGAGTTTTCAGGGAGAAAGTCAGATTGACAACGGGTGAGAAAATAAAAATCACTTTGAGGACATTGTTGTCATTGCGAACCCCGCAGGGGTGAAGCAATCTCGGGATTGCTTCGTCGCTGCCCGCCACGCTTCGCTCGCGGCTTCGGCTCCTCGCAATGACAACCAAACTTATGGACTTTAAAAAAATCTTGCAAGGGGTCTCCCGCTCTTTTTATTTGAGTCTTATTTTACTGCCGAAAAAAATTCGTCTGCAAATGGGATTGGCTTTTCTGGCTTGTAAAACGGCCGATACGATTGCCGATACCGAACTGATTCCGGCGGACGAACGCCTAAAACTTTTGGATGCCTATCGGGAATTGTTCGCCGACACCACCGGCGGCAACGCCCGCTCGATTGCCCAAACGGTGCTGATGCCGGAAGGGGGCTCAAAAGCGGAGCGGGCATTGATTCAAAATCTCGATTCTTTGACACAGGCCATCAGAAATCTCGATTCAAGAGACTGGCTTTTGATTCAAGAGCTTGTCTTGGAATTGACCCAAGGGATGCAAAACGATTTGCAGGGAAAATTGATCCGCAATCTGCAGGAGCTGGAACAATATACTTACTATGTTGCCGGATGCGTCGGCCGCTTTTGGACAAAAATGATGAAACTCCATTTTTCTTTCGGGACTAATTTTGGAAAAGAGAGCGAAAGAATCGGCGAAAAAATCGGGAAGGGTTTGCAACTCGTCAATATTTTGCGCGATAGACCGCAGGATTTAAAACGGGGCCGTTCTTATATTCCTCCGGATGTTCCGTTGGCCGATATTTTTGCTTTGGCCCGAAATTATCTTAAAGAATACGAAAGATATTGCGCCTATTTCCCATGGTATGCCTGCCGACTGAAAGCGGTGGTTAGGCTTCCTGCAAGACTTGGATTTAAAACGCTGGAATTATTGGAATCCCGCAAAGATCGGCCCCACACCGATGTCGTCGTGAAAGTTTCCCGGTTACAAGTCTACAAAACCTTGCTAGGCAGCTTCGTCAGATGAACCCCAACATTGCATATGTTAACAGGTATCATATGCTCACAAAACTTGTGGATAAGTATGACATCCCTTTGGAGGCGATTGTCAAAAGCGATCTGCTGCGGCTGGGGGTTCATTTTACTCCGGAAGCGCTGAAAGTCTCCGCGGCTTTCAAAGAAAAATCGTATTTTATTTTTTCCTTCGACCGCGTGCCGCAAAAAGAATTGTCAGAGATTGAAAAACATGCGGCGCCGGAAGAGATCGCGCTGATCGGAGGGCCACATGATTTTAAGCGAACGATTGTGTCAGTACGGTTGAATCCGGCTTCACCTTATTGGGTGGACCATGGACCATGGGCCACGGACCAGGGACTTTCGTTGTCATACAATGATGAAAAAATTTGTGATATTTCCTTACTTGAACGCCCGGACTATTATAAAAAATCTTTGCAAAACGGCAAACCGGTCTCCGATATTGCTCCGACCATCGAATGGGGATATCTCATTTATCTCACCGCCTTCCGTCTCTGCCAATATTGGGGAAGGGATGAAGAATGCCAATTTTGCGACATCAACGAAAATTACCGCCAGCAGAAAAAAGAGCGGAGCTATACCGCTGTTAAATCAATGGATGAAATTGTCGAGGCTCTGCAAATCATTCAAGAAACAGACACCGCAAAATCGAGCCACGCCTACACCGTGACCGGCGGCTCTATTACTAAAGAGCTCAACGGCCAAACAGAGGCCCAATTTTACGCCCAATACGCAGAAGCAATCGAAGAAAAATTTCCAAACCGATGGATCGGAAAAATTGTGACACAAGCCCTCCCGACCGATGAGGTCAAAAAATTAAAAGAGGCGGGCTATCAAATTTATCACCC
This sequence comes from Deltaproteobacteria bacterium, assembly GCA_023265595.1. GTDB lineage: Bacteria > UBA10199 > UBA10199 > SPLOWO2-01-44-7 > SPLOWO2-01-44-7 > JAHFSU01. The sequence continues at coordinate 8,323 of JAHFSU010000056.1, forward strand.
CAACTTTGAAGTTTGGGACAAAAAACTTTTTCAAAAAATATGTCCGGGAAAAGATAGATATATTGGGAGAGACGAGTGGATAAAAAGAGTGGTCAATGCGGCAGAAATTTTTGGCCCTTCCAACGTGATCCCCAACTTTGTGGCGGGGATCGAGATGAGCCGGCCGCACGGATTTCAAACAATCAAAGCAGCGATCCAATCAACCGAAGAGGGACTCGAATTTTTTATGTCTCAAGGAATCTGCCCCCGATTCACCGTCTGGTGCGTGGAACCGAACACAACGCTAAGCCAAACCAACATCGAACCGCCGCCGCTGGAATATTTTGTGAATTTATTGCAGGTCTACCGCGATACTTTCCGCAAATATAAATTGCCGATTCCTCCCGGCTACGGCGAATCGGGCCTCGGCCGCGCGGTCTTCTCCGTGAGTGCGTTTATGGATGT
>JAHFSU010000005.1:0-41014 GCA_023265595.1 Deltaproteobacteria bacterium
GATAAACTTCAAGGATTGGCAGAGGCATTGCTTGAATTTGAAACCTTGTCGGGCGATCACATCGACAAAGTTTTAGCGGGAGAAAAATTGATGTCGGTGGACAAGCCGGCTCCCATGCCCCCCTTTCAACCGACGGCACCAGCACCCACCACCGAGAAACCAAAAAAACAACGCATTTCTCCCGTTATCAAACCGATTCCGACGAAGGCATGAGCATATGGTAGCTAACATATGCTCTGACAAATGAGCATATGTTAACAGGTACAATATGCTCGCAGAGGGAAATATTCCGCGATTTGAATGAAATGCTTGTCTTGATGGAGTAATGGACATTTGTCCTGAATGGCTACTGCAGCAATGAGCAAATCTGTTGCGGGCGGCATCAACCCCTTTCTTAAAAGTTGAAATCCCATTTGACTTGCAAAATGCCAATGTAAATCTTCAATCGGGAGCCAAACCATGGCTTGAAATTCTTCGAAAAGTTCTTTCCATTCTTCTTTGTTCCGGCTTCCCCTTAATACTTCACAATAAATTATGCCGCAGGTTGCGAGGCGCTTGCTTTTTTTGGCATCCAGAATGACCTGTGTCACAGAGGCGTTGGGATGTTTGGAAAAGGACTGTATCCATGCGGAGGAATCGACCAAAAGAGGTTTCATCCTTTTTTCCTGGATTTCTTTAGTTCTTTGAGCGAGATGCCAAAGCCTTTGCCGATACGCCCCATGAGGCGGTTTAGTTTCTTATCCCGGACATATTCCTCCATGGCGGTGACAACGGCCCCCGATTTTGTGGCGGCGCCGCTGATTTTTTGGACATTTCCGAGAAGATCTTCGGGAAGCGTAAGCAGTGTTTTTTTCATGTTTTCAGGATGTGCCAGCGGATATCTAATGTCAATAAAAAAGATATCCATTCCGTTCACCCTGTTTTTTACGAAAATAAAAAAATATTTTATTTGGATAACCCAATGCTTTTATTGTATTTTTCTTCCTTCTTTCCTTCCGCTACGCAACTTATTTTGAGAAACGACGATTACTACTGTAGAAGTCGATAACAAAATTTTAACAAGCAAGGAGGATGTTATGGTAGGTGAAACAACAATGTTGGAGTTAGGTCAGATGTTATTGAGCGGCAATGCTAGTCTGTTGCCAGCAGCGATTGCCACTGCAAATACTTCCCAATTGTCCCATTTTGGAGAAGTAGCGGCCGCGGCAGTCATGAATTTAGACGTTGAAAAGCAAGGGGACGAAGATCCCTTTAACCTTTTAAGAGACTATAAAGAAGGCCTGTCAGAAGTGGTGGCGGGTCGAAAAGGGATAGAAGATGTGAGAGCCTCAGCCCTTAGTCTTGCACAACTTTTTGCAGCGGCACCGGCTGACGCTCTACGCAGACTGCAAAAGGATTTCGTAATGCCTGACTCCGTATCTTCAGTTTCTGTTGTTGTTAATGGCAGGGCAATGGGATCGGTGAGTACGGTGGCGGCATTGAGAGACCTTGTATTCCGTGATTTGACCTTACTATATGAGGCCGGAGTAACCGAGTTAGAGAGAAATGGTAAGAAGCCTGTTAGACTATGGTCTCCGGTACCGCCCATTCACTATAGAATTGATCTGACCGGTGTTGCAACGGTAGAAATTGAACTCTTTTCCGAATCTGATCAATCAATCTATGCTCCAGCCCTGGAAATGACGAGTACTCCCCGTGTATCGATATCGATATGTGATTCTGGCCTTGATAAGATTTTGAAAGGTGTTGAGAGATATACGCTTATTAAAGATGGGAAAGGTGATGTCATTGAGGCAGAGGAGTCTGTCAGAAACGGCGACTACAAATTTTCATTTAAAAAGGCTTCTGCAATAGTGGATTCTATTTTCGAAGTCTTAGCAGAGAGTGCGGCTGAACTGGGTTTGCGTCCGTAAAAGGTTTTAATCTACGAGGAGCCGCCTGCCCGCCGGTAGTGTGGCGGGGATATTTCATGAGGTATCCCCTCCATACAGCCGGCGGGCAGGTGGCTCCTTATAAATTGATTCAAATCCATTGACTTTATTTTACAATAAAAGTAGATGGTCGCCCTCATGAATCCTATTGGCGCTACTTTCCAGACAGCAATCTTCTCCTATGTCGGACTCTGCAACACCGCCGACGAAGCGGCTACTTTTTTGGCAGCCAACCCTGTTTACGATCCAACCGATCCCGTTCGTGAGTTAGAAACCCTTCTTCAAACAAGACCCCCTGCGGAAACATGGCAGGCGATAGCGGCCCGGTTTCGGGATAAACTGACCACCATCGGTTCAAACGCAACCCCTTCCTCAGAAGAAATGCTGCGGACCGAGAGGGCCGTGGCGCTGAGAGCATGGGGGGTTCCAAATCCGATCGAGGCGGCACGGCTTGAGGAGGCATTGAGACTTAAAATTCCCTTGAGCCCCGAGGCGCCCGAGGTGGCACAAAGATTCTTCATCATCGCCAGGACCAATGAACTTTTGTTGGCCGACGTTCCCAATGCCACCGATGTGGCAAGGCTGGAACAACAATGGGGGTTTAAACTCGATCTGGACCCAAGCAAAATCGAGGCGCGCGCAAAAGAATTGAGGAGCCTTTTTTCTTTCGTAACCCTGCCGGTGCCGGCCGCCTTTGACCTGCTCCCTCTCCGCCAAAAAGAGGCGATCATTAAAGTGGCCCGGGCCATGCGTCTGCTCAATGTTCCTTATCGCTTACAGAGCAATGCCTATGGAGCGATTTTTGAAAAATTGGTGATGAACACCCCCGCATTGGCCCCTCTGCGTGAATATTATGTCCGATTTGGCGGCGTTTATAATTTTCTCAAGCCCGATGAGAACAGAAAGCCGCACAGTTTTCTCCCCGGCATGGAACAAATTGCCAGATACCCCGGCGGCGGGTTTTATCCGTACGGGATGACCGAAGAACAATTTCGTGAGCATATCCCAGCAGGCTCTTCCCTTGATAGAGAGATGAGGGTGCTTTTCCGTTTTAATGAAACAGGCGAACTTGTCGCCATCCCCTTTTCCAAGGCTTATGCAGAATGGCTGCAACCCGCAGCGGAGCTTCTGGAGGAAGCCGCAGCGCTAATCGAACAAGAGAATCCGAAGATGGCCGTCTATCTCCGCTCTTCAGCCAGAGCCTTCCGCACCAACGATTTTCGGGATAACGATCTCACATGGCTTCAACTGACGGATGGACCGCTTGATGCCAATGTCGGCGCCGTGGAACAATACATGGATGCCCTCCGCGGCTATATGGCCCAGTTTACCGGCACCATTCAGGTAAAAGATCCCGAATTGGAGAAAAAACTCTTTGCACTCAAAGAGGCTTATCCCGAATTGGAAGAAAATCTGCCGGTCCCAGCAAAATATAAAAAACCGAGGGCCCAGCGCATCCCGCCCCCCGTGTCTGTGGTCAATGTGATTTACGGTTCTGGCGATGATGTTTCCGGCGAGGGGATTGCCGTTGCCTACAACCGCCCGAATGATGAAGGAGTGCGTAGCAAAGGAATCCGCATTGTCCTCATGCAAAATCTTTATGATGCCCGCACCAAAGATGCGGTGGGTAAAAAATTGACGGAACTGGCCATCGATCCCTCACAACAGTCTTTGGCTACCTCCGAAGGGGGAATTTTGTCGATCTTTTTCCATGAAGAGGCGCACGGCAACGCCATTGAATATGTGCTCGGGACAAACAATCCTGCGACACAAGCGTTGGGAGAAATTGGGAGATCTTTTGAAGAGCTCCGTGCCGATGTGGTGGGGCTCCATAATGCCAAAACCGCTTTTGATTTGGGATTGATTTCGGGGCAGACGCTGCATGAAATTTATGTCAGCCAGATTCGCAGAGAGATAGGTATTTTGCGCAAGGGAATTGCGGGCGCACATGCCCGCGGGGCCTTGGTAATCCTCAACTATCTACAAAATGCCGGCGCCATTGCCATCGATCCTGAAACAGGGATGACAAAAGTCGATTTGGAAAAAATGCCGTCTGTCATTGCCGAGTTCTCCGCTCTACTGATTACGATCAAGGGCGACGGCAATAAAAAAGTCGCGGAGGCTCTGTATGAACGCTGGGGTCAAACCCCGCCGGTTGGTCTCCAATTTATTTATGATGCCATGCAAGATCTTCCGGTCGACAGCCTCATCCGTTTTGCCTTCGATGACAAGATATGAGCATATGTTAACAGGTACAATATGCTCTCCAATATGTTCTTAACTCCCAAAATCATAGGTATTCTCAATGTGACGCCGGACTCCTTCTCGGATGGGGGGCTTTTTGTCGATGGCAAGCATGCGGTGGCGCGGGCACTTCAGATGGAAAAAGAGGGGGCACACATCATCGATATCGGCGGGGAGTCGAGCCGGCCAGGGGCCCAGCCGGTTTCGGTTGAAGAGGAATTGGGACGGGTGATTCCGGTTATTCGAGAGTTGCGACGCCGATCGCCTATTGCCATTTCCGTGGACACGCAAAAATCGATTGTCGCCGCGCGTGCCATCGAGGTCGGCGCCACGATGATCAACGACATTACTGCGGGATTGGGTGATCCCAAAATGTTTTTCGTTGCGGCAAAATTCGGTGTGTCGATTTGTCTGATGCACATGAAAGGAACGCCGCAAACGATGCAGGCCAGCCCGCATTACGATGATGTGGTGGGTGAGGTGAAACAATTTTTGGCGAGTCGCATTGCGGCGGCCCTGCAGGCGGGTATTGCCAAAGAAAAAATTATTATTGATCCGGGACTCGGTTTTGGAAAACGTCTCGAAGATAACATCGCCCTTTTGAAAAATTGCGACCACTTTTTGGAATTGGGATGCCCCATTCTGATCGGCGTTTCGCGCAAATCATTTATCGGGCAAATCACCGGCGCGCCGGTGGAAGAGCGCCTGCCGGGAAGTTTGGCCGCCGCCGCCATCGCCCTCCAAAAAGGGGCCTCCATTTTCCGCGTCCACGATGTCGCCGCTACAAAACAGTTTTTAACTACCACACTGGTACCCCATGGTTCTGCTTTTAGGTAGCAACTTATTTGGAGGGGGGACGATAATAGCTCCGTGGAAAAGATCATCCCGACAAATAGCCATTTGGATGCTTATGCCGGTTTCAGTTCCGGCGAAGGGACTTGTGAACCGGTTCTTATTGATAACCGGGAGAAGAATTTAGGGTGTTACAATCATGAGGATATTTATACGGTTGTTTCACCTTTGGCGGCCACATCTATTGAAAGTGAACCCTTCAATCGCAATGAATGTATTATGGCAAGGCTGTTGCTTTTTGCCACAACCCTAACGGAGGGGGGAGGAATCACCGCTTTTATTTCTGGGCCGATAGCTGCTATTGGAGAAAAAAATCCAAAATGGATTGGTGTGGGTGCTTTAGGGCTTTTTTTAAGCAAGGCGATCATTCATGGTTACACCGGTTGGGGTTTGCATCCCTTATCCACACTTGCCGCTGTCGAAAACGTTCGAGAAAAATGTGGCCCTCCCAAAGCGAAATTGCGCCAAAAGGCTGGAGAATATGTAAAACCAGCGCCCTTGCCAGCATTGGAACCGATTCCTTCCCGTCATTTCAGGATACGGGATGACGTTGTCATCAAGCCGGAGACAATTGTGCCTGCCGCAGGTTTGACATTAGGGATGCTATTTTTGTTCCGGCTTTCACCCAGTTTAGCATTGGCAAACTCCTTTATAGCTACTCCTTTGCAGTCTTTTGCCGATCCGCAAGTTCCGGAAATTTTTTGAGATAGCAGGTACGGCCCCCGCAAAACAAAATGACGGTTTTTTTAAAGTAGTCATTGCGACCCCGAGCTTGTCGAGGGGGAAGCAATCTCCCTTTGAAATCAATTAGATTGCTTCGTCGCTAACGTTCCTCGCAATGACACCCTAATCGGACATTTTGTTTTGCGGGGGCTATAGCAGCTACCATATGCTCTTGACGTCGCCGCCACCAAACAATTTCTAACGACATATGGATTCCGGCTTTCGCCGGAATGACAAAGATCTATGTTACCTGTTAACCTAAGTCGTTAAAAAACTTGCCTTTTGGGCCCCTTTTTTGTTAGCCCATCGATTCTATGTTTGCCTCTCCTGTCTCTGTGCCGTTTGGGTTTACGCTTTGGATCGATTTTGGAAATGTTGCGGCCGTAACACGCCATCTGATGAACGGTTGTGGCAAGGGGACCGATATCTCCCCTGCATGGAAACAGACAGCGGAAACCTTGAGCGAGGGAGAGGTGGCATGGGTGCAAGCGACAAAAGAGGGCGATTGGAAAAAAACCGTTGCGGCGGCGGCGCGTGTCGCCCCCTCCTTTGCAGAGGCCATGCGGCTTTTGCAGGGGAAAATCGCCGTTGCCGGAAAGGGGGATGATTGGGAGCCGGTCTTGTGGGAGGCTGTTTGGGAGAGGACCGTGCAGGTCTTTTTTCAAAAGGGAGAGTCGTATGTTAGCGTTGCTGATGCCTTGCGAAGCGTCGGTCTGGACCCTTTCCCGGAGAACAGAAGGGATCTGCAACTCCATGTGCAACAGTGGCATCCGGGAGCTTTGCGTCATGTGACCATCCGCCCCATCCTCCATTTTTTTGACGATGAAAACCGTAGCCGATTTAAGGAAATTTTATTGGCAATGCTGAAAGAGGCCGTGGAGGAGGAACAAAAATGGACTAAACCGGAATTGATGCGGGAAGCATTGAAGCGGATGGGGTTTGCTAATCCCCCCTCCTCAATCATTGTAGATCAAGCTATCGACTGGGTTTTGGATAACAATATGGAACTATGGAAGCAGGTGAGACGACATGGGAGTCAACAGGTAGGGTCTGTGAATAAACTTCCATCCCTGTCTGAGGGGGATCGGAAAAGGCTACGCAAGGCGATCGTTTTCATTTTGGAAAGGTATCTACAAGAGAAAGGGAAGTTACCCCCAATAACCCTGCTGAAACTGTCTCAACTCTTGGCTGCGGAGGAGACGACAGCACCCATCATGAGGCGGTACCACGTTGCCGAGTGGGAAAAGCTGCCGAGCTACATGGAGCGTCATCCGTTGCAGGAGATGTTGGTCGCGGTTTGGAAATGGTTAAATGCTCCCGCGCCAATATTGCCAGATCCCAGTCGCCGGAAGGTCCTCCATTTCAATGCTTGGCGTTCCCTCGAAAAATCCCAGGGGAACGTCCCCTGATAGAATGTGATAGAATGTTACCTGTTAACATACGTTGCAGCATGGGGCCGCTATTTTCTGCATTATGGTATTTCAGCCTACTTTCTACCTGGTAGAAAAGGGCCCTTTTCTACCAGGTAGAAAGTAGGGTCGCAATGACAGCCCATGATAAAATCGGTCATTTTGTTTTGCGGGGGCTATACCCCATGCAATGCTCTGGTTATTGGGAAAACCGCTTTATGATTTCTTGGGCCTTCTCGGGTTGGTGCATCGCTTGATAACAGTTTTTCAAACCGACCGAGCCCCCTTCTTGTGAGGGATCTGCTTTGAGGGCCTTGTTGTACCATTCCATGGCTTCTTTAAAGTCAGACGTGCTGTGTTTATAGTATTCATCCCCGATCCGAATGGCCATGGTGGCAATTAAAGGCCCGACTTCCGGAGGGTAGGGGTTGGAGAGGATGAGGTCGGTCATCGATTCAATCTCGGCTTGCATCTCCTTTGGATTCTTCAGGTCGTTGCGATGATCCCAAAAAGCTCTGAATAATTTTTGGGCAAAATCGATGTGCCCCGATTTCACAAGGGGGTACAACATATCGATCGAAAATTCCGAATCGGGTCGCATGAGGGAGGTTTTGTAACGAACGAACAGAGAATCGGCTTCCTCTAAATTTCCCTTTTGCGCCTGAAGGATGGTTCCGAAAAATGCTTTATTGACCCCTGCTTTATTCATATCTTCCATCGTCGCCGAATTATTCAACAGACGGATCATGAACCAAGCCATTTGTTCCCAATCCGTTGTCAGACTTTTTAAATCCATTCCTCTTTGTAACCATTTTTCAGCCCGTTCTCTCCAAAGATCGGTCTCCGGGGGGATGGGGGCAAAGCCGTGTTCTAGCAGTTGTTTGTAGAACAATTGAGTGTAGAGACCTCCCACCCATTTGGCAAACAACCCTTGGTTCGGCGCCTTTTCAAAAAGGGTTTCCGCTCTATTTTCAGCCTCCTCCCACTCCCCATGGTCCAGCGGAATCAGCACCAACATTTGATAAGGGGCCAGATTGGGATCCTTTAAATAGACCGCTTGTTGCGCCTCATTTTCTGCCTCCTCAAAGCGTTTCATGGCGGCATAAGCCAGAGCGAGTCGTTCATGGTTCAAAAAGTAATCGGGTCTAAGGGCCTCTGCTTTTTTTAGATAGTCGAGAGCCTTTTCGGGTTGTTGTGCCGCAAGATAATAGAAGCCGATGCTGGAGCTATACTTGGCTGCCGCCGGATCGTTACGGTAAGCCTCTTCTAATTTATCGAGATACGGTTTTGACTCCTTGAGGATATCCGAATTGCCTGCGAGCACCGATAGTTCGATGAAATTGGCTAAAGCGGTGAGGTTGGAGGGATCGAGATCAAAGGCCTGTTTACAATGTTCTCTTGCCCCCGGCTTTTGCAATTGCATCTCTGTCTTTGATAGCCAGTCGACTAATCTTTCTTGGGAGACAAAATTTTGACGGGTCCATATCTGTTTTTCAACGGCTTTGGTAAGAAGGGGAAGGGACTCTTCAAAACGATCATCCAGATAAAGGGCGGCAGATAACATGACTAGACTGTCTGGCTCTCCGATTCCTAAGGAGGCTTTTAGTGAGGTGCTGGCATCAAAACTGATAGAGGTCTTTTCAGATTCTGCTATAACCGCGGTGTGGGAAGAGTAGCCGTAGAAGGATTGCAAGAGGGGAATGGCCTCTTTTACATTTTCTTTTGTCAAACCTTTGTCCCAGAGCGCTACAGCCTTTGTAGACTCTGCCTGCCGTTCATGGGGTTTCAACTTCAATGCCTCCTCTGCATATTCCAGAGCCTCTGTTTTGTCTTGGTTATTCACATAAAGCATAAAACTGTAGGCGCCCAGCATGTCGGGATTCTTGGGGTTGTCGGCGATCACCTCCTCCAACTCTTTTTCTCCCTTTTTTCTATCCCCCGCCAAGAATTTTATTATGGCGAGACTCGCCTTTTCATTTGTGCCGGTGGGGTGAGCATGGTTTAAGACTTCCTGCGCCAAATCGGTTTGTTTATTAAAAAGATGGTTGAAAGCCAAAAATCGGTAACCGTCGAAATTATCCGGATATTTTTCCACCATTTCCTTAAACCGGACAATGGCCTCCGGATAATCTCCCTCCACCATTTCCAGATATCCCGAGACGAACAAATAAAGATAATTATCCTGCGAAGTCGCTTTGAGTAGCTCATCGAGATGTGTTTTGGCCCTCTCTCTGAGTTGCAAGCTGATGTCACTCATGGCGCTCAGAAAGAGGGCCCCTTCATTTTCCGGATTTTTTTTGGAAATGAGTTTTGCAAGGTGGTGACATTTTTTAAATTGACCTTGGTTGAGCGCCTTCAATGCTTCTTTCAGAGCCATCTCCACTTCAGCATTTTGTTGAGAGGGGGAAGGAGGGGGAAAAGGGAGAAACGGCGGTATTTTTCCTAAATCAATCTCCGTGCCGGAACCGTTCCACTTTGTTTTGTAAAGATCGGGGGCCGGCTCGGGACTGAAAAACTGTATTCTCCCTTTGTTGCCCGTACCTCCTTCTCCAAAGCGGATATCAAACTGGCGCACGGTTGTCGGCTCTTTTTCTTTTGGATTATCCGGTTTTTTTTGGAATGGAGGGGGCTCGGCTTGTGCTAACCGAAGAGAGTCGCGTGGGGAAACCGTATGTGGTAATAACCGCTCAACCATGATTTTCCTCCCTCTGCCGGCAAAGCTATTTCAAGATTGAATCAAAAGCGCAAGCATGAAATGATGCGTTTCTATTTATAGGGGCTTAGTTCCAGAATGCGGTCGACACGGAAATGTCTCTCTTCCTTCCGGCTTTCGCAAAAGGCCTTTAACCCCAGAAATGTTTTGCCGCTGTATTCCATGTCGCCTATTTCCATCGGGCGGATGACGCGTCTTGATTTTTCATCACACGCCTTGAGATAGACGATTTCCAATGCCCCGCCGACTTCTATGGCCTCTTCGATGGCGGCGATTTTCTTTGCCAGAGGCATTTTTTCATCGGAAACAGCATATTGATGCCCGGTCAGAAATTTCATGATCCGATAATCGACCAGCACATGACGGCGCAACAATTTTGTTTTGAGAATCATCCCTTCCAGTGTGCGGCAGCGGCTTAAGGCCACATACATCTGCCCGGTCGCAAAGGTGCCGCGCCCCACGTCGATGATCACACGGTCGAATGTTTTCCCCTGACTTTTGTGGATGGTCACGGCCCATGCCAAACGGATGGGATATTGCGTGAAGGAACCGACATTTTCCGTCACGAGCGTTTTCTTTTTTGAATCGTAATCATAATGAAATAGATTCCATGTGAAGGGGTCGATTGCTTCCTCGCCGCCGGTTTCCAGACGCACGACAATTTTGGCCGTCTTCAAACGCGTGATCACCGCCATGGTTCCGTTGACCCATCGTCCGAGAGGGTCGTTGTTGAGGAGCATGACCTGCGCGCCTTCTTTGAGAAGGAGCGTTTCATCGGTCGGAAGGGTCCCTTGTTCGAACTGTCCAGTCACTTCACCATGGTAGCGCACGGTTTTTGTTTTCAGCGAAGCCAGTTTTTCTGTATTGATTTGGCGGGCCTGATCGTTGATGGCGGTCAACGTGACATACAAACTGTTTTTGGGATCAAAATCGGGCTTGAATTGCCGGTTGAAGAGGGCCGCATCGTTGTCGGTTAGCGAATTGTTGCGCACGGCATTGAGCAGGCGGACGAACTCCGCGTCTTTCTGGCGATAGACTTTTTCCAGTTCGACCCTTGTGAGACTCATTTGGGGAAAAACGTGCGCGTCAAAAAAATAGACGCCCGGATAATGATCTGCAAAAATTTTTCTTTCGGTGGAGCGAACAACGGGGGGGAGTTGGTAAAGATCGCCGATAAAAATCATCTTGATGCCGCCGAAAGGGACATTTTTTTTGCGGCGCGCCGTGCGCAGAAAGGTATCGGCGCAGTCGAGAAGATCGGCCCGCACCATCGATATCTCGTCGATCAGAATGGCGTCGAGTTGTTCATAAATTTCCGTTTTGCCCTGCTTGCGCAGACGGTTGGCTGTTTTGGCGGCTGTCTCCACGGTGATATCGGTGCGGAAACGAAAAAAAGAATGGATCGTCTGCCCGCGGATGTTGACGGCGGCCACCCCCGTGGGGGCCAGCACGGCGACTTTTATTTTTGTCTGGCTTCGGAAATATTCGAGGAGGGTCGATTTCCCCGTCCCCGCCCGCCCTGTGATGAGACAGTGGGCGCCGGGTTCTTCCATCACTTCCAGCGCATGCAAAAATTCGGGGTTGAGGTCGAGGGTTTCGGGCACAAGGGGGAAATAGCGGAAAAAAAAGAGCCGGTCAACTGACTTTAGGGGAGTGTTGGAAAATGCACTTTTTGTCATCCCTGCGAAAGCGGGAATGACATTTTCCACCACTCCCCTTAGGGAACCTCTCTAAAAACCGTTCGCCCTGTGTCCTGAGTCCTGAGCTTGTCGAAGGGTCGAAGGGTCGAAGGGCGAACTCGTTTATACTCCATTTAAACCGTTCATGGTTCGACAAGCTCACCATGAGCGGTCCTTAAATTCACCATGAGCGGTCCTTAAATTCACCATGAGCGGTCCTTAAATTCACCATGAGCGGTTATCAAAGGCTCACCATGAACGGTCCTTAAATTCACCATGAGCGGTCCTTAAATTCACCATGAGCGGTCCTTAAATTCACCATGAGCGGTCCTTAAATTCACCATGAGCGGTCCTTAAATTCACCATGAGCGGTTATCAAAGGCTCACCATAAAAGGAAGGCAAATCCGAAAAATAATTCATGGGGATGAGTGGTGTTTTTCGGTTGTCGACGTTTGCCATGCGCTCACCGACAGCCCGGATTCGGGGGCCTACTGGAGAAAGCTCAAACAGAGGCTCAAAGAGGAAGGAAGTGAGGTCGTGACATTTTGTCACGGACTGAAATTGCCTGCCACCGACGGCAAGAAATACGAAACCGATTGCGCCAATACCGAAGGGATCTTCCGGATCATCCAATCGATCCCATCCCCCAAGAAGGAAGAAGCATAGGGTAGCAGCTACCCTATGCAATAACGGTCCATCCCATACTTGACGGAAAACGCGTCAGAAGGTACCAAGCACCTTCCCATGTCCGACGAGAATATTTACATCGAGCAGCGGCAGAAGAAGGCCGAAGAGATTCGCAAAAAAGGGGGGTCTCCTTACCCGCAAAATATCAGACCGACCCACACGGCCGGGGAAATTTTGGCTGAGTGTGGCAATCTAAAAGGGCCGGAGCTCGAAAAATTACAGAAAACCTTTGCGGTTGCGGGGCGCCTCCTCTTCCTCCGCTCTTTCGGAAAAGCGGCCTTCCTTAAAGTAGCGGATTACACGGGCAAAATTCAAATTTACATTGAAAAACAAATCGTTGGAGAGGAACAGTTCGAACTCTTCAAAAGTCTTGATGTGGGCGATTTTGTCTGGGTCTCCGGGACCCTTTTTCGAACGAAAACCGATGAGCTGACCATTAAGGCGACGCAGATCAAACTGGCGGCAAAGTCGATCCGGCCGCTGCCGGAAAAGTGGCACGGGCTTCAGGATATTGAGACCCGCTACCGGCAGCGCTACGTCGATCTGATCGTGACGCCGGAGGTGCGTGAAACATTTGTCAAGCGTTCGAAGGCGCTGCAAATCATCCGCGAGTTTTTTTGCGCGAGAAATTATCTCGAAGTCGAAACGCCGATGATGCACCCGATTCCGGGCGGGGCGGCGGCGAAACCCTTTGTTACGCATCACAACAAGCTCGACATGCAGCTTTATTTGCGCATTGCGCCGGAACTTTATTTGAAGCGGCTCGTGGTCGGCGGGCTGGAACGCGTTTTCGAAGTCGGCCGTAATTTTAGAAATGAGGGGATCTCGACGCAACACAATCCCGAATTCACGATGCTCGAATTTTATCAGGCCTACGCCACGTACGAAGATCTGATGAAACTGACTGAAGAGCTGCTGGGAGAACTGGCGATGCGGATTACGGGGGAGACGGCCGTCGAATATCAGGGGGAGAAAATTCAGTTCAAGGCCCCGTTTGCGCGCTACACGATGCACGAAGCGGTGAAAAAATTTGCGAAGACCGACGCGGAGACCGACCCGGCGAAATTGTCGCCCGTAAAATTGGTGGAAATTTTTGAGGAAAAAGTCGAATCGCAATTAATCCAGCCGACCTTCATCACACAATTTCCGACCGAAGTTTCGCCGCTTGCGCGCAAAAATGACGCACACCCTGAATTTGCCGATCGCTTCGAGCTTTTTATTTGCGGCCGTGAGATTGCCAACGGTTTCAATGAGCTCAACGATCCGAAAGATCAGGCGGAACGTTTCAAGGCGCAAGTCGAAGCGCTGCACAAGGGAAACGAAGAGGCAATGCACTTTGATGAAGATTACGTGCGGGCGCTGGAGGTGGGGCTTCCTCCCACCGCGGGGGAGGGGATCGGGATCGACCGGCTCGTGATGCTCTTGACCAATTCGGCGTCGATTCGCGATGTCATTTTATTTCCTCAACTTAAAACCAAAGAGGGATCCTGATGCGTCTGCTTTCACGACGGGTGTTGCCCGTGGGCTCGCAATGAGACGATGAACTTCCTGTCAAGATTAATGGCTTGGCGCTACCTTTTTTCCAACCGCCAGCGGTTTGTTCCGATTTTGTCCGCCGTGGCGTTGGGGGGTGTGGCGCTGGGGGTCTGGTCTTTCATTTTGGTGCTCGGCGTGATGCGCGGGTTTCAAGGGGAGCTCAATGCCCGCTGGGTAGGGCTGAATGCCCATTTGACGGTGACTCAAATTGGTGCTGCGCCGGATCATGTCGCTCAAAATGCCACATTAGGCCAATTCAAACGAAACGCGCTGACTGCGCCGTGGCGCGCCTCTACCTTGAACCCGGCTGCGTTGGACCCGGCTGCGTTGGACCCTGCCGCGTTGGACCCGGCTGCGTTGAAAAAAATTCGGGGCTGGCCAGAGGTGGCTGAAGCGGTCCTTTTTGCCGAAGGGGAGGTGATTGTTCAAGCCGAGGGGATTGAGGGTGGGGAAGCGGTTGCGGCCAAGGTCCGTGGCTTGGAAAAAATCGGCCCCGAATTTTTGAAAAAGGTCCAGATTTATCCCGAAGAAATTTCGGATTGGGATTTGGCCTCTCCCAACGCCCCACCCAACTCTACTACCCTCAACGCCCCACCCAACGCCACGCAAATTTTGCCGCACGGTTCCGGAGAAGAGCGAACACCCAATTTTCAACCCAACGCCGCCTCCCATTCCAGACCGCCGCTGCTCGGCGGTCACGAGCTGATGGCCACGCTGGGCCTTCATCCGGACAGTGACGATGCGTTGACCCTCATTTACCCGCTGGGCGACATCGGCCCCACGGGCGATTTTGTCCCGCGGCAAAAAACTTTTCGTCTCGCCAACATTTTCAAAACGGGGCTTTACGAGTGGGACGGGCTTCGGATGGTCGTCCCGCTCTGGACGGCAGAGGGTCTGCTCGGCGATCAGGGGGAGAAGGGTCTTCTGATTTGGCTCCACGATTTGTCCGATTTGGACGCGGTGAAAAAAGAGCTCCAAAAAATTTTTCCCGAATCGGCAAAAATCGAAACTTTTGCCGAACAGAACAAGCGGCTCTTTGCGGCCCTTAAACTGGAGCGGCTTGCCATGACTTTTTTTCTGATCCTCTTTGGACTGATCGCCTCCTTTAGCATCACCGGCCTGTTGCTCCTCTACGTCGATTCGAAAAAGCGGGATTTGGGCATTTTGAAAGCGTGCGGGTTGTCTCCGTCTCAAGCCGGTAAAATTTTTCTCTCTCTCGGGGGCTTGATTGGCGGCATCGGCGCGGTTTGCGGCGGCATTTTGGGAATCGCCACCTCGCTTGTTTTGAAATGGCATCCCATCCCGTTGCCGTCGACTTATTATTTGGACACGTTGCCGGTTCAGCTGGAACCGGCCGGCGTTGCGGCCATTTTAATTTGTGGTTTTCTGCTGGCCCTCATCTCTTCTTTGTATCCGGTTTGGGTCGCTTCGAAAATGGATGTCTTGTCCATTTTGCGTGAGGAATAAAAGTGGGTAACAAAATTATTTTCGTGACGAAACTTATTTTGTTACGCACTCTAACAGTGTGTTGACAAACCCCAAGTACCTTTTCGCGCGAAGTGAAAAGAGGTTTGTCACCACACTTTTAAAAAATGGAAACTTTTTTATTTTTGGCAAAGCGATTTTGGTGGCGGGCGCAGCTTCCCCCTTCCGTCCGACGGATGCAGTGGGTGGCGATCACCGGCATTGCGCTGAGTGTTGCCGCCCTTTTTGTTGCGCTCAGTGTAACAACCGGGTTCGAACGGGAATATCGAAATGCGCTGCTCCATTTCAATGCCCATCTGATGATCCTTCCCGAGGAACATCTCTCCTTTTCACCGGACGCAATTGCCCAAACGATCCGCGCCGCCGGCATTGAAAATTTGGAGGTGACGCGAGTGACTCCTTACCTTTATCGCGAGGCCCTGTTGATTCACAAAGGAAAGATCAAAGGGGTTGTGTTGAAAGGGATTGCCGATGGGCGCGAAGGCCTCGTGGCGGGCGATGCGCTCGCAAAAAATCTGGGGCTTCAAAAGGGGGATGTGGTGAAGCTGTTGCTGCCGATCGGCCGGGAACTCTCCGCAAAAAATATTCGGCAGATGAAAGTGGAGGGGACGTTTCAAACGGGGCTTTATGAATTCGATTCGCAATTTGCGCAGATCGACATCGAGACGTTCCGGAATCTTTTTCATCTCCCCAAAACAGAATCGGGTTACGAAATTTTTTTGAAGGACCCTGCCATGGCGCCGCTGGCCCAGCCGGTTTTGGAAAAACAATTCGGGCCGCTCGTCACGATTCAGAATTGGGTCGATTTGAACCAGCCCCTTTTTGAGGCCCTGAGCATGGAAAAGTGGCTCTTTCGGATTTTGATGGGGCTCATGATTTTTGTCGCCTCCCTCAATCTGATCGGTGTCGTGCTGCTGCTGATTTTTCGTCGCCAACGGACAACGGCCATTTTGCGGGCATTAGGCCTCGATTCAAAAAAGATTCGGAGACTTTTTGCGGTACACGGTTTTGTTCTCGGTTTTTTGGGCATTTTTATCGGGGCCCTTTTGGGAGAGGGGATTATTTTTGGTGTGTCGCGTTATCATTGGATCCCTCTCGATCCCCAAATTTATTTTTTGGAACGGCTGCCGATGTTTCTGGCAGGCACTAGCATTTTCATCATTGTTTTTTTGGGGCTGTTGCTTGTATGGAGCGTCTCTTGGCTGGCCGCGCAACGGGCCCTTGTGGTTCCGATTCGGGAAGGGCTCCACGGCCCGGGATAGATTTATGCTCTCTGTTTCCGATTTACACAAAAGTTACCGCGAAGGCGATCAGATCGTCTCTGTGTTGAAGGGACTTTCGTTCGAAATCAAGAGCCCTTGTCGTGTCGGCATTGTCGGCACCTCGGGCGCGGGCAAGTCGACGCTGCTACATATTTTGGGCGGGCTCGACACGCCGACCGCGGGAAAAGTGAGGGTGGACCACACCGATCTTTTCTCCATCTCGGAAAAAAAGCGCTCCCGTTTGAGAGGAGGCTCGTTCGGATTTGTGTTTCAGTTTTATCATCTTTTGCCGGAGTTGACGGCGCTGGAAAATACGATGCTTCCGGCCTTGATCGGCGGCCGGACAGCCGGAGAGGCAAGGGAGATGGCAACTGAGGGGCTTAAAAAAGTGGGATTGGCCTCGCGAAGCGCACACCGCCCCAACGAACTCTCCGGCGGGGAACAACAGCGGGTGGCGATTGCAAGGGCCTGCGTGATGCGGCCCAAATTTTTGTTGGCCGATGAACCGACCGGCAATCTTGACGAAACAACCGGCGGGGAGGTCTTTCAAGTTTTGGATCAGGTGGCAAAAGAGTCGGGCGGTATTTTATTGATGGTTACCCACAATTTGGCATTGGTGAAACAGATGGATGAGGTCTTCGAATTAAAAGATGGAACACTACATAAAATCTAAAGCGCGCAACAAAATAAAATGGATGACACGAAAGCGTTTCGCTTGCGAGTCTCGAAAAGACACAGCTCATTGTGGGGGTTCCGCCCCCACAATGGCTGTTCGACCCTCGGCGACTTTTTTTTGTAACCCCCGCAAGGTGAAAGTCGCCTGCGGGACGCTTTTCTCGACCCGCTCGCTTACGCTTTCTCCCCCCCTCATTTTGTTGCGTGCTATTCCGCTCTGTTTCCTCCTCGCCCTTTTTCTCTTGCCGGTCTCTCTTTCGGCGCAAGAAGGGGGCGGTTACTTTGTGCAGGAGGTACGTATTCAGGGGGCGCAACGCGTTCCCGAATCGACCGTCCGAACCACGATCAAAACGAAACCGGGCCTCATCGTCAACCGCGACCAACTCAATCAGGATATCCGCCGTCTTTACCGGCTCGGTTATTTTCAGGATATTCAGGTGGAACAAGAGCGCGGCGCGCACGGGATGATCGTCACCTTTCGTGTGACCGAAAAGGCGATCATTAACAAACTGACCATCACGGGAAACCACAAGGTCAAGACGAATACGATCCGCGAAGTGGTCACGGTTCCTTTGTATCAGACCCTCAATGAAAAAAAACTGGCCGAATCGATTGCGGCCATCAAAGATCTCTACCAGAAAAAGAATTTTTACACGGTCGATGTGAACTGGCGTGTTCAGACAACGCCGGAAGGGGAATACGAACTGGTGATTGAAATCAGGGAATACCCGATGGCCATCGTGCGGCAGGTCCAGTTTGTCGGCAATACGGTCTTTACCGACGATGAATTGAGACAAGTGGTCAAAACGCGAAAAAAGGGGATGATCTCTTTTTTGACCGGTTCGGGAAAATACAAAGAGGATGATTTGAAACAGGATGTTTTGCGGCTCACCTTTCATTATCTCAAAAACGGATATCTCAAAGTGCGTGTCGATCCGCCGCGCGTTTCGCTCACCAAAGATAAACGTTATTTTTTCGTGACCTTTCCGGTGGAGGAGGGGGATCGCTACCGGATCGGAAAAGTCGGGATGGACGGCGATGTTTTGACGACCAAAGAAGAACTCCTCGCCAAAATGTTGACCAAGCCGGGCCAGATTTACAATCGCGAATTTATCGAGAGAGACATGCAGACCCTCACGCGGCTTTACGGGGATCAAGGCTACGCCTTCGTCAATATCCAGCCGGTCACCACCACCGATGAAGTCGCCAAAACGGCCGATATCACCTACACCATCGAAAAGGGGAACCGCATTTTTATCGAGCGGATTGAAATTGCCGGCAACACATCTACGCGCGACAAAGTCATCCGGAGGGAGTTGAAAGTCAAAGAGGGGGATTTGTACAACGAATCGGAGTTGGAAGAGAGCCGTCAGAAAATCATCGCGCTCGGCTATTTTAAAGAGGTCAATTTTGCAACGCCGCGAGGCAATCGCGATGACACGCTGATTTTGAAAATAACGGTTGAAGAAAAACCGACCGGCAGTTTCAGCGTCGGCGCCGGTTTTTCGACGACGGAAGATTTCATTATTTCCGGTTCCATTGCCAAACAGAACTTTTTTGGGCGCGGTTGGAACGGAGAAATTTCTGCCGAGGCGTCGAGTCGCCGGCAGCAATTTTTGTTCAACATGACTGACCCTTATTTTTTGGATAGCGGATGGATCGTCGGGACCTCGGCCTTCAAAACGGCTTACCGCTTTACCGACTTTAACCGTGATTCGTACGGGGGGAGCACCTCCGTGGGACACCGCTTTTTTGATTATGCCTCGATGTCTCTGGGCTACGAGGCGGAACAGGTGGATGCGGTCGATTTTGCGAGTTTCGTCCCGAACCGTTTCCGCGCTGATGCGAGCGGGCTGACCTCTCTCTTAAGTTTCACCTTGAACCGCGATACAAGAGACAACCGCATTTATGCCAACAAGGGGATGTTCAATCAGGCCAAGATGGAGGTCTCCGGCGCCCGGTTGGGGGCAGACAACGATTTCTGGCGTGTCACCGCAAAAACACAATTTTACCAGCCGGTGGTCGGCAGTCTCTCTTTCAAAACCTATCTTCGCGTCGGTTACATCAAGAGTCTGGATAATCGGATCGTCCCCCTCTTTGAGCGTTTCTTTTTGGGAGGGGTGAATACGCTCAGGGGTTTCTATCCGTTGTCGATCGGACCGAGTGAACCGGTGACCGATTCGAACGGCAATCCGGTCAAATTTGTTTTCGGCGGGGATAAGATGATGGTGATCAACGCCGAACTGGAACACCCGATTGTCGAAGCGGTCGGTCTGAAATTTGTCGCCTTTTTTGATGCCGGCAATGCGTACGGCGAAGGGGCCAATATAAGTCTCAACAATGTCCGGATGGACTGGGGCCTTGGGATCCGCTGGATATCGCCGATGGGGCCGCTCCGCTTTGAATGGGGTTTCCCGATCGACCGCGAGGCGGGAGAACAAAAATCGGTCTTCAACTTCACCATCGGCCATTTCTTCTAAAGGAGCATATGGGCACCTCTAAAAACCACCGTTCATGGTGAGCCTTTAATAACCGTTCATGGTGAGCCTTTAATAACCGTTCATGGTGAGCCTTTAATAACCGTTCATGGTGAGCTTGTCGAACCATTAACGGTTTAAGCATATAGTACCTGCTACCATATGCCTCTTGACATTATGTGTATGAAATAGGATATTATACACATGCCAAAGGTTCGTAAACAATTTATCCTTGATGCTTCCAAAATCCGGCGCGCCAAAAAAATTCTGGGCGTTGCCACGGATACCGAAGCCGTAAATACAGCGCTGGATATTCTCCTAGGCAATGCCGAAATTGTCGATCTCCACAAAAAGTTGGCAGGGCGGCTGAACATTAAAGACATGGATCAGAGCAAATTCGGTGGCTAAGATTCTTTTGGACACATCGGTCTATATCCCCCTCCTAAGGCAAGGCAGGTCTCCCGGCGCCATTCTGAACACCCCCGGCTCCATCATTTATTTAAGCGCGGTTGTTGCCGAGGAGCTTTTCGCCGGGGCCGGAGACGCCGTAACCGTCAAAGCCCTTGAAAAACTCTGCCATATTTTTCAAAAAAACAGGAGAATGGTTGTGCCCGCCGAAAAAGACTGGTTCGAGTGCGGATCGATACTGTCGCAAATGGGGAGAAAATACGGTTACGAATCGATCAAGAAAGGCCGGTTGGTCAATGATATACTCATTGCGCTCGGCTGCAAAAATATCGGCGCCGCATTGCTCACTTCAAACCACAAGGATTTTCAAATGATCCACAAATTCGTTTCTTTTCAGATGATTGGAATATGAGCATATGGTAGCAGCTACCATATGCTCTTCACGAGCATACCTCGTGCAACAGTTCCTCCAACTTTGAAGCTACATTGTCGGCCTGCTCCTTTTTGGCATGTTTTATTATTTTCCGCACAATGGCCTCTGCCTTTTGAGGATCCCCAAGAGCAACCAAACGAGCCACCTCATTCAATTCTTCACACTCTTTTACGGCCTTTGGATGAGACAAATCTCTCCTCGCCATCTCCAGACATTCTTGAGCCAACAGTGCAACATTATTTACTGCTGGAATCTGTCGACTTAAGCCTTCCAACATTCCCATAAAAATCTCTTCGATGCCAGCCGTCGCTGACTCACCTGCAGTCTCCCTTGAAAGTTTTTTTCTTATCGGTTGGACAATGTCTCTTTCCAACAAGTCATGGGCCTCCCGAAATTTTTCTTGGGCCACCAAAGGAGGTAATTGACTCATGACCTCTCCGGCTTTCCTCACAAGGATTGTCAGTTTCCTCTCACTTCTCATAAGACTTTCCCGATCTTCCTCATCACACTTACCTAACCGTTCTTCTGTAAATGTTTTTGGTATTTCCTCTTGAAGGATGGATAACAAATGGGTGGCCAGCTCCATCAATTTTTCAAACTCGAGCTGGTTCCACTCCACCCTCAATGCCAAGCGTATCGTTGGGTAGTCCGAGTTAACTAAATTGACTCCTCTTCTTAGCACTATCTCTTCAAAAAGGATCCTTGCTTCCAGAACCCGAACCTCATTAATTTTTTCATAGATCGTTTTTATAACAGGCAAAAGAGAGGTCAGCAGACTCAATTGCGCAAGTGCATAGTCCGACAAAGGGATCCCCCTCGTTGCCATTTCTCTACAATAAGAAATGTGGTTCTGCAAAAATTGTTCAAAGATACGGATGGCGTTCAAAGCTTTTGCTTTATCCCATCCACCCATCGCTGTTTCCACAACATTACCCGAATCGGGAGGAGCAAGCCGGACCCTTTCATCTTGCGCGCTGGTTTCTCCATCCGCGAAAGCGTAGCGCGTACGAGCGCCATACGTACCGATCGGCCTTGCGAGCATCGATCGGGGAGTTTCCGAAGAGAGCCAACCGGTCTGCAAATTTTTTAAACCGTCGCTTGAGGCCAACACCTCCAGTGCGGTCGCCGTGTCTGCATTAGCCGGGGCACTCTGAATGGCCGCTTGCAGAGAGGCCGCATTGGCCAAAGCGGCATTGCTCAGCAGGGGCAAACTCAAAACAACATCGGTCATGACAAAATTCATTTTCTTATACCTCCTACCTTATCATCGTCCCCTCTCCAAAAAAGTTGCTCACAAAAGAGCATATGGTACCGAGCATATGGTATCTGCTACCATATGCTCTTTAAAATCCCTTGGATAAAATTGATGTTGCAGAGATCGGGCCATTATCCTAGGATGTAGCTATCTTCTCCCCGTTGGATCAGCCTTAGGGCCTCTAACGGGGTTATTTTTATGCGCTCCGAACCAGCACCAAAAAGAACAATCGCCTTTGTGGATGGGCAAAACCTTTTTTATGCGGTTAAAAAGGCTTTTGGTTACAATTATCCCAACTATGACCCCAAGGCGTTAGCCCAAAAAATCTGCGAAGAACAAGGTTGGCAATTAACAGAAGTTTTCTTTTACACAGGGATGCCTGATTCCACTGACGACGTTTTTTGGCATTCCTTCTGGACTAGGAAACTTGCTGTAATGGGCACAAGAGGTGTTAAAATCTTTACCCGTTCCCTGCGCTATCGAAATCAAACAATCGCATTGCCTAACGGGAAAATGACAACGGTTCTCGTAGGGCAAGAAAAGGGTGTTGATGTCCGTATCGCTTTGGATATTGTCCGAATGGCTCTTGATAATCGGTACGATGTCGCTTTGATTTTGAGTCAGGATCAAGATCTTTCTGAGGCAGCCGATGAAGTTAGGAAAATCTCAACTTCTCAAAACAGATGGTTAAAAGTGGCCTCCGCATTCCCAATTAGCCCTACTGCTGGCAAACCTCGTGGCATCAACAACACAGACTGGATAAAAATTAACCGCACTACCTACGACACTTGTCTCGACCCCAACGATTATCGTCACAACCCTGCAAGTGTCAGACACCCTCACGGCTGAAAGTATTTGACACTTTCAGACATCTTTAAAATCCCTTGTCTTTCACTGGGATAATGCTATATAGGCCCCGCTTTATACCCACTTTAAACCGAAAGAAAGGAAGGTTGTATGATTCGTAAAACACTTATTCTCTTGGCCGCTGTTGTCTTGGGGGTGGTTGCCTTCAAGGCGTTGCGTGCCGAAAGTACCCCCGGAATGAAATTCGCGGTGGTCGATTTCCAAAGGGCCATCAACGAAACTAACGATGGCAAAAAAGCGGAAGCCTCTCTCAATGCCGCCTTGGCCGAAAAAAAGAAAAAATTCGATCTCTTGAAGTCGGAACTCGACGCGATGAAAGCCTCTTTCGACAAAGACCGGCTTATTTTGACAGGGCAGGCCTTGGAGGACAAAAAACTGGCGCTCCAGAAAAAACTGATGGAAGTCGAACAGACCGGTTCTACTTATGAGCAGGAATTGGGCGCTAAAAAGTCAGATGCTTTGAAAAAAATCCTGACCGGTTTGCAGACTGTCGTTCAAAATATCGGCAAAAAAGATAATTTTAATTTTATTTTTGAAAGATCACAGGGTGGTGTCTTGTTTACCTCCGGCACCCCGGACATTACCGATCGTGTGATTCAGGAATATAACGCCACAGCCGGTAAGTAGCAGTATTTTTCGCGAGGAGCCGCCTGTCCGCCGGCTGTATGGAGGGAATACCTCGTGAAGTATCCGGCTCTTCATGAAAATAAGGGGGATATGTCCGTTTCGTCAAAATTGCTCGACATTTTGGTCTGCCCGCAATGCAAGGGGAAATTGGCCCAAGTTGAAGGGGGGCGGGGTCTTTTATGCAACCGCTGTCAGTTGAAGTTCCCTGTCCGCGAAGGGATTCCGGTCATGCTCGTCGAGGAAGCGAGCGACATGCGGAGCCCGCAGGCCGCGCAGGCAACCCCATCTTCGTCTTCGCCGCAGGCGTCGAAACCGACAATGCCCCAATCCAAAACACAAATTTTTGCCCGCAAGGTGAATTTCAATGTCATCGCCGGTCCCGATCTCGGATTTCATTTTGATCTCCAGTTGGGCGGTTGCCGCGCCGTGGGGCGCTCCATCGGCGATACCACAAAGACAGCCGTCATCAATGTCGATTGGGCCCTCTCGCTCGATGAAGAGACCAAAGGCCTTATTTTGCAATATATCTCCCAGCAGTTTCGCAAACCACAGCCGGTCCTGAAAGAAGCGCCGTCGCGCCCCGACCAGTTGGGGACTTTTCGGCGGAGCCCCGATGTGGTGTTGAAAGATATGACCCTTTCGCGCCTGCACGCGATGATTTTTTACGATGATATCGGGGTCGGCATTCTTGATCTGGTGAGCAAAAATGGCACCTTTGTAAACGGCGAAGAGATTGAATCGCGTCTTCTGAAAAAAGGGGATACGATCGAATTGGGCGAAACCAAAATTGTTTTCGAGGGATAAAATATGCGTTCCATGACCGGATACGGCCATGCCTCCGGCAAAGTGGGGAAGGGCCGTTTGTACATTGAACTCAAAAGCATCAACCATCGTTATTGCGATGTCGCCGCCCGCATCCCGCCGCGCATGGGAGGCTTGGAGATCAAACTGAGGGATTTTATCCAGTCCCGTTTTCAGCGCGGGAAAGTCGATGTGTATTTGAAAGAGCTCGAATCCGTTTTTGGCGGCCCGGAATTGGAACTCGATGTGGCGCTCGCCAAAAAATATCTGTATGCGATTCGGCGTTTGCAAAAAGGCCTCCGTATTGGTTCCCATACCGATCTCCTTTCGCTGATGGGTGTCCAAAATTTCGTGAAGGTCAAAGAGAAAGAGGGAAACTATATCGTCTTTTGGAAGCCGATCCAGAAAATTTTGTCTGAGGCCCTCTCCCATGCCGAAAAAATGAGGCTTCGCGAAGGGGGCCATCTTGCGGCGGACCAGAAAAAACGCCTGAAAATTTTTAAGGGGCATCTTGTCAAAATTGAAAAGCGGGCCGTTCACGATTCCAAAACGCGGCGGATGGCGCAGGTTGTGAATCCGGCCAACGGCAATCTCGAGACCAATCTGACGACCGATAAAATGGATATCACTGAAGAGGTGACCCGATTGCAAAGTCATGCAAAACAATACGAACATCTTTTGAAGGCCAAAGAGCCCGTCGGCAGAAAACTCGACTTTTTGATTCAGGAGATGCATCGCGAGATCAACACGATCGGGGCCAAGGCCGGCAACGCCGCTATTTCCTCCCATGTGGTCGAATGTAAGGCGCTCCTCGAAAATTTAAGGGAACAGGTGCAAAATATCGAATGACGATGATATCTGCAAAAGGACGCCTCATCATCATTTCCGCTCCATCCGGAACCGGCAAAACTTCGATTATCCAAAAACTGCTGACCCTTCATCCCAATAGGGTCCATTCCATCTCCTGTACAACCCGCCTCAAACGGGGGCAGGAAAAAGAGGGGGTCGATTATCATTTCATCCAGACCGAATCGTTCAAAAAAATGATCAAGGGGGGGGAGTTTGCCGAATGGGCCGAAGTGCATAATCAGTTTTACGGAACCCCCAGAACCCCTCTTGAAAAATGGCTTTCCGAGGGGAGAGAGGTTTTGCTGGACCTCGATGTTCAAGGGGGGATGCGGCTCAAAAATCTTTTTGGCGAAAAAGCAATCACCGTTTTTCTCCTGCCGCCGTCCGTGGAAGAATTGATCCGAAGGCTTTCCAACCGTGGGACGGATAGCGAGGCGGAGCGGACATTGCGGCTTGAAAATGCAAAACATGAGCTGTCGTTCAAAGACCAGTATGATTATCAGATCGTTAACAGCGATTTGGACCAAGCCTGCCGTGACATTGAAAAAAAGTTGTCTTTTTCCAAATAGTTAGATAGTATAAATTTAAGTTATGCTTCGCTTGGATGACCTCATCGAAACCGTTGCCGCCTATAATCCCGACGCCGATTTGGACTTAATCAAAAAAGCCTATGTTTTTGCCGCGAAGGCGCATGAAGGCCAAAAACGTAGGTCCGGTGAGCCTTATCTGTCACATCCCCTTGCGGTGTCCTGTCTTTTGGCCTCGATGAAACTCGATATCGCTTCGATTGTTGCGGCGCTATTGCACGATACGGTTGAAGACACCGGCGTGACACTCGAAGAGGTGGAGCGCCTTTTCGGAAAAGAGGTCCGTCAGTTGGTGGATGGCGTGACCAAATTGGGAAAAATCAAATTCACCACTTCGGAAGAGAGACAGGCCGAAAATTTTCGGAAGATGATTATGGCGATGGCTCAGGATATCCGCGTGATTCTGATCAAACTCGCCGACCGTGTGCACAATATGCGCACGCTGGATGCCATGCCGGAGGGAAAGCAGAACGACATTGCGCAGGAGAGTCTCGATATTTATGCCCCGATTGCAAACCGTCTCGGTATTCAGGAGTTCAAAATCGAACTCGAAGATTTGGCCCTCAAGTTTCTGAAGCCCGACATTTTCAAAATGATCGACGAACAAGTGAGTCAGCGGCGGGAAAAACGAGAAAAATACATCGCAAAGGTCAAAAAGATTATTCAGGATTCCTGCGCCGATCATGGCATTGTCTGTGAGATCTCCGGCCGCCTCAAACATTATCACAGCATCCACCGTAAAATGGAGGCGCAAAACATTCCGTTCGATGAAGTTCACGATATCATCGCGTTTCGCATTTTGGTCGACACGCTCCCGCAATGTTATGAAGCGTTGGGGATGATTCATTCCCTCTGGCGGCCGATCCCAGGCCGGTTCAAGGATTACATCGCCATGCCGAAGGCGAACAATTACCAGTCGCTCCACACGACGGTGATCGGGCCCGAAGGGGAGCGGGTCGAATTTCAAATCCGGACGCAGGAGATGCATGAAATTGCGGAGCACGGGATCGCGGCCCACTGGAAATATAAAGAGGGGAGACTCTCTTCGGATACCAAAGATGAGATGAAATTTCGCTGGATTCGGAGACTGCTCGAATGGCAAAGCGAACTGAAGGACCCGGCCGAATTTCTCGATACCGTCAAACTCGATCTCTTTGCCGATGACGTTTATGTTTTTACGCCGAAAGGGGAACTCAAGGAATTGCCGCGCGGTTCCACACCGATCGATTTTGCCTACGCCGTCCACAGCGAAGTCGGGAATAATTGTATCGGCGCGCGGGTCAACGGAAAAATTGTTCCGCTCAGTTACAGTCTCCACAGCGGCGATACGGTCGAAGTTTTGACGCGAAAAGATATGCGGCCCAATCGCGATTGGCTCCAATTCGTCAAAACATCAAAGGCCAAGGCGAAGATCCGCCAGTTTCTGAAGCTGGAGGAACATACGCAGAGCCGTCAGGTCGGCTGGGAGTTGCTGGAAAAGGGATGCCAGAAATATGGGCTTTCTCCGACAAAATTATTGAAAGAACCGGCTGTTCAAAAATTTGGAAAAGAAAACGGCTTTCATGACGAAGACGGTATTTTGTCAGCATTGGGTTACGGAAAAATTTTACCCGAAGACCTGCTCGCCCTTGTCTTGCCAAAAGGGGCCTTGGAGCCGAAGGAATCGGTCAAGGAGACCCCGTTTTCCAAACTGGTTCGTAAAATTACAAAACGCTCGATGGGGCAGGTTCGCGTGAGCGGCGTTGAAGATATGCTGATCACCTTCGGAAAATGCTGTAACCCCGTGCCGGGCGATCATATCACCGGCTATGTGACCCGCGGCAAAGGGGTGAGTGTCCATGTGAGCGATTGTTCCAAGCTGTTGAGTACCGATCCCGACCGCCGCATTTTGGTTGAATGGGATACCGCAACGCCGATTTCGCGTATTGCCAAAATCAAGGTGGTCTGCGCCGACCGCCCGGGGATGTTACAGGCGATGACGGAGGCGATCACGAGCCAAGGGGTCAACATTGCGCAGGCCACCGCCCGCACCACTGAGGAACACAACGCGGTCAACACGTTTGATATTGAAATTACGGGAGTCGATCAATTACGGCATGTCTTGAAATCGCTCGAACGGGTCAAAGGAATTATTTCGGTGGAGAGGATGCGGAATTAACAAGAGCATATGGTAGCTGCTACCATATGCTCCTTTCAGATGCATAAGATAATTGCGCGACATTCTAAATGGTGGTATTTATCGCGCATGGATAAAAAAACACAAACATGGCTTACGATTGCTGAAAATGATTTAGAATTTGCCGAGCAGATTTTACAAAATAAGCAACGTCCCCCCTATTCTCTCCATTTTTGTCATCAAGCAGTCGAAAAGATTCTGAAAGCGACAATACAATATGGTACTGGAAAAGTTCCTCCCCGTACTCACAATTTGGAAATTCTTTTACAATTAATACAGAAGGAATTGCCCCCGGATAAAATGGATGCTTTAGTGAAGCTCGCCCCGCATTATCTTGGCACACGTTATCCAGACGATCTCGCAAAATTTCATCAACAATATTCGGAAGAATTTGTGCAATCTCGATTAGAAGAAACAAAGGAGCTATTTGCATGGATAAAAAATCATTGGCTGACATAAATGATATCGTTGTGAAATTTGTTAAGGAACTGGGAAAAAAAGGAATTCGCCCAAAAGAGATCATTTTATACGGGTCCTATGCAAGTGGAAAGGCAGATAAATGGAGCGATATCGACCTTATTGTCATTTCAGAAGACTTTGCTAAAATTTTGCCGTTAGACAGGCTTACTCTGCTTTCTTATGCCGCTTGGCCTTTGCAGGCTGGTGTTGAAGCCCAAGGATATACCCCGCAAGAAATTGCTGAAAGAGGTCGGGACAGTATCCTGTGGGAGGAAATTCAAAACAATCACAAAGTTCTGTATAAAGCCGCCTGATTTTTTGGCAGTTAGGCCGCTTTTTTTCGTGCCAGTCGGACTGCTTCCTGGTTCGTCGGCCAACCGAGTTGAGCGAATGTTTCTCCGAGAAGGACACTCGCATTTTGCCATGCGCTTTGTGGTGAGACGAAGACCGTTGCAACATATCGTAACCATCCAGTCTCTTCTTTGTAGGTTCCATCGGCCAACCCATTCCGGAGTTTCTCTTTTTCCCGATCGACCTCATTCACTTTGAGATAGATTGCTTTTCCCCATTCGAGTTTTTTGAAGTCGGTCTTGGAAAGGAGCGCGGAGGCGATGATGTAGGCCTTCTGCATATCTCCGTTGGCATGATCGGTGGTCACGGCCAAGGCCGAGAGGAGAAGAATCTGTCCGGCCCCTCCCTTGAAAGGAGAAAGCCCCTGATTGAGTAACGAAGGGTCAATGGAGCCGTAGTCGCCGCTCACCATCATCCCCCCTTCGACCAGATTTTCGCTGTTGCGGAGAGCACTCAAGTGAACATCGAGAGTGGCATCGGGAAAAGAGATAAAGCGTCCGCCAGCCTTTTGCCATGTGGCATGCATCGCCGTGATCGCCTCTTCCTGAAAGAGGTCCCTTTTTCCCCGGACCAGTTTTTTAAAATTGCCGACAAGGATATGCATCTCCGGTGTAGCGCTTGGCCCTAAAAGATCCTGCTCGGCCTGATATTCCACGGCATAATCTTTGACCAGAGGCGGCAAAACAGCCCGCCAAGCCATTTCACTGCCGGCTTGAGCCATACCAACGCCGCATAGGCCGACTCAATTTGGGTCAGAATGGGAAGGGCCGCCACCGGATTTAAAAAGAAACTCATACAGAAGGGTTATCGGCAGGGTTAAAAAAAAGTTGTCTACTTTTTTTTACGAGGAGCCGCCTGCCCGCCGGCTGTATGGAGGGGATACTTCGCGAAGGTGTTGGGGATAAATTAAGCCGCTTTTTTGACGAAGCCGGAGCGGATACAGCGGGTGCAGACTTTGATCCGCTGGACTTTTCCGGAGATGACCGTTTTGACCTTTTGCAGATTGGGGTAATTGCGGGTTTTGGTCTTCATGTTGGAATGGGAGACCTTGTTCCCCGTGACCGGTTTCTTGCCGCAAATTTCACATTGTTTTGCCATCGGATTTTCCTTAAAGTGGCGCGATGTTTAGCAGAGCCCCCAAAAAAGTCAACAGAAACAACAGCAATCAAACACTCGGTTTTCAGGGTGAAGAATTAGCCGTAAACTATCTGAAAAAAAAAGGTTTTAAGATCAAAAAACGGAATTTTCGAACCCGTTGGGGAGAGATCGACATCGTGGCCCAAAAAGGGGATCATACCCATTTTGTCGAGGTCAAAACCCGGACCTCCGATGCCTTTGGACATCCTCTGGAAAGTCTCCCTTTTTATCGTCTGGAGCGGCTCAAAAAAATGGCCCTCCTCTACGCCGCACAATTTTCGCTGATGGAAAACAGGTTGCATTTGTCTCTTTTGGGGATTAATTGGGCGGGTCCTGAACCCGAATATTTTTTTGTCGAGGATATTATTTCATGACCACCATCTGTCTCATCCCCGGCCTTGTCTTGTATGGCTTGGCGAGTGTTGCCTATCTGATTTTGTCTTTCGGATACCCTGCTGAAATGGCGGCATCGTGGCGCCATCGGTTGGCCGCTTCGGCGAAAATCTTCACCATTTTGGGGGTCCTTTTGCAGGTCAGCTATTTGATCACCTTTTATTTTTTTGAAAGGGGAATGCCGCTCGTGACCGGCTTGAGCGATAGCCTCTTTTTTATTTCCCTCGGTTCGGTCGTTTTGTTTTTGTGGCTTTTGTTTCGCTACGAATGGTTTTCACTCGGGGCTTTTTTTTTGCCGCTTGCCTTCATTCTGTTTGTGCTCGCCTTGGACCGAAGCCACGATTCTTTTTATCTCCTTTATCTGTTTGGCAAAAGCCGGTGGTTGTTGCTGTTGCATCTCTTTTTTGCGTTGATGAGCGTCGTGCTGCTGTTCGGTTGTTTTATTCTCGGCATTGTTTTTTGGCTCCACGAACGACGTCTCAAAGCCAAAAAAATTGATGCGTTGGCTTTGAATCTGCCGCCGTTGTTGCTCAATGAAAAACGGGCCTTGAATTTTTTGAAAGTCGGCTTTGTCTGTCTGACCTTTGTGTTGATTACCGGCTCGATGTTGCTCACCCATGTCGATTTGTCGTTCGGACAAAAAGGGTGGCATATCGCCCTTGCCATTGTGGCGTGGGGTTTTTACGCCGTGGCGGTGAACCGGCGATGGCTGGGGCCGATGGGCCATAAAATTTTATTGTTATCTTTTTTGGGATTTTTCAGTTTGGCAGCGCTGATTTTATGGAACTAACGGTTTTAGGATTTCATTTTAGAAATTCTTCTCTCGAACGAAGAGAGGCTTTGGGCATTGTGCCTGAACGGGTCCCCGATTTTTTGCAAACACTCATTCAGCGGGATGGAATACAAGGGGCCGTTTTTCTTTCGACCTGCAACCGTTTGGAACTCTACGTCGCCGCGCAGGAGGGGATGGACGCCCGATTTTTGATCTCCGCTTGGGTCCAATTTTTGGGCCGCACGGAAGAAACGATAAAACCCGACACTTTTTTCAAGGGGGCCCATGCCTTTAAACATCTGGTCGAAGTGGCGGCCGGACTCGATTCGATGGTTTTGGGGGAACCCCAAGTTTTGGGACAAGTCAAAGAAGCCTACCTGCGGGCTTTGGAATTAAAAGTGAGCGGGCCTCTTTTGAATTTTGCTTTTCAACAGGCCTTTCGTATTGCAAAGCAGGTTCGCACGCAGACCGGCATTGCGCGCTATCCCGTTTCGGTCAGCACCGTTGCGCTCCTGCTCTTGGAGCAGATTTTTGGCGATTTCAAAGAGGTGACCGCTCTCGTTGTGGGGCTGGGAGAGATCGGAGAGCAGACGGCTAAATTGTTGTCCGAACGGAATCCAAAAAAAATGATCGTGATGAATCGAACGCTTCAGCGTGCGCATGATTTTGCCTTACGGTGGAAAATGCAAGCCTGTCCACTAGATGCCATGGATACCATTTTGCCGATGGTCGATATGGTTATCACTTCCACGCGGGCGCCGGCGCCGATTTTGTCTTGCGCCCAAATCAAAGAGGCGATGGCCCAGCGTTCCGACAAACCGCTCGTGCTGATGGATCTTGGCTTTCCAAGGGATGTCGAAACCGGTTCCGGAAATTGCGACAACGTTTATCTTTATAATGTGGATGATTTAAAAGGGATCGCCGAAAAAAACTTGGGGCAAAGAGAGCGGGAGGCCCGGTTGGCGCAGGCGATTATTGAAAAAGAGATTGCCTTTTTTGGCCGGGAATGGATAAAGAGGGCCGGTATTTCCGAAAATGAAAAATGGAAAATAGAGGGAAATTTCACAAAAAGCGAAATTTCGGGCGCGTAGCTCAATTGGTTAGAGTACGTCGTTGACATCGACGGGGTAGTAGGTTCGAATCCTACCGCGCCCACCAAAATTTTTTTCGCCACTGTGTGTCATAACGTCATATAAATCTTTTATTGCCAAAGCCGAATCTATTATTGAGCCCATACCCATTTTTTTGTATCTTACCCGTCAAATAATCCCGCCACTCAATTTAAGGCGGGCAAGGGGGGTGCCTATGGAAGGTCAATTTATGACGTGGCGGGATGCAGTGCTAGCGGCGCTGCAGGGGATTTGGGTCAATGTCCTTGGCAAATTGCCGGACATTGTCGCCGCAGTTGTGGTATTGTTTGCCGGTCTTTTTCTCTCAAGTCTTTTGGGGAGAATCGTCCGCAAGCTCGTGGAATATACGCGGCTCGACACATTTCTCCACAACGTCGTGGGGCTTTCCAAGCTCAAAGAGCGGGGGTTGGAGATTCATTCCGCCGCCCTTGTCGGCTGGTTTGTGAAATGGTTTTTTATCATCGTAACCTTTATCGCAGTTGCCGACATCTTGAAATGGAGCCAACTCACCAATTTTTTTGAACAGGTTGCCCTTTACCTTCCCAATGTCATCATCACCGTTCTCATTCTTTTGGCCGGTTTTATTTTGGGGGGTGGTTTACAGGAGCTCGTTGTTAAAGGGGTCAAGGCCTCTACGCTTCCCGCCACGTCGGCCGGCGTGCTTGGCACGTTTGCTCGCTGGTCGGTCATCATCTTCGCCTTTATGGCGTCGCTGACCCAGTTGGGCATTGCGGCTGATCTGATTAAAATTCTTTTTACCGGTCTTGTTGCGATGCTCGCGTTGTCGGGCGGTTTGGCCTTCGGTCTCGGCGGCAAAGATCGGGCCAGCCAGTGGTTGGATAAATTGCATAAAGAGATTAAGCACTGAAATCGGCCTTAGTTATAAATGAGGTATGAAGATTTGGCATCATGGGTCGCGAAGAAAGACCTTAAGGAGAGGCTTGCTCCTCTTTTTTCATGATGAAGAGGTAGTTGAAACCTCTTAGATAAAAATTCCCTTCAACAGCCGCCTTTCGGTAATTCCCCATTTTGAGCGTTTTGTTGTGGCGGGTGACCGCGATTATCTCTTTCGGAATAAAATGTCGGCACAGTATTTCAAATATTTTAAAACCGATCGGGACAAAACCCGATTTTTTCTTGAACGAGTCGCAGATATAAAGCCCCATGTAGCGCTTCGGTTTTAAAATCCGGTCGATTTCGGCGATGACATCGGCCATTGCCTCAAAATATTTCGGATCTTCCGCCCTGATTTGTCCGATGCAACCCTCTTCGTCGGAATAATCGATATGATCGGAATAGGGCGGGTCGATAAAGACAAAATCGGCATCTTCGTTTTTTAAAGGGAGATGGCGGGCATCGGCCTTCACGATATCTTTGCGAAAAGGGGCGATGTCCAAACCTTTGACATCCCTATCCATGTCGTTGGCAACATCGATCGTTGTTCCGGAACCGCACATCGGATCGACAATCAGATCCTTTTCACGGGTGTAGCGTGTGAGCAAATTCCAGATAATGTAAGAAGGGGTGGCGCCGATATAACGCCGGTCTCCCTGCATCCGGTCGCCATAGTGTTGCGAAGGATAATCCCATAACGTGGTCGGTTGAAGATTAAGGGGCGGCTTTTTTATCATTTTTTGTCGGAATCCATCCCTCCATTGTTGCGGGAAAATAGGGACGCAAAAATTTATCGGCTAGATAAACTTCGTTTTCTCCTTCTTTGCGAATGTAACCCTCCATGAAGGCGGCCCCCGCTTTTCCAAGATAGAAATCTTCAAGCCGTTTATCGTTTTTGTCAAAAAACTGAATCCGCTCCCCAACCGGATTGACTTCAAAGTAACCCAGCTTTTCGGGATTGTCCCCTGCAAGGGAAATGGCCCGTGTATCCATCAAAATATCCAATACGGTCTGAATCTTTTCGGAATCGGCCTTCTCCCATTTTTCGGTCTCTTCCGGCGGCGGATTTTTTTCCTCCGCTTTTTCGAGATTTTTCTTCATCTCCGTTTTGATTGGGGCGATCACCCACTCTTTACCCTCTTTTTTGAGTTGTACCCCGTTCAAAAGATGTTGGATGTCGATCCGGGCAATCTGATCGGCCTGCAAATTGGCGAAAAGAGGTTTGTTGAGGATATCCCCCGTTTTTTCCTCGGTCGGTTTTTCAATAAACCAAACAACCGCCGTTCCCAACAGAGCCAATAATAAATAGAGATAAGGTCTCGGAATTTTTTTCATGTCTGAAAAGCCAGTCTCAATTTGGCCGATCTTCTTTTTCGCCGCCACCAGATGACCGATCCGGCCATCAGCAGCAAAAGAGGCCCGATGAAGGTATTCACGATTTTGATGAAACCACGGGCTGTATCGGAAACCAACGCAATCGGTTCATTCACAATTCCTTTGGAACGGACGCCGATCAGCGCTTCGCCGGTTGAAAAAACATCGATCGCATTTTCAAGAAAAGTTCCGTTGTCCGGGAATTGCTGCAAAAATTGATTTTTTAAAAATTGAGTGTTTCCGACAACCACCAATTTTTGATCGGCCAATGCCCCCATCGGAATCACCCCTGAGTTTTCCAAAGTCATGATACTATTCGCGGTCTGCGGATCGAGCGCTTTGTCCGGATGCATCGCGCCGGTCGCCACACCAAACGGTGTTGTTTTGAAAAGAATGGTCTGGTTTGTCAACTGGAGAGAGCTGGCCCATGGCAAAATCAGGTTCGTCAATTCGGAAACCATCGGTTGTTCTTTGTCAAAATTTTCAGGACGGATGGCGACCCAAAAAGGATAGGGGACGACAAAGTTGACCACGCCGCCGGTAAATGTTGCCGCCGCGTTTGATTTGTCCAAAACCATATCTTCTTTTACTTCAATCCCGTATTTTTTGAGTAAGGCCTCCAGAGGATTCGGACGCGGCGTCGGTTTTAAGCCTTCTCCCATCGCTACGGCGACACGCTCTACCAATACGATCGCCTTTCCCCCTTTTTCCAAATAGTCGGCAAAAGCCTTTTTTTCGTTATCGGAAAGTTTTTCAGGGACGACAAAAAAGAGGACCGGCATTGTTTTGGGATCGAGTTGATCGAGCGATTTTTCATCAATAGTTTGCAAGGTATATCGACTCTCTAAACGTTCCTTGGCCATGCTGAAATCATCTCCCGTCGGAGAAGGGGAGGGGGTCCACCACCCGATCAACGGTGTTTTGGGTTCCGTTATTTTAACGAACGCCGCATCGAGACGGTATTCCAAATTCCCCGTATTTTGCACCACAGCCAGAACCTCCTGCTTGGAAGCGAAATGAAGCGTCATCCCGAGATAAATTTTAGCGAGCTCCTGTTTGTCTTTGTGCAACACATTGAGTTCAATGGGGGGAATCCCCATCATCTGGACCTTTTGTTCCTCAACGGGATTCGCCTGTGGGTTGAAATATTCCACTTTGACGCGGCTCCCGCCATATTGCCGAAACTCCGCAAGCATGTCGTCCACATCTCGTTTTAAATTGGCCAGCGCGGGCGGCAAATCCTGAGTGAAATAGACTTTAATGGTGACGACGTCATTCAGATTTTTTAATATTTTTTTGGTGGCCGGCGCCAGCGTGTAATTTTTTTGCGCGGTCAGATCGAGCCGGGCCACATGCCGTGACGCCAACAGGTTTAGTGTAAAAATGGCAATCAGAAGGGACAAAACAAGGGCCCCCCTCTCTTTTTTCTTTTTTTGTTGCGGTTCTTCAAGGGCGAGACCGTTAAAATACAAAAAGAGAAAAATTAAAGAGAGATAATAGAGGCAATCTCTCGTATCGATGACCCCCCGTTCGATCGAATCGAAATGGGTATTGAGTCCCAGATATTTGAAAAAAGAGGCGGCGAGCGGGGGGAGGCCGGTTGTGAAAATCGGTTCGCCGCAGAGAAGCAGTATGAATGTAATGACCACCGCGACAATGAAGGCAATGATCTGATTTTCGGTCAGCGATGAAACCCAAAGGCCGATGGCAAGGTAAGCCCCTCCCATGAATAAAAGGCCCAAATAACCGCCGACGATCGGACCGAAGTCGAGGTGTCCGAGAAGGGCTAAGGTCGCTACCATCGGCGATGTCAGAAAAAGGGCCGTCGTCAAAAGACCCAACGTAGCCAGAAATTTTCCAAGAACCGCACCCCATTTTTTCAAGGGGAGGGTAAACAAAATTTCAATTGTCCCGTCCTTTTTCTCCTCGGCCCATCTTCCCATCGCAATGGCCGGAATGAAAAAGAGAAAAACCCATGGCATCAAACTGAAAAAACCGCGCAAATTATTTTGTCCCATCACAAAAAAACTCCGCCAAAAGAGCCATTGGGTCACAACGAGAAAGGCGATCAGAAAAACATACGCAATAGGGCTGGTAAAATAGGCTAGGAATTCGCGTTGGGCTATGGTTCGAATCGTTTTCATTTTGTGAGCTCCAGAAAAATTTCTTCGAGCGAGGTGGTCTGCCGCTTGAGTTCCGCCAAACTCCACCGGTTGGCCACAACCCATTGGAAAATCGTCTCACTTTTATCTTCAGCCGTGTCGAGGCAGATCACAACCGTTTGCCAAACCCCGTTGGCCGACTCGATTTTTTCGAGTGAAAAGGGACCTAATTGCGGCAGTTCTTTTTGGATTGCCTCTTTTGAAGCCTTTATTTTTGCGGTGTAGCGGTTGGACCCCTCTCTTTTTTGAAGCAATTGATCGAGGGTGCCTTCCCCAACTAATTTTCCTTTAGCGATAATGAGGGCGCGGCTGCAGACAGCCTGCACCTCCTGCATGATGTGGGTCGATAAAATGACGGTTCGCTCTTTGCCGATATCTTTGATCAACGAGCGGATCTCCTGAATTTGATGGGGGTCGAGGCCGGTGGTCGGCTCATCCAAAATGAGGAGGGGCGGTTTATGAATCAACGCTTGTGCGAGACAGACCCTCTGTTTAAATCCGCGGGAGAGTTCTCCGATCGGGCGGCCGACCACCTCTTGGAGACCGCATAATGCGACCGCCTCTTTCAAATGGGCCGGTATTTCCGTTTTGCGAATGTTTCTTAATAATGCGGCATACGTTAAAAAATCGGTGACCTCCATATCATGATATAAAGGGGCATTTTCAGGGAGATAACCGACCTGTTTGCTGGCTTCCAACGGATTTTCAAGAACCGAAATCCCATTGACCGTGATCTCACCACCGTTTGGCTTGAGATAACCGGTAATCAGCCGCATCGTTGTTGTTTTTCCGGCCCCATTGGGTCCCAAAAGCCCAACGACCTCTCCTTTGGCTATTTCGAAAGAGATATCCTCAACCGCTCTAACCGCTTTGAAATGTTTGGAACAATTTTTGACGCTGAGGATCATAACAGGTGCCGCATTTTAAGAATTTTTCCAAAGGTGTCAACCCTTACCTCTACCTGGTAGAAAGAGTGCTATTCCTACCAGGTAGAGAATCAATTGGTAGAGAATCAATTCAACGCTTCAGTTTTGTTAAAAGTAGTTCTTCTTCTTTAGCAATCATTTCTGGTCCTTGGTAGGTTACAAGATGTTGATATATTTGCTGCCTGGTTTTGGGTTTATCAGCTAATCCGAGATACGTTGGGGTGGGAGTCAAAAGTGAATTTGACTTTCCATAAGCATAAAAATGGTATCCGCACCACTCCCAATCCTTTGGGTGTTTAACAATGCCAGCTTTTGGCGCATTTTGCGGAAAATAACGAAGCAAGGAAATTGCATATTGGTCATTATCCACAACGGCGGCTTTATAAGGGCCCATCCAAAGATGGCCGCAACGGCCTCTTTTCTTGTTATGTTTTACGGAAAAACTGCGATTGATATCCCACATGATAACATCTAGTAACACTGGGCCAGGTGTCATGAGAAAGAGATGAACATGCGTATGCATCAGTGCATAATCATACAAAGTAAAATTGTGTTTATTTTTAACCAGTTTGATAATCGACAAATAATCAAGAAAATCTTCGTCATTTTGGAAGCGGAATTCCTTATTGTTGCATTGTATCCAGACATGATATGCAAGGCCTTCAGATAATAGTCTCGGAGTTTTGTATCCCATCACTTCCATCGATCTTGCAAAGGTTGTGCCAATCTTTAAACCATATTAAGTGGTACCGAAGCTTAATAGTGTACGAAATCCGTCACCTCCCTGACCAATTCCGCTACCTGGTAGGGGAAGCCGTTTTTCTACCTGGTAGAAAAAAGGGTTATCCTACCTGGTAGAGAGGAGAGGGAGGGCTTGCCTCTCATGGTCAATTCTGCTACATCGCATCGCCATGATTATTGGACTCACCGGAAAAAATGGGTCGGGAAAAGGGGAGGTGGCCAAGTTTTTGCAGGATGCCGGTTTTTCCTATCACTCCCTCTCCGATGTTTTGCGCGAAGAATTGAAAAAAAATAAAAAAGAGATCACGCGCCAAAATTTGACCGAATTTGCGAATGAACTCCGCCAGCAAAAAGGGGCCGGTTGTTTGGGAATTCTGACAGCCGCCAAACTCAAGGCTGATAAAAATTATGTTGTCGATTCGATCCGCCATCCCGAAGAGGTGGCGGCATTAAAACAGCTCTCCAACTTTTATCTATTGGCCGTCGATGCGGAATCGCAAGTCCGTTTTGAGAGGATCCAATTAAGATCGCGCGAAAAAGATACGGTGACTTACGCAGCTTTTGTGGAACAAGAGGCCAAAGAGGCCGCTGGAAAAAAACCGACCGACCAGCAGCTCAACCGAACGCTTGAAATGGCCGATGCGCGTATTGACAACAACGGCGCACTCGAAGAGCTACATCAAAAAGTCCGGCAGATTATCCAGACGTTGGCAATGGATGTGAAGAGACCAAGCTGGGATCATTATTTTATGCAGATTGCCTGTCAGGTGGCGCTTCGTTCCAACTGCATCAAACGAAAAGTGGCCGCCCTTCTTGTAAAAGACCAGCGGATTATCTCGACCGGTTACAACGGCACGCCGCGCGGCATTAAAAATTGCAACGAAGGGGGCTGTCCGCGTTGCCATAAAATGGGAACCTCCGGCGCTAACTTAGATGCCTGTCTTTGCTCGCATGCCGAAGAAAATGCGATCGTCCAATCGGCCTACCACGGTGTTTCTATCAAAGGGGCCACTTTATATACCACATTTTCTCCCTGTCTCGGTTGTACAAAGATGATTATC
Source organism: Deltaproteobacteria bacterium (assembly GCA_023265595.1). Taxonomy (GTDB): domain Bacteria; phylum UBA10199; class UBA10199; order SPLOWO2-01-44-7; family SPLOWO2-01-44-7; genus JAHFSU01. The sequence goes on from JAHFSU010000005.1 coordinate 39,078, forward strand.
AATTCCGGCATCGGAGAAGTGGTCTATTCTCATGCATATAATCTCGAAGAAATTTCCTCCAAATTGTTGAAAGAAGCGGGCATCATCATAAGACAGCTTTGAGAAGAAAAATTAAAATTGCCGTCCTCTCTTTGGCCATTGTTATTACCCTATTGGTGGCCATTCCCTTCGTGTTGCCGCAAAGTGTCTATCGGAGCTGGTTTGTCAGTCAGCTTCAATCGGGTTTGAATCTGAAATTCGATGTGGAGACATTTCGTTTGACCCTTTTACCGCTCCCTTCACTCACGCTGAAAAATGTAAAAATTTATTCGGTCAAGGATCCGTTTGCCGATCAGTTATTGGCGGAAACCAAAAAAATTTCGGCTGATGTAGCGTTGAGCCCTCTCTTGAGCAAAAAAGCGATTGTCTCTCTGTCGCTCGAAGAACCGATTCTCTATTTTCGCACGGCAAAAGAGGGCTCTAATTTTTCTGATCTGATTATCAAAAAAGAGGGGGGAGAAAAAAAGACAACATGGCAACTGAGCGTGACCTCGTTTCAACTGGAAAAAGGTCATCTGCAATATTTTCCGGAAGGGGCTGAAAATCCAAAATATACTTTGCAAAATGTCGCTCTCCGTCTCAAAAATTTGGCGCTGGCCGGAAAGAGTTCCATCCCGCTGACCCTTTCTTTAGGCCTTTTGGGCGGTTCCGATAATTTTTCCTTGAAAGGAGATATAGAAATCGATCTCGATCGGAAAAAATTTAGCACCGACAATTTGCAAGGGAAATTGGGAAGCACGATTATAAAACTCAGAGGCAATTTTGATGCCCAAAAAATGTCGGCGAGTCTTACCCTGAGGGCCGATGCCGCCAAACTGGATGGCGCAACACTGTCCGATGATTTCCCTGCAATTTACGAACATGTTTTGAATATCGAAAAAGGGGACGTTCCCCTTTTTGATGACCTTTTTGTCGAAGGAAATCTTTCGTGGACTCTTAAAGGCCTCGCAATCGGCGGAACACTGCATGCCGACCGGCTGACTTACCAAAATTACCCGCTCAAAACGGTAAAAATCGATTTTTATTTCACGCCGCCGCGGTTGGATATTCATTCTTTAAAAGCGACTGTATTTGAAGCGCCGACCACTGCGAAGGGTTTTGTCCGTTTGGCCAAACCGCTTCACTATCAATGTGATCTGAATTTGGCCGGTGTCGATCTGACTCAAATCGGTTTTTTGAAAAAACAGATTCAGGGCAAGGGGAGTTTGAACGCCTCGCTACTGGGAAAGGTGATTGCAAAAAGAAATCCGGTTCAGGACCTGAATGCCGTCGGCAATATTATGGTGACACACGGTTCGATTCCTTCTCTCAAATTGGGAGAGGCCATTTTTGGAAGTTCCCTCTGGAATATTTTGTCCCCCGTGGCCGGGTTTAATAAAGAAAAATTGAACAACCTGAAGGGACTCGATGCAACGGTGGAGCAACTCACCATTCCGTTTGTGGTCGAAGGAGGAAAGACAAAAATTCCGAATGCGCGTTGGCAAAACCCCCGCTACCAGATTCAGATGAATGGCGCCATTGGGCTCAATCAAACTCTTTCCGGCAGTGGGGCCTTTTTACTCTCGTCGAAAGAGACTCAAGAGCTGATCAAAAATGAAGACATTCGGAAGACATTGTCTGACAAGGAGGGGGAGTTGGAATTGCCGTTTTTGGTGAGCGGTACTTTTGAAAATCCCAAAATGGAACCGGACAAAAAAACACTGACTCCCCGCTTTACCAAAGCGATGGCTCTTCGCGGGATCGACTTTCTGAAACAACAGTTAAACCCGGTAGACGATGTCAAAGAAGGCGAAAATGCCCTTGAAGCACCGGTCAAGATACTCAAGGGCATTTTCGGGAAATAAACCGTTCATGGTGAGTCTTAGAGACCACTCATGGTGAGCTTTAGAGACCGCTCA
>JAHFSU010000005.1:41114-67761 GCA_023265595.1 Deltaproteobacteria bacterium
TGTCAAAGAAGGCGAAAATGCCCTTGAAGCACCGGTCAAGATACTCAAGGGCATTTTCGGGAAATAAACCGTTCATGGTGAGTCTTAGAGACCACTCATGGTGAGCTTTAGAGACCGCTCATGGTGAGCTTTAGAGACCGCTCATGGTGAGCCTGTCGAACCACCCTTCGACAGGCTCAGGGTGAGCGAGTTGTTTTCCGCTCATGGTGAGCTTTAGAGACCGCTCATGGTGAGCTTGTCGAACCACCCTTCGACAGGCTCAGGGTGAGCGGGTTGTTTTCCGCTCATGGTGAGTCTTAGAGACCGCTCATGGTGAGCTTGTCGAACCATTAGTTAATATCCGGCTCCAGAATCATTTTTACAATTCCCTTTTTCTGCGCGGCGCTCAAAGCGGTGGTGCCGTTAGTCGTCCCCGTAATCCGGTCTGCTGTTGCATCGAGGCGGGATTGCAGAAGTGCCTTGGCCGCTTTCATCTTTGCAAAGGTCGGCGTTCCGCTGGAGAAAGTGTCCCACAACGTTGCCTGTATGATCTCAATATCCTCCTTGATTTTGGCAAGGTCGATAAAGGAGCCGTTCAAGGCGCTCAAAGTCGTATCAAAATCGCTTTTTGTCGTGAGCCATTGTAGCATAAGAGTCGGTATGGACAGAGTGTGTCGCGTATAGTCAATGCTTCCACCATTACCAATGACGGTACAGACAAAATTGTCCAAAACGGTTGAAGGAATCACCTGATTGACCAGCGTCCCTGCAAAGCTGTAATTTTTACCGAAATCAGACGGCATCTGTGCTTCAGAGACACTCATTTTTGTTGCACAGGCTGTTTTAACTGTGGCAATTTCAGCATCGGTCGAGCGAATGGAACTTTGAAAAGTGGTAAAACAGCCCCCAAAATCGGTATTCATCGCCTGCTGGGTCGCCGTGTCGACGCTTTGACTTTCAAATTTGTCCCGATATTTGGCATCCATGGTTGAAAAACAGGCCAGAAGGACGTCGACTGCAGTATTGAATCGCGTCACAGTGGCGCCTGTGGAACCGAGGGCGGTAAAGGCATTTCCATATTCGGTTTTTACCTTAATCGAACGGAGCCTTTTGAAAAAATTGCTGATCGCTTGATCCATCATGTTGTTAGCCGCACTGCTGACTCTATTAAAATCGGTATTTGTGTCGGCCAGTTCTCCCGCCGCTTCCATGGCGGTGGTGATGAGCCCTATATCAAAGCCGGCGGCATTGGCCGCATCGATGACAACATCGGCCAAAAACCCGCCGGCCTTGGCCGTCAGATCGCCATTGTCATTATCGACCGCCCCTTTGAAATTGGAACAGTAATCCGAGAGGTCTTTGGAACCGCTCGCCGTGTTATTGGCGATTTTTTTTACGAAGGTGCTGTATTGAGCCGCTGTTACCCCAAGCGTATTTTTGAGATAATCGACCACCCCCCCTGTTCCCAATATGACTGTATTACCGCCGGAGGCGATGAGGTTTCTATCTGATTCCGTCAGTGTCGGAGAGCGAAGCATCATCAATCCAAACATGCCGTAGAAAGGGTCATCGGTTTTAGAATTGGCAAAACCATTTAATATGGCCCTAGCCTGAACGTCCGACAGCCCATTGAGACCACATTCCAATGTCTCCGTGCTTGCAACGGCAGGGCCCAAACCTTTGCGGACCACCACCCCATCTTTATCCTTAATAGTAAAGGCAAGCCAGTTGGTGTCGGTAACGGTCGGGACGTTACTGGTAAAGTTAAATGCCAGTTTTCCATTGGAATCAGCGACGATGGGTACCGTGGTGCCGATATCGGTCACGGTTCCGTCACTGTTAACCTTGCTTAAAGTAACCGTATAGCTGGCTCCAGCAGTCAAAGTCGCCAAAGCACTATTTAAGTGAAAAAGAGACAACATCAAAACAAAGAAGCCGATGAACCGTTTCATAGATATACCCCCTATTTTAATTTCGTTTTTTAAGAGCCGCTTCCGGAGACCGCCCCCGAAGTAGTTGTTGTCCCTGACCCACCGGAAGACCTGTTTCCACTATCCGAACCACCGCCGCATGCGGTCAACCCCAAAGCAAAAAATACGAGAGAGAGAAGAATAAACCTTTTCATTGTTACTCCTTTCCTTTAGAATTTGTCGTTACGAAGATTTTAATATTATATGACATAAAGCCAAAGCGGAACTATCATATCACTTTTCAAAAACGTTGAAAAATAAAAAATGCCCGATCCAAAAGAACGCCGAAAATTTGCCCGTCTCGATATCGCCATAAGCGTCAGTTATGCGATTGAAAAGGCGGGTGGCGAGACTTCCGAATATGCCGAGGCGGTCAGCGGAGATATAAGCGCCAGCGGTTTGCGCCTGATGACCCCCACACCGTTGGAAAGCGGTGTCCATCTCGATCTCGAAATTTTTATCGGCGATGATCCATCGCCGCCGGTTAAGGCCAAAGGGGAGGTGGTTTGGCAAAACAAAATTTCCGATACGAGTTTTGAAACCGGCGTGATTATCCAGCATATGGATAACGACGCCAAAAAACGTTTTATGGCCTTTGTTTTTGATCAGATGAGCCGGTTTGTGGGGATCAAAATTTAATCGGTTTTTTTCTTCAGCGCATCCAGAATTTCATTGCGCAATTTGTGAAAAAATTTTTGTAATTCCTTGATCGTCAGGGGCTTGAGCATTTGTGGCAGTACTGTAAAAGTATCGACATCCGCGATAATTTTGGTCCATTGGAAAGGATCCATCCCCCCATCTTTCATCTCTGCCAGTTTAAAGAGTTCCATGATGTCATAATTCAAATAGGGTTTCAGAAAATAGAGATCGACATAATCTTTGGGTTCGAGGCGCCCGTAAATCGTCGCCACTTTGTTGACAGCGATATTTTTGGAGGTATCCACCATGACGCCATCGATCCATTGTGGGGCACCTATCCGGAAATCAATATCCCGCACCACGTCGACTTGTAACTCACCATTGATAAGATAACGCCGGAATGTCGGAGAACTTCGCTCTTTTTGAAAATGAAGCCCGCTTGCTTGGAAAGTGTCTTCAACCAGTCTTTCCACATCATGGATTTCAACAGAATGGGTGAAAAAATCGAGATCGATCGAAAGACGATGTTTTAGATAAAAAGCGGCCAGCGCTGTGCCGCCGGTAAGATAAAAATGCCGTTTGAGATCGGGAATCTTAAAAAAGATCTCCAACACTTTATGTTGAAGAGGGGTCAAAATTTTCATCGGTTTGCCTCCATCGGTTGATGGCATATTGCCAGTGACTTTTGGTTTTTTTCGGCAGGCGCAAAAAAGGAAGATCCTCTTCTATCTGTTTCCGAGTGAGATAATGCCAGACCTCTTCCCATTTGCCGTGCTCCAAGATTTTTGCCTCCAGCCAGAGGCGGTTTTTTTGCGGGCCGCCCAGAATGTCGAAGATATCTTCCTCATGGAGCTGATATTCCCACAAAAAAGAGGGGCTGGGAGGGACTGTCGTCTGTCCCTTATTTTTTTTTATATATTCCCGTAATGCCGCACGGACCAATTTCGAAAAACTGGCAACACCCGGATGGGTTGTTACAAAAGCCTCCAAGTCTTTTGTCTCCCCCGTTGTAAAACGGATTGTTTTCAAATTAATCTTTAATTTCATACTATTATATGTATTACATTTTTTTAAAAAAAGCAAGAGCAACTTTGGGGGTTCTCAACAAAGCCTTGTTAGCAAAAACTTGACGAGTAACTTTCAAACAGCTACGTCCCGCTGACATATATTCCACCGACATAGGAACAGCATTGGCAAAGATATTCCAAGACTCTACATTTAGATGGGGTCAAAAGGGACCAAGAAGAAAAGTCTCTATCGTTGATTGACCATTTGCCTCTCCCTTCAGAGAAGATGAACACGGTGGATATGGGGTTGGCCATGGCAGGAGGTGGTGAACCTCCTCTCGGGGGTATGATCGGGAGTCTTCTGGTGGTAACGGCTCTTGGTGTGTCTTGTGTGATGCTTTTTGCTTCCATGTGCAGTAAAGGGCGCTAAAAATAGCGGTAGCATAAAGAGTTTCAATAACTCGTGAACTCATAAAATAACAAAGCCCTTGAAAATCCAACATTTTTCTGCAATATCCCCCGCCTATGGTTTGTCGCGCTGGACATGAAAATGACCCTGTGGAAAAGATGCGCCACTCGTGCGCGCATGTGATGGCCGATGCGGTCCAGCGCCTCTATCCTAAAGCCAAAATTACGATCGGGCCCGTCATCGAAGACGGTTTTTTCTACGATTTCGATTATCCCGCCGGTTTCACGCCGGAAGATCTGAAAAAAATCGAGGCCGAGATGGAAAAAATCGTCAAAGAAAATCTCCCTTTCGAACGAAAAGAGATCGGCAAAAAAGAGGCCCTCGAGTTTTTCAAAAAATTGGGAGAAAATTACAAGCTCGAAATCATCAACGGCATTGAAGGCGACAAAGTCACTTTTTATACCCACGGAAAATTCACCGATCTTTGTAAAGGGCCGCATGTCGCCAAAACCGGCGACATTAAGGCGTTCAAACTTTTGAAGGTTTCCGGCGCCTATTGGCGCGGTGATGAAAAAAATCCGATGTTGCAGCGGATTTACGGCACCGCATTCGCTTCTCAAACAGATCTCGACGCTTATCTCAAACAATTGGAAGAGGCCGAAAAAAGAGACCATCGAAAACTGGGACAGGAGCTCGATCTTTTTGAAATCAATCCCGACATTGGTAGCGGGCTCGTTTTATGGCACCCGAAAGGGGCCACGATGCGCCAGATCATCGAGGATTTTTTAAAACGGGAATTGACCGCGGCCGGTTATTCTTGGGTCAACACGCCGCATGTCGGGCGAGCCAGTTTGTGGGAGACCTCCGGCCATCTCGAATTTTTCAAAGAAAATATGTATGCGCCGATGGAGGTGGAAGGCCAGACCTACTATTTAAAGCCGATGAACTGTCCTTTCCACATTGAAATCTACCGCTCGCGGCGCCGCAGTTATCGGGAGTTGCCGGTCCGTCTTGCCGAGTTTGGCACCGTGTATCGTTTTGAACGTTCGGGTGTGTTGCATGGCCTCACCCGCGTGCGCGGTTTTACCCAAGACGATGCCCATATTTTTTGCACGCCGGATCAGGTTGAAACCGAAATCAATAATTGCATGGAACTGGTTTTGAAAATTTTAAGGGCCTTCGGTTTGACCGAATTCAAGGCCTTTGTGGCGACGAAACCGGCCAAGGCAGTAGGGCGCGATGCCGACTGGGAAAAGGCGACAAAAGCCCTGAAGGGGGCGGTAGAACTCCATAAAATTCCTTATGAAATAGACGAAGGCGGGGGTGCATTTTATGGCCCGAAAATCGATTTGAGGATCAAAGATGCGTTGGGGCGGTTTTGGCAATTATCGACGATTCAGTTCGATTTTAACTTGCCTGAACGCTTCCAAATAGGGTATCAAGCCGCCACCGGTGAATTTGAAAGACCCTTTATGGTTCATAGGGCCCTTTTAGGTTCCATCGAACGGTTTTTTGGAATTTTGATTGAGCATTATGCGGGAGCGTTTCCGGTATGGTTAGCGCCCACACAAGCCATTTTGTTGACCATCTCCGATGAGCAATCGGAATATGCACAAAAGGTATTGGAGTCATTGCGCCGCGAGGGATTTCGAGCCTCGTTAGACGACCGCAATGAAAAATTGGGTTTGAAAATCAGAGAGGCTCAATTAAAAAAGATTCCGTATATGTTGGTGATCGGAAAGAAAGAGATGCAGGAAGAAAAAATTGCCGTTCGTTCCCGACAAGGAGGCGATTTGGGAGCGATGGGCCTTGAAAAATTTATAGAGCGGTTGAAAGGAGAAAGACAATAGCACATCCATCGTTTGCAGGGGGGGCACGGTCGAAAGACCTGCGTATCAATTTTCGGATTCGTGTTCCGGAAGTTCGTCTCATCGGGTCCGATGGAAAACAGCTCGGTCTTTTGCAGACGCGCGAAGCGCTTCGGTTGGCGGAGGAAGAGGGCTTAGATCTCGTTGAAATTTCGCCGACAGCCCGCCCCCCTGTTTGCAAAATAATGGATTACGGGAAGTACAAGTACGAACAGGAGAAAAAACGGAGAGAAGCCAAAAAACACCAGACGGTGGGTCATACCAAAGAGGTGAAGCTGAGGCCCTCTACGGATGTGCACGATTTGGAAACGAAAATAAAACATATCAAACGATTTTTGGAAGAGGGGAACAAAGCCAAAATCACGGTAAAATTTAGAGGTCGTGAAATGGCCCACAGAGATTTGGGTGAAAAAATTTTGAAGGAGTTAATCGAAAAAGTGGGGGATTTGGCTAAGCTGGATCAATTGCCGAAATTTGAGGGGAAAATGTTGTCGGCGATATTAGCGCCGAACAAGTGAGGAGAATATGCCGAAATTAAAAACAAAAAAAGGGGCCAAAAAACGTTTTAAACTGACCGCAAGCGGTAAAGTGAAACGGAAAAGGGCTTATCTGCGTCATATCTTGTCGAGCAAAACGCGCCGGCAAAAAAGACATCTGAGAGGTCCCGCCATTGTCGATGCGGTGGATGCCCCGGCAATCAAAAGAATGTTACCGTACGGTTAAGGAGGAAAGATGGCACGAGCTAAACGGGGAGTAAAAGCGAGACAGCGTCGCAAAAAAGTATTGAAGATGGCCGAAGGCTATTATGGCGGCCGCAGCCGTCTTTTCAGAACAGCTAAAGAAGCGGTCGATCGGGCCCTTGTTTATGCCTATAAAGATCGCAAACAGAACAAAAGAAATTTCCGGCAATTGTGGCAGGCCCGTATTTCAGCCGCCGTCAAGGAATTGGGTTTTTCTTACAGCCGTTTTGTTGGGGCATTGAAAACAAAAGGGATCCGACTGAACCGGAAAATGCTATCGGATTTGGCGATTACTGCGCCAGATGATTTTGCAAAATTGGTTGCACTTGCCAAAAAATGACTAAAGAAGAAATCTTGGCCAAGATTGAATCATTGCGCGCCAATGCCGTCGGTGCCTTAGATTCTCTCGATTCCCTCCATTCCCTTCAGGAGTATAAAGTCCAGTTTTTGGGGAAGAGCGGCGCCTTGACTGAAATCCTCAAATCGCTCGGCGGACTTCATCCCGAAGATCGTCCGGTGGTGGGACAGGCAGCCAATCGGGTCAAAGCGGAAATTGAATCGAAACTGGTTTCCCTTCAGGAAACGATCTCCCTAAAGGAACAACAAAAACAGACGGAAGCCAAACAGGTCGATATTTCACTTCCCGGTTTCTCCTTCGCGCACGGTTTTCGCCATCCTTTAAGAATTGTCGAAGAAGAGATCGAATCGATTTTTTTGAAATTGGGATTTTCCATTTATGAAGGCCCCGACATCGAAAGCGATTACTACAATTTTGAAGCCCTCAACTTTCCCCCGGACCATCCCGCCCGCGAAATGCAAGACACTTTTTATATTGGGGGAATGGCAAGCCATTCCCCCGCATCCCCCTCGCTCGGACCGGCAAAGCCGGATCCTCGCTCGCATAAACCAGTCGCTTTGCCACTGTTGTTAAGAACCCACACTTCGCCGGTTCAAATTCGGGCGATGGAAAAGAACAAACCCCCTTTATATATGATCTGCCCCGGCGCGGTTTACCGGCATGATGACGACGTGACCCATTCCCCGATGTTTCATCAGGTGGAAGGCCTTATGGTCGATACAAAAATCACCTTTGGCGATCTCAAAGGGGTGTTGACCCTTTTTTGTCAGACGATTTTCGGGAAAAAATTGAAGGTCCGGTTTCGTCCCAGTTTTTTTCCGTTCGTGGAGCCGGGGGCGGAGGTCGATATTGCCTGTGTCTTGTGCAATGGCAAAGGGTGCCGCGTTTGCGGCGGCGACGGTTGGCTCGAAATTTTGGGGGCCGGTATGGTCCATCCGGCCGTTTTGGAAAATGTCAAAATCGATCCGAAAAAGTTTACCGGCTTTGCGTTTGGTCTCGGGGTGGAGCGGATTGCGATGTTGAAATACGGTATTGATGATATCCGGCTCTTTTATCAAACGGATTTAAGATTTTTGGAGCAATTTTAAAGGATGTCATTGCGATCCCGCACTTTCGTGAAAGTGCGGGAGAAGCAATCTAGCAAATATGAAATTTTCTCTCGATTGGCTCAAAGAGTTTATTCCGGTCCGGTATTCCGTCAGGGAACTTGCCGAACGTCTCACGATGTCGGGTCTTGAGGTGGAGCATCTGGAGGGTGAGGGGGATGGGGCTGTTTTTACTTTGGGAATTACTCCCAATCGGGGCGATTGTCTCAGTGTTTTGGGATTGGCGCGCGAAGTAAGCGCCTTTCAGGGGAGACGATTCGTTTTCAAACCGAAAACGCCGCCGAAGGGGGAGAAACCGATAAAAGATTTTTTGTCTATCAAGGTTGCCGATGCAAAGGGTTCTCCTCGTTACATGGCCCGTCTCCTTACCGGAATCAAAATCGCTCCCTCTCCCGAATGGATGCAAAAGAAATTGAAAGCGGTCGGCGTTCGCCCGATCAATAATGTGGTCGATTGCACCAATTATGTGATGTGGGAATTAGGGCAACCGTTGCATGCCTTCGATTACCGGTTTTTGCGAGGCAAACAAATTGTTGTCCGGACAGAACCGAAACCTTTTAAATTTAAAACACTCGATGGAATAGAGCGGGCCTGTCTGCCGACTGATCTTTTTATCTGCGATGGAGAGGGGTCGGTGGCCTTGGCCGGTGTGATGGGGGGCGCCAATTCTGAGGTTCGGGAAGATACCGAAACGATTCTGCTCGAATCGGCCTATTTTGACCCAAAGCGGATTCATGCGACGAGCAAGCGGTTGCAGTTAAAGAGCGAATCGTCGCGTCGGTTTGAAAGGGGGGTCGATCCGAATCATGTTGCGAATGCGTTGCATCGTGTGACCGAATTGATTGTCGAAACCGCCGGCGGGGTCCCGTCGAAAGATTGGATCGACATTTATCCCAAAAAAGCGATCCCCGCTAAAATGGCCCTCCCTTTTTCGGAGGTGGAGCGGATTTTGGGTTTGGCGTTGAAGCCGGTCCTCATTCGAAACATTCTCAATGCGCTGGGATTTGATTCTAAAGCCACCAAAGGGGGGCTCCTTATTACCGTCCCCACTTTCCGTCCCGATGTAGCTCGCACGATCGATCTTGTGGAGGAGGTGGCCCGTCTCCATCATTATGACAATATCCCGACAACCTTGCCCAAAATTAAAATGAACCTCCCGATTTTGCCCGAAAAAAGATCGGCCAAAAAGACCACAATCGATTGTTGGATCGGTTTGGGCTATACCGAATGTTGCCATTTGAGCTTTACCTCCCCCAAAAAAATCGTCCCCTTCACGAGGAGCCGCGTGCCCGCCGGCTGTATGGAGGGGATACCTCATGAAGAGCCGGATACTTCGCGAGATCCCTTGTGGATAACTTTGAATAATCCCTTGTCGGAGGAGCACCTTTGTATGCGGCCTACGTTAATCCCTTCGCTTTTGGATAGCTTGGCCTTTAATTGGAATCGTCAGAGAAAAGATATCAAACTATTTGAATTGGGGAAGGTTTTTTACCAAGAGAAAGCCGTTTCCGAAAAAATGAAATTGGGGATTGTAGCTTGTGGCAATGAATGGCCTCTTCAATGGGGACTGCCACCCAAACCGGTCGATCTTTTCTCATTAAAGGGGGGGCTAAATCGTTTGGCCGAGTTGCTTCATTTAAAATCTTTTGATTTTGTCAAAGAACAGTTCGATTTTTTGATTCCAACGGCCTCTTGCAAAATTAAATTGGAAGGAAAACCGATCGGCTGGTTGGGTTTGATGGATCCCTCCATTTTGAAAATATGGGAGATCGATACGGCTGTTTATGCCTTGGAAATAGAGTGGGAGGTTTTGGCAAATGCTTCTAAAGAGGTCTCTATCCGTTATAACCCCGTTTCCAAATATCCTTTTATAGAAAGAGATATCGCTTTGGTTGTGGATAACTCTCTAACCTGTCAAAAAGTGGAAGAGGCCGTAGCAAATCTCCAAAATCGCCTTATCAAAAAAGTCCAATTATTTGATGTATTTAGAGGTAAAACCGTCCCTCAAGGCAAAAAAAGTTTGGCCTTTAATATCCTTTATGCTTCCCCAGATAGAACCCTTACCAGTGAAGAGGTCAACGAGGTTCATCAGAGCCTTATAACTCATCTTGAAAAGACAATCGGTGCCACCCTTCGTCAATAACTTTTAGCTACCCCAGATAAGTTGTTGTGTTAGAATGACTTTTGTTATATAAATGGCACAAAAGGAGGCCACATGACTAAAGCTGACATCATCGAACAGATTTACGAAAAGGTTGGATTTAGTAAAAAGGAATCCTCAGAAATTGTCGAACTTGTTTTCGACACCATGAAAGAAACTCTTGAAAAAGGGGAAAAGATAAAAATTTCCGGTTTTGGTAATTTTGTTGTCCGTTCCAAGCGCCCTCGCGTCGGAAGAAATCCACAGACCGGGGAAGAAATTGAAATTTCAGCGCGGCGCGTTTTAACGTTCAGACCGAGTCAGGTTTTAAAACAATCACTTAATAAATCAGACGTGGTCTCATGAAAGAGGCGCTCTCTTTAACGATTCCCAATAAGCTTTATTTTCGCATCGGCGAAGTGGCCGATCTGCTTGATGTAAAACCTTACGTATTGCGTTATTGGGAGACCGAATTTCCCGACATCAAACCCTCCAAATCAAAATCGGGGCAGCGTTTGTACAAACGCCGCGATGTCGAATTGTTGGTTCATATCAAAGATCTTCTCTATCGTGAACGTTTTACAATCAATGGGGCTCGTAAAAAATTGCGGGAAATTATGAGAGAACAGCGGGGTTATGATGCCTCTCAGGAGCCCCTTTTGGATGGGGAAAAAACGGATGAGATTATTTCCGGCAATGGCCATCCCCAGACGCCTGCCATAGAGGTGCAACCCAAACCGCAGCCCAAACCACAAGCAGCCCAAGTTAAATCTGTTTTGGATAATCGCAAAATTCTTTCAAAAATCAAAAAAGATCTGGAATCCCTTTTGGATGTCCTAAAAGCCTAAATGAAAGAACCACAGCCGTTCGGTGTCGACTATATTCCTCTTAAAAATCGGGCGAAAATCGTCCATGGAAGGGCCTATGTCGGCAAAATTTCCGAAATGCCACCGGGTAAGGCCAAGGCGATCGCTTTGGAAAAATTCCGAATCGCTGTTTTTAATGTCGATGGACAATTTTACGCTATCAAAGATGCTTGTCCCCATGCCGAATACCCCCTCTCAAAAGGAATGGTAGAGGGAGAAGAGGTGACTTGCGCCTCTCACAACTGGAAATTCAATCTGAAAACGGGAAAATGTTTGCGGGGCGCCGAGATGTCGATTCGGACTTTTGAAGTCGAATTGGATGGAGATGAAATATGGGTAAAGGTAGCCTGATGATTTTGGGGCTTCTTTTGCAAATTTTTGGGCGATCCTATTTCTGGCGGAATGACGGTTTTTACATTACCGATATGTCACCGCCGCCGGAGCCACGCTACGATTATTCCTATTATCCCGCTTGCAGCCAATGCAGCCCCTACACCACCCTTTCGTCTCCTTATCTTAAGCGCTACCCGGATTACAGCAATGTCGCCTCCGAATATAATGACAACCGCAATGTCGATAAAACCTTCAACGAACGACCTTAATTTTATCATTGCTAAAAAATAACGATCGGTTAGCAGAGCTTACCTTAGTCTTTGCTCATTAAAAATGGGCGTTTCATTTCGGGCTGTAGCGCAGCCTGGCTAGCGCACTACCTTGGGGTGGTAGGGGTCCCGGGTTCAAATCCCGGCAGCCCGACAAATGTTTGTCGGTCCTTTGCATTTCCGGACAACCTGTTCAAAAACCGGTATCTATGAGGCTATCCGACGTTTGCCAAAATATTTCCCCTGCCCAAAATCCAGTGCGGGTCCCACTCTTTTTTGATTTGAATCATTTTTTCGATCGCTTCGGAAGTGCATTGGATGGGGAGAAGATCTCGGTGGATTTTTCCGATCCCATGTTCTCCGCAAACGCCGCCGCCAAGCGTTACCGCTTTGCGGCAACATTTGAGCAGTGTCGCAAGGGCGCGGCATTTTTCCTCCCCGTTTTTGCAAAGGGTGTTAACATGAGGGTGTCCCATTCCGACATGGGCATAAATCATGAAGGGGAGGCCCAGTGCCTTTCCGGTCTGCTCCACATAATGGATCATTTCTTTTAATTTTGGCACCGGAACCCACCAGTCGCTTCCGACTTTGCCGCCGCCACGGCTCCAAAATTTGCGCCAATGCTCATTTAAGGAGTTCGGAATATGATGCCGCAACAGGCGCATCGTTTCTTTCTGTTTTTCAGTGGTGGCTATTAACATCTCCTGAGCTGCCTGCGGCGGCAATATTTTTTCCAATTCTGAAAAATCGACCTCATTTTCATATTCCTGTTTGCAATAGATCAAGGTGTTGGCTGTGGCCAGATTTTTGGGAAATGCCGGATGCGTCTTCATGTATTGCAACGCTTCGTGATCGATGAGTTCAATGGCCCGCGGGTGACATTTTTTTCCGGTAACGGCAGAAATGGTAAAATCGATGGCGCTGAAGAGATCGGGGAAGGGGATCAGCGCCGAAAAATATTCGGGGGGCTGCGGCACCAAATCGACGGTGACTTCGTAAATAAAACCCAATGTCCCTTCGCCGCCGATGAAATAATCGAGAGGGTTTGAACTCGAAAGAAGATATCCGGCCCGGTTTAATTCGTCGGGAAAAGATTCTTCCGGTTTACGGGAGAAAATTTTTTCGGTTCCGTCGGCCAGAAGCACTTTTATCTCTCGGACATATTTTCGCGTCGTTCCGTATTGCAGTGAATCTTCGCCGGTCGCATTGGTTGAAACCGTTGCCCCAAGCCGTGCATTGTCTTGGGAAGTCGGCGCGGGTGGGTAAAACCACCCTTCATGCGCAACGGTTTTTTTGAGATCTGAAATAATGACTCCCGGTTGTGCAGTGGCATAGGCTTTCCCCTGAAGTCGGCCGATATCCAAAATTTTTTCCAGTTTTTCAGTCGAAATCAAAAGCCCCTCGGAGGCCACCGAAGCCCCGGTCATCGAAGTCTGTGAGCCGCAAAAGGTGACCGGGATTTTCTCGGCGTTACAATATTCCAAGACCTCTTTGATCTCTTGAATGTCCCTTGCCCTTAAAACCGCATCCGGAGTTGCTTGCATCATGGTGTCTTGCGAATAGCTCTCAATGGAGGGGTCGTCCTTGAAGAGAAGGGGAGTCGCACTGGGAATTTTCTGGAGCAATGTCACCTTGTAACTCTTGCAACAAATTTCATCAATGAACAACGCAATTTATTTTCAATGCAACGTCAAAGAAATGTGTTGTGGATTCCGGCGGGGGAGATAGGGGAGCGACGGCCTTCTTGTTTTTCTATATAATGGAACTTTGTGCGAGGAGACTTTTGTTGCATAAATCGGGGTGACCGGTTTGCTCTCCCAGATTGGATGACGGATGCGCAAAAGAATTTCGATATCTCCTACCACCGGGTTTTCAATCGTTTTCTCTTTTGTCTGCGGTGTACGAATCAAAAAGACCAAAGCGGCGACGATAAAACAACCCCCAAAAAAGATATGGGTTGTGAGTGGTTCTTTGAGAAGAAAGAGGGCAAAGAGACAGCCGAAGAGAGGTTGCAAAAACCAGGAGATAGCGACCTTTGAAACCGGATAATGTTTGAGCGCCATGAGCCACAAAAGTGAGGCGAGAAAAGAGCCCCCCAGACCCAGATAGGCGATGGCAATTAATGAGAGAGGTTTGATGTTTGCTAAGGTCGCCAATGAGGCCCCACCTTGAAACGGAAAGGTGTAGAGCGACGCGCAAACAAGACAATAAAAGGCAATGACATGAGGCGAATAATATTTAAGGAGTGGCTTCAGAAAAATGGGGAGCGACCCCTCTGCGATGACGGCCAGTAAAAAAAAGGCATTACCGATGAGATGCTCTTTGATTAAGAAATGGTTGTTGAGGGAACCCCCGGAGAGAATCAGAAAACCTGTCAGTGCCAATCCTAATCCGATAAAAATCTGCTGATCGAGTTGTTCCTTCAGAATGAGAAAGGCAAGAAGAATGGTGACGACCGGTTCCATCGCCATGATGAAAGCGCCGTCCGATGCGGTGGAAAAATGGACCCCGGCCACTTGCAGGAGTGAAGCCAGCGTGAAGGCACAAAGGGCCCCTAGAATAATCCGAAAGCTGTCTTTTATTTTTACCGATTTTTTGGGGCTTAGCAGAAAAAAGGGAAGAAAGGCGAGCATCGCCAATGTGTGTCGGAAGAAAACAATTTGGAATGGAGAGCATTCGGACGAGGCCAGTTTCATGAAGGTGGTGGTCCCGGCGTTGAGAAAATTCATGAGCAGGATGAGGGGGTAAAACATGGGCGGAGATTAATCGAGCAAAGGAAGTGTGGCAATGATAATTTGTATAAATAATTATCATTTATATTCATGGAGTTAGTTCAATTTGTACCCAGTTTAAAAAGGCTTTCCTTTTTGACCGTTCTCCTTTAAAAGCACCCAGTCCAAATGAAAAAGGAAAATTCAAAGAAGAGAGTGGTCTTGGGGATGTCGGGTGGCGTCGACAGCTCCGTGGCGGCACTCCTCCTCCAGCAGAAGGGATTTGAGGTGATCGGTTTATCGCTCGAATTGTACAGTTGCGATCGCCCGCTCGGCAAGGGCTGTTGCACACCCAAAGACCGCCTCGATGCGCGGCGTATTTGTGAACAACTGAAAATCGCTTATGACATCCTCGATTTGCGCAGCTCATTCAAAAATCATGTGATCGATTATTTTGCCGCCGAATATGCCAAAGGCCGCACACCGCTTCCGTGCGCTCCGTGCAATCGGGATGTTCGATTTAAGGCGATGCTCGATTATGCCGATTCGGTCGGGGCCTATTGGATTGCCACCGGTCATTACGCCCGTGTGGCAGAAAATGATGACGGGACTTTTTCGTTATGGAAAGGGATCGATCCCAAAAAAGATCAATCTTATTTTTTGTGGGGTCTCTCACAAAAAGAATTGGCCCGGCTTCAATTTCCGATCGGCGATTTTACCAAGGAAGAAATTCGAAATAAGGCGCGCGCCTTTGGGCTTGTGACATCGGACAAACCCGATTCACAGGAACTCTGCTTTGTGGGAGATGAAGAGCACTCCCATTTTTTGGAAGAGCACTATCCGCAAACCCTTTCGGGACCAGGCGATTTTGTCGATGTCTCAGGGGTCAAACTGGGACACCACCGTGGCATTCATGCCTATACGGTCGGACAGAGGCGGGGGTTGAATTTGAGTTTCGGCGAGAGGCGTTACGTGGTTGCACTCGATGCTCAAAAAAATGAAATTGTCTTGGGCTCCAAGGAACAATTGAGAGCGACCGGTTTGATTGCCAAAAATATCCATTGGATCGATCCACGATTCACGCCTGCCCGCCGGCAGTTTGGCGGGATCCACTCCTGCCCGCCGGCAGTTTGGCAGGATCCACGCCTGCCCGCCGGTAGTTTGGCGAGATGCACGATCCGTATCCGTTCTACGCATAAAGGAATTTTGGCCGGCATAAAAGAGAGTGAAGAAGGGATGGAAGTTTTGTTCGATAAGCCGCAAGAGGCGATTACACCGGGACAGGCCGCCGTTTTTTACGATGGGGCTCTTTGTTTGGGCGGCGGGTGGATTGAAAGGGGTCTTTCATGACGGCTACGGGTATTTCCAAAGAGGAAAAGAAACGCCTCAAGATTTTTGAAAAAAATCTCGGCTACCGTTTTAAAAACAAATTATTGCTCAAGCGGGCTCTGACGCACCGTTCTTACACGAATGAGTTGCGTCTTTCTCCGCTCGAGCACAATGAACGGACCGAATTTTTAGGAGATGCCGTTTTGGAATTGGCGATTAGCCATCTTTTGATGCACCAGTTTCAACAGCATCCCGAAGGGGAACTCTCCAAATTAAGGGCCGCTATTGTAAACGAGTCCCAACTGGCAGAATTAGCCCATGTAATAGCGTTGGGCGATTTTTTATATCTCGGAAAAGGGGAGGATCAGACTGGCGGGCGCGAGAAACCCTCCCTTTTGTCAGATGCGTACGAAGCAGTTTTGGGGGCCATCTATCTCGATCGCGGTTTTCAAAAAGCGTTCGATTTCGTAAGAAAACAGTTTTCAACGTTGGTTAAAAAAGTGGGAAAAGAGGGGTTTGCAAAGGATTACAAAACAAGATTGCAGGAAGCGGTGCAGGGGCGTTTTCGGACCATTCCTAAATATAAGATGGTCAGAGCCGAAGGACCCGATCACAATAAAATTTTTGAAATCCATCTTTTTATTATAAACGATTTGTACGGAGTCGGTCACGGCCCCAGTAAAAAAAGTGCGGAACAGGACGCCGCGAAACAAGCTTTAGAAAAATTGACACGGCAAAAAATATGACTTTCAAATCAGGTTACATCGCCATTTTGGGACAGCCGAATGTCGGCAAGTCGACTCTGCTCAACAACATTATCGGTGAGCCGGTGGCCATTGTGACGCCCAAGCCGCAGACCACGCGTAATCGGATCATCGGCATTTTGAACCGTCCCGATATGCAGGCGGTTTTTATCGACACCCCCGGCTACCATTCGATCCCCAAGTTGATGAATAACTTTATGCTGAGTGAAATTGAAAAAAGCATTGATGAAAGCGATCTCTTCTGTTTTTTGGTTGATCCCGATTCGGAGTCGCCTGAAACGGATGACGAATTAATGGAACGCCTCCAAGGCAAAAAGCCGATGGTTATTGTGAATAAGGCCGATCTTTTGTCGCAAGAGGCAAAACAAAAATGGGCGCTGGAATTGAAAGAACGCTGGGGCTTGAAAGAACTTTTTTTTATTTCCGCAAAGACCGGTGACGGGGTGGAAGAATTAGTCAGGGAATTTGCATCGCGGTTAAAAGAGGGCCACCCCTTTTTCGAGGGGGATATTTATACCGAACTCCCATTGCGTTTTTTGGCCGCGGAAGCGATTCGCGAACAGACGATGTTGCTTCTCCATCAGGAGGTTCCGTATGGCCTTGCCGTTGAAATTATAAGTTTTGAAGAGAAACCGCAAATCACGGTGATTAAAGCCAATATCGTTGTCGATCGGGAATCGCACAAGAGCATGGTCATAGGCCGTAACGGGCAGATGATCAAAAAGATCGGTACACGGGCCCGCGAAAAAATCGAGTTCCTGATGAGTGATCAGAGGGTTTTTCTCGATCTTTTTGTCAAAGTCGATCTGGGCTGGACGACCAGCCTCGAAAAACTGAGACAGTATGGGTATGCTTAGAATTTACCTTTATATTTTTGTTCCTTTCCGGTTTTGTTGTTGATAACCGTGGTTTCATAAGTCTTGTTTTTATAATCGTATTGCGATTTGTAGGTGAAGTCGCGTCCGTCTTTGTAGAGGTAGTGTCCTTCACTTTCGAAAGTATCTTTCTTTTTGTCCTGCTTTGTTTTGGCTTCATAGGTGTATTTCTCGTCAATCTTGACTTTGCCGCTGGAGCTATCGTGATCAATTTTGTATTCCTGTTTTCCTTTTATTTGAGAGGTGTAAATATCATTTTTGACATCATATTGGTAATGGGTTTCGGTATCCCCGGTTGTTTCTGATTTTTGATCAAAGGCGTAGCGGTATTTGGCCTCGGGGTGATTGTAACCGTATCGTGTATCGCTGTCATAGTTATAGGAATGCTGCATCACTCCTTCGATATCGCCATTTTCTTTTTTAGTCCAAGAACCCTCCGACTTTTGCGGTTTGTCTGTGCCGTATTCCGTTTTGTAAAGGTAGCCGTAGTCTTTTTTTAAAGAACCGCCCGAGTAATCGCCGTTGAGATCGTATTCGTAACTGAAAGAGCCTCCCTTCGCATCGACATTGTATTCTTTCTTCAAATATTTTGTGTTGTAGGTGCTTTCTCCCGCCTGTCCTCCTTGAACCCAAAGATCGGAATAAGTGATGCTGTTTTCATCCCGATCGGTCGATAAATTAAAAAAGTTTGGTTTGTGAATGTCGGCCACTTTGAGGGTTTCTCCATTTTCCAGCGTGATCGCGGCCGAATTGTCATCGTGGGTACTGATTTGCAGTCCGCTCGCCAAAGTGAGTGTGACGGAGTTCCCTTCGAAGCTCGGGACATAAGCCATTTTGGACAGGGAGTCGACAATGGCCCCCGAATCGTAAAAAGTCAGTCCCGCATAAGAGAGAACCGGGTTTCCATATTGGGGATTGTTTGCTTGCCCGGAATTCGCTTGGGTTCCAAAAGCCCCGGTCTGCGGATCATAGACATAAAGATCGCCCGCCGGATTTCGATAGGCATAGGTTCCCTCTTTGCTCCATCCTGAAGTGATCGAAGGATTCAGCACGTTGATGAATAAGGGGTTGGAAGGGGAGGCGAGCCCGGTTGTCGCCGAATCCAAAACCGGTGGATTGATCACGGCGCGCCCTGTTGCGAGCGATTCCATTTGGTAGAGGGAGACACCGGTCTGCACACTACTTGTCACCATTTGTGAAGTGGTTGTTTGTGATTGCTGGCTGATATCGATAAAAACGGGAGTCGCGGTTGTAGCAAGAATAGCGGTGAGTCCGACGGCCAGAAGGGTTTCAATCAGCGTAAATCCCAGATTTTTTACAGTCTTGACTACCCGTGGGCGAGAGGTTCTTATCCCTTCCCCTATGGGAGTCTTTTTGATCACTTGTAAAACCCTCTGTCACTCAGCTCCTATTTTACTCCTTTTGAACTTTACTCTTAAAGCGGTTTTCAGTAGAGCAAACCTATTGTTATGACTCAGGAAAATGCCCCATTGACCCCGATGTTAAAGCAGTACCTTAGCATCAAAAGCCAATATGCCGATTCCATTCTCTTTTTCCGTTTGGGCGATTTTTATGAAATGTTCTACGAAGATGCCCAAATAGCCTCCAAAATTTTGGATATCGCCCTAACTTCTCGAAACAAGGGAGAAGCAGAACCGGTGCCACTTTGCGGTGTTCCCTATCATGCGTGCCAGCCCTACATTGCCAAATTATTGGCGGCCGGAAAAAAGGTGGCGATTTGCGAACAGGTTGAAGATCCGCAATTTGCAAAAGGGGTCGTCAAAAGGGAGGTGACCCGCGTAATCACGCCGGGCGTTGTTTTGGACGAGGCCGTTTTGGAAAATGCAAAACCGAATTATGTCGTGGCTGTTGTTTCGGAGAATGAAAAATTTTATTTTGCGGCGCTCGATATTTCTACCGGGGAATTTTTGGCGAGTCCTGCGCTGACTTTGAACGATTGTCTCAATGAATTGGCCAAATTGAGTCCGCGTGAAATTTTGTCGGAAAAAAGGATAGAGACTCTTTTTAGAGACCGTTTCTCGGAAGCGGTATTTACCGCTGTTGCCGCCTCTCCCACCGATGCCGTCCAAATTTTGAAGGATTATATTTCCTTCACGCAAAAACAGATGCCGGCGCATATTCGGGAAATTCAATGGACCTCTTCCCAATCCCATCTCCTGTTGGATGAGGCGGCACAAAAAAATCTGGAACTGGTCAAAACACTCGATCAAGAGACAAAAGGGTCTCTATTGCATCTGCTCGATGCAACAGAGACTCCGATGGGAGCCAGAAAATTGCGACATTGGCTTTTGTATCCGCTCCTCTCGGTGGAAGCGATTCGAAAAAGACAGTCGGCGATTTCTGTTTTTTTGGAGGATTTTTCTTTGCAACAAAATCTGGAAAAATCGCTTCAAAATATTTCCGATATGGAGCGTATCGTGGCGCGGGTTGCTGTCGGGAGCGCTAATGCCAGAGACCTTTTGGCATTGGGGCTCTCGTTGCAGACCTTGCCCGACATCGCCGGTTGGCTCCAAAACAAAACGGAATTTTCAGAAAATCGGGCGGTCCTTTTGGGTTTTGAAAAGCTCGCACAGAAAATTTGCGAAACGCTCGTGGAAGAGCCCCCCTTTGCGCTCAAAGAAGGAGGGCTGATCCGACCCGGCGTTTTTTCGGAACTCGATCAGCTGCGGGAAATCAGCGGTTCGGGGAAAAATTTTATCGCGCAATTAGAAGCGCAGGAACGAAAAGCCACCGGCATCAGCTCTCTCAAGGTTCGCTACAACAGGGTGTTCGGATATTATATCGAGATCACCCACACCCATCGCGAAAAAATTCCGGTCCGCTACATTCGCAAACAGACATTGGTCAATGCGGAGCGTTTCATTACGCCCGAACTTAAAAATGTTGAGGAAAAAATTTTAGGGGCTGAAGAAAAAATTAAAAAAATAGAATATGAATTTTTTGTGGCGTTGCGTGAAGAGACAAAAACGTGGAGCGCTAAAATTCAGCGGGCCGCTGATTGTGTTGCTAATTTGGATGCCTTTCTTTCATTGGCCAAAACGGCCCAAAGGCTTCGTTGGGTGAAACCGGAAATCCAAAATGATGCCGTGTTGCATATTGAAGAGGGGCGCCACCCGATTGTGGAATTTTTTTCCAAAGAGCGGTTTGTTCCGAATGACATTCATCTGGATGGAAATGAAAACCGTTTTCTGATGATCACGGGCCCCAACATGGCCGGTAAATCGACCGTCATGCGCCAGACGGCGGTGATTGTGATTTTGGCGCAGATCGGTTCATTTGTTCCGGCCGCAAAGGCGAGTCTCGGCATTGTCGATAAAATTTTTACGCGTGTGGGGGCCAGTGATCGTCTTTCAAAAGGGGAATCGACTTTTATGGTGGAGATGGTCGAGACTGCACACATTTTGAAAGAGGCAACCGAAAAAAGCCTCGTGATTGTCGATGAGGTGGGAAGGGGGACATCCACCTATGACGGCGTCGCCATTGCGTGGGCGGTGGCCGAGTACCTGCATACGCATGTAAAGGCCAAGACCCTTTTTGCAACCCATTATCATGAGCTCATTGAATTGGCCCAAAACAGCCCGGGGATGAAAAATTTTAATATCGCGGTCAAAGAATGGAACGATAAAATTATTTTTCTCCACAAATTGGTGCCGGGCGGCACTTCCAGAAGTTACGGTGTCGAGGTGGCCAAGCTGGCCGGCCTCCCCAATGAAGTGATCGCGCGGGCCAAAGAAATTCTGGCCGATTGGGAGCATTTCAGCTCGAAAAAAGATGCGGCGAACAAACAGCAACTTCCCCTCTTTTCTCCCGCCGAAGAAAACAAGGCTTTGAAAGAACTAAAATCGATGGATCTCAACCAAATGACCCCTCTCCAGTCCCTCGAATTCCTCGCCTATCTGAAATCGAAAATTTGATGCTGTGGTGTTCAGGTATTGAGAAAGGTTTGCGCTTTGTTGAAAAAGGTTTTGGCTTCTTCAATGCGGATAGAGGCATCTTCTTTGTTGATGTCATTCATAAAGGTAAGGGGATACCGTCTTGTTCTATCTCTTTTGCAAACAGACGCTCCAGA
Source organism: Deltaproteobacteria bacterium (assembly GCA_023265595.1). Classification (GTDB taxonomy): domain Bacteria; phylum UBA10199; class UBA10199; order SPLOWO2-01-44-7; family SPLOWO2-01-44-7; genus JAHFSU01. The sequence continues at coordinate 62,568 of JAHFSU010000005.1, forward strand.
TTGCGGATTTTTTCAAATGATTCAACACTCATGACTACGGGCGAAATGTCGATTTCTGTCTCCAAAAAAAGGTCATTCGCCAAATCCCATATTTTATGTTTATCCTCCAGACCGATATGTTTGAGCAAAACCAAAATATTGACGTCCGACTCTGGATGACTCTCGCCGCGAGCTCTGGAACCAAAAAGAACCGCCCTTCAAAAATTGTTTTCCACTAGATGTTTTAACTCCATGAGAAACTTGTCGACGACCTTTTTTTCAGTTCCATTGAGTACAAATCGATTTTAAATGGGTCTCTTTGCCTATTGAAAACCATCCTACGAAAAAACTGTTTGATTTTCGAACACGATGCTTCATTTATGGGCCAATTTAATTGAGCTCATTATAAAGAGGATGTTTGGAGTACAGGGCTTGATTTGAAAAATGGATTGTGGTCTGAGTTGCAAGGGATGATTCAATATACTCAAGAAGCGGGCGATACTATTGATCCGAAAGAATTGGCAGTTCTCTTTCGCCGTGCTGGATTGCCAAGGCCAGTAGGCGATTTGGAACGGATTGAAAAAATGACTAAGCATGCAAATTTAATCATTTGCGCTCGGGATAAAAACAGATTGGTTGGCATTGCCAGGGCTTTAACCGATTTTTGTTATTGCTGTTACTTGTCTGATTTGGCCGTCGATTCTGCATATCAAAAACAAGGTGTTGGAAAAAAATTGATTCAGAAGGTTACGGAATTGATTGGAGAAGGGTCCTCCTTGTTACTTTTGTCGGCACCTCAAGCCACTTCTTATTATTCCCACCTCGGTTTCCAAAAAGTAGAAAACGCTTGGAAGGTCCCGAGGAAAAGATAACCTTGGAAGTCGCCCATACGCTGCTCAACAAAATTAAAAATCGCATTGAAGAGTTGAACCTCAAATCCGTTTTGATTTTTGACACTCATTCGTTTGCTACTTGACTTTCAGTGTGCAAATAGCCTAAAAGACCGCGAATTTTAAACCTTTATGGCCGAACAAAAACTCCTCATGACAGAGGCCCAGATGGATAAGGCCATCCATGCAATGGCTGAGAAGGTCATTGAAGATGGTTTGAGTGAGGCGGTATTGGTCGGCATCAAAACCCGCGGCGTTCCGCTGGCGCATTGGTTGGCAAGGCGTTTGGCCCAAATAACCAGAAAAACTCCGAAAGTCGGCGAACTCGATATCAATTTGTATCGCGACGATCTTTCCGAAGTCGCGGAGCAACCGATTATCCACAAAACCGATATTCCATTCAGCGTCGATAACAGCGGCATTATTCTAGTGGATGACGTCCTCTACACCGGCCGGACGATCCGCGCCGCGCTCGATGCCCTGATCGATTTCGGGCGTCCGAAATTTGTAAGGCTTGCCGTCTTGGTCGATCGCGGTTGGCGGGAACTTCCGATTCAGGCCGAATATGTGGGGTTGACCATAAAAACAAAAATCGATGAGGTTGTGAAAGTCATGCTGGAGGAATGTGACGGCAAAAACGAGGTCCTTTTGAAAGAGCATTTTAGCAAACGCACATGAGTCTTTCTGTTCGACATATCTTGAGTGTCAACGATCTCACCAAAAAAGATTGCGCACTGATTTTAAAGACAGCCCAAAACATGGAAGAAATTTCGGAACGGTCGGTCAAAAAAGTTCCGATCTTGCGCGGCAAAACGATTCTGCTCTGCTTTTTTGAACCCTCCACGCGAACACGCACCTCTTTTGAAATTGCGGCCAAACGGCTCAGCGCCGATGCGGTCAACATCTCTTCTGTCGGTTCCTCGTTGAGTAAAGGGGAGACCCTTTTGGATACCGCCAAAAATCTCGAGGCGATGAACCCCGATATTTTAGTGGTTCGCCATGCCCAATCCGGCATCCCCCATCTTTTGGCTCAGGCGGTCGATTGCCCTGTGATTAACGCGGGTGACGGGATGCACGAACATCCGACACAGGCATTGCTCGATTTAATGACCATTTTGAAAGTTAAAAAAAGAATTGCCGGTTTACATATTGCGATCATCGGCGACATCCTCCATTCGCGTGTGGCCCTTTCGAATATTATTCTGCTTAAAAAAATGGGGGCCAAGGTTTCTTTGGCCGGACCGGCCTCCATGATTCCTTTAGGGATCGAACAATTTGGGGTCCCTATTTTCTATGATATCCGTAAAGTTATCCCGTCCGCTGATGTGATCATGATGCTTCGGATTCAAAGGGAGAGAGAAGCCGATTCTTTTTTCCCGAGCCTGCGCGAATATTCCCGATTTTTTGGTCTCAACAAAGAAACGATGAAGCACGCTAAGAAAGATGTAGTGATTTTGCATCCGGGGCCGGTCAACCGTGGCGTCGAAATAGCGCCGGAGATTGCCGATGGCGAACATTCGCTAATTTTAGATCAAGTAACAAACGGTGTTGCGGTCCGAATGGCGCTGCTTTACCTCTTGTGCGGAGCTAAAAAGTGAAACTTGCGATTACAAATGGCCGCGTGATCGATCCCTCCCAGAATCTGGATGGAGATTACACCACTTTTGCTGAAAATGGGATTGTGACATCGATCCATCGCAATAAAAAAGTGCCGCCGGGTTTTGAAATTCTCGATGCCAAAGGGGCCATTGTCTCTCCCGGCTTTATCGATCTTCATACCCATTTGCGGGAACCCGGCTTTGAATATCGCGAAGATATTGTCTCCGGCGCCAAAGCGGCCGTAGCAGGAGGCTTCACCACCATTTTATGTATGGCCAATACCAAACCGGTTAATGACAACGCCTCGGTCACCGAGATGATTATCAAAAGGGCCAAAGAGGTGGGGCTTGCCCGCATTTTGCCGGTCGGGGCTCTCTCCAAAGGGCTTCAGGGGAAAGAGTTGGCCGAAATAGGCGAGATGGTCAAGGCCGGAGCCGTGGCCATTTCGGATGATGGGATGCCGGTGATGCACGGCAAGCTGATGCGCCATGCCTTGGAATATGCAAAAAGTTTCGGCGTGCCGGTTATTACGCATGCCGAAGATTTGACTTTGTCGGATGGAGGTTGCATCCACGAGGGGAAAGTTTCAACGGCATTGGGCGTTGCGGGAATTCCGGAAGTGGCCGAAGAGGCGATGATCCAGCGCGATATTTTACTCTCTAAATTGACGCGTCATCGGTTGCATGTGGCCCATGTGAGCACCGAAACCGGAATAGAAATGGTGCGGCAAGCGAAAAAGAAAAAATTGCCGGTGACTTGTGAAGTAACGCCGCATCACCTGATGCTGACCGACGAGGCCTGCCTTGAATACAATACTCATGCTAAAGTCAATCCGCCGCTGCGCACGCGGCAGGATTGTGCGGCGCTGATTGAGGCGCTGAACGACGGAACGGTCGATGCGATTGCCACAGACCATGCCCCTCATTCGGAAGATGAAAAAAGTGTCGGTTTGGGATGCTCCAATTTTGGTCTGATTGGGATGGAAACGGCCCTTCCGGTTTTGCTCAAATTGGTGCATCAAAAAAAGATAACACTTAAAAAACTGATCCAACTCCTAACGATGGGACCGGCGCGGGCCATGAATTTAAAAGGGGGGAGTTTGAAAAAAGGTTCGCCGGCCGATATCACCATTTTTGATCCGAACCGTCCGGTTACGATCGACCCGAACCGATTTTTTTCCAAAAGCCGCAACACCCCGTTTGCCCATTGGAGATTAAAAGGAAAGGTGCTCTACACAATTTGTAATGGTAAGGTGGTCTTCTCTTCATGATCTCTTTTGATTTCTCAAAAAGTGGGGTTGGTGAAAAAGAGCTTGCGGCGCTGGCGCCGGCTTGTGTGCCGGCACGAAAAAAAATATTGGAGGATCGGCAAAGGGGCCTTGTCGGTTGGATGGAAGAACCGTCTCTCATTCAAAAAATGGCCGGGCAATTTGAAGGCAAATTTGAAAATTGTCTCGTTTTGGGCATTGGCGGTTCTTCTCAAGGTTTAAAATGTCTTGCGACGACGCTGGTTCCCGAAAAAAAGAGGCAAAAACTATTTGTGATTGAAAACCCGGATCCCCTTGTTGTGAACCCTCTCTTGGAAACGCTCGATTTTTCGAAAACACTGCTTGTCGTGATCAGCAAATCGGGACGAACAATAGAAACGCTCACCCTCTTTGATTGCTTTCGCAAAAGGTTTCAACAGGACCAGATTGTTGCCATTACCGAAAAAGGGGGAAATCCGCTCTATCAGATTGCTCAAAAAGAAAAGCTAGCCTTCTTGGAGATTCCCAAAAATGTCGGCGGGCGTTTTTCTGTTTTTTCAGCGGTGGGGCTTTTCCCTTTGGCTCTGCTTGGGGTCGATATCGATTCTCTTCTGGATGGGGCCGAAAATTCCTTGAAAAAATCAGACCCTTTTGATCGGAATGGGACGATCCATTTTCTGGGTGACCGTGATGGGGACAAAAACATCTCCGTCATGATGTCTTACGGTGCCTGTTTCAACGAATTTGGGCCATGGTACACCCAGCTTTGGGCGGAAAGCCTCGGAAAAGATGGAAAAGGACAAACCCCCCTTGCCGCAACAGGCCCCAAAGACCAACATTCTTTGGCGCAACTTTTTTTGGATGGGCCTAAGGACAAGTTGATTACTTTTGTAAAACTCAAAGAAGACCCAAAAAACCCGTTGAGTCGTTTGATGGAGAAAGAATGTCGCGCCACAACGCAAGCCCTTTGGGAATCGGATTGCCCTTCGGTGACTTTAACTTTGGAAAAACCCGATGCCACACATTTTGGAGAGCTACTCATGGGGTATCAGCTCCAAACCGCATTTGTTGGCCATTTGATGGGGATTAACCCTTACGATCAGCCCGCGGTTGACAGGATCAAAAAAATAATTTAATTCCACGCAACTTTTTTAGAGATCTGCCGATAATAGTAAAGAGAGGTAAATGATGAATACTTTTATGCCACCCGTTTCGATGGCCAGCGTAACAGCTAATCCATTGGTCAGCGCCATATTTAATGGTGCAAACGACGGATTGGAGCTTTGTATTGCCTCGGATCGTGTAGCTCAGGAACATTTGTTGGCAGGGGGAGTCCTTGCGGTCAATGTTGCCAAGCGAATAATGGATGCGCAGCCCCCCTTAATACCGTCACTGTTAACGCCGGCCATTGATTTGGGAGAGGCCCTTGGGAAGGGGTCTAAAGATTTCGATGTGGCGGGTACAATACTTGCCCTCCAAA
>JAHFSU010000006.1:0-45868 GCA_023265595.1 Deltaproteobacteria bacterium
GGGAGTATTGATTTTATGGGAGAGCTCCAAAAAGTTTTGGCCGGTTTGAAAGAGGGTTATTCCAAAACCGATGCCGCACAGCCGTTGGCCGTTTGGCAGGATTCGTTGGCCGCTTTCAAACGCTTGGCGATCTATTTCAGCGGCGTTTGCGCCCAAAAATTTATGGAGAAGCTCAAAGAAAAAGAATCTTTGTTGATCACGATGGCCGATTTGATCATCGAATCGTATGCGATGCATTGTGGGATGGAACGGGCCTTGAAAATCCGGAAATTGCGCGGCGAAGCAGGGGCCAAATTGGCTGAAAATATGGTTGCGGTTTACATGGCTGAAAAAATTCCGGAGATGGTTTCAAAAGTACGGCAAGCCCTCTTCAATGTAGCCGACGGCAACGAAAAGGAGTTCGGCTCCTATCAAAAGGCGCTGGAAAGATTGATCCAGCCGCAATTTGCAGATACCGAAAAAATAAAAGAACAAATCGCCGCACACATCCTTGAAAAAGAACGTTACACGTTGTAGAGGGGAAGCACTCCCTCCCTCTTGATGGGGGAGGGTAGGGGAGAGGGTGAGCATGGCTTCACGCTACATCGCCGTAGCCGGAAATATCGGCGCCGGAAAATCGAGTCTCGTCACATTTCTTTGCGGCCATTTCAAGATCAAACCTTTTTTGGAACCGAACGAGTCGAATCCCTATTTGGCCGATTTTTACAAAGACATGAAGGCCTTTGGGTTCCATTCGCAGATGTATTTTTTATCCCAGAAATTCAAGATGCACCAGCAGTTGGCCCATTGCGAAGAGACGGTTATTCAGGATCGGACCGTTTTCGAAGACGCCGAAATTTTTGCGGCCAATTTATACAGACAGGGCTTTATTTCCGAGCGGGATTACAAAGTCTATCGCGACATTTACAAGTCGATTGTCAAATCGGTTCGCCCCCCCGATCTCCTGATCTATTTGAAATGCTCTTTGCCGACGATGAAAAAACGGATTGCGAAACGGGGACGCGGTATGGAGAAAGGGGTCCCTGATGAATACTTGGCAAGATTGAACAAAATGTATAATCAGTGGATTCGTCGATATAAGTTGTCACCGGTGATGGTTTATCCGACCGACAAACTCGATTACCTCACCGACTTTATTTACAAACAGGACTTGCTCGACAAAATCGCGAAATATCTATGAAAGAGAATATCCCCGCGAATTATCCGCCGCCATTTGATCCCGAATCGGTCATTGCAAAAGTTTCGGGCGCCACGGACAAGCAGCTTGCCGTAGGCGTTTTGATTGTCGGTGCGGGGCCGGCCGGTTTCTCTTGCGCAATCCGTCTGATGCAACTTTTGGAAAAAGAACCGGCGCTGAAGCAATCTTTGGGTGATTTTCCGGTTGCCGTTTTGGAAAAGGGAAAATATCCGGGGGCGCATCTTCTGTCGGGCGCCGTGGTCAATCCGATCGCTTTCCGAAAATTATTTCCAAACTTAAAAGATGCCGATTTTCCTTTTTATGGCCCGGTTGAAAAAGAGTCGGTCTATTTTTTGACCTCCAAAAATGCGTTTCCGATTCCTGTCCCTCCCACGATGAAAAATCACGGCAACTTTTCGGCCTCGATTGCCAAAGTGGGGGCTTGGCTTGGAACCAAAGCTGAGGAGTTGGGGGTCACGATTTTGCCGCAAACGGCGGCCGTGAAACTGTTGGTTGAAGAAAATGGGGTTAAAGGTGTGAAAACCGGTGACAAAGGGCTCGACCGAAACGGAAAACCGCTCTCCAATTTTGAAGAGGGTATTGAAATGTTGTCCCCCGTGACGGTTTTGGCGGAGGGGACTCAAGGCTATCTCACCCAATCGGCCATCCATCATTTTCATCTTCAAGGGCCTAATCCCCAGATTTATGCGTTGGGTGTCAAAGAGGTTTGGGAGGTGCAAAAGCCGCTCGACCGTATCATTCACACCATGGGCTGGCCGCTCCGTCTTGGGAAAAAATATGGGGAGTTCGGCGGCAGTTTTGTTTATCCCTACGGTTCCAAAAAAGTCACCATTGGCCTTGTGGTTGGGCTCGATTATCACGATGCCTCTTTATCGGTTCACGATTTGTTGCAAGAGATGAAACTCCATCCGTTATTTAAAAAAATTCTGGAGGGAGGGAGGCGTTTGGAACAAGGGTGGGGAGCCAAAACAATTCCGGAGGGGGGTTTTTATGCGCTCCCCTCCTGTTTGAATCTTCCCGGAGCCTTGTTGTTGGGGGATGGGGCCGGTTTCGTCAATGTGCCGGCATTGAAAGGGATTCACTATGCGATGGAATCGGGCATTTTGGCGGCGGAGGCAATTTTTGCGAAATTGAAATCGGGTGCCGATTTAAAATCGTACGATGCGGCGGTTCGGAAAAGTTTTATCGCCAAAGATTTGCATGAAGTGAGGAACATGCGGCAGGCGTTTCAATACGGATTTTTTGCGGGTGGCTTTTTGGCCGGTCTCATGACGGTGACGAAGGGTCTTTTTCCGGGATGGCGGTTTTCGTCAAAGGCCGATAATCAACAAAAAATGTTTTTGGGAAACAAAAAATACCCGAAACCGGACAATAAATATACTTTCGACAAACTTTCCAGCGCTTATGCTTCCGGCAACCGGAGCCGCGACAATCAGCCGAATCATCTTCGTGTCGATACGAATGTGCCGTCGGTTCTTGCTGAAACGTGGATCAACATGTGCCCGGCCCATGTTTATGAATGGCACACCGACGCTGACGGTAAAAAATGTCTCCAACTCAATCCATCCAACTGCATCCATTGCGGCGCGATTTCCGCAAAGGGTGGCAAGCTCACACCGCCGGAAGGGGGCAGTGGTCCTGAATATACGGAGGTCTAAATGTCCCGAAACAGAAATAGAAGAAATGCGTTATTTCTTTTTCTCTCTTTTGTTTTTTCCACCGCCTGTCAGTCCAAACTGCATCTTGTAGAACCTTCGCAAGGCCGCACGCTGGAAAGTTATCAGGCCGTCGGAAAAAAAGCGATGGTGGTTACCCCCAACAGAGAGGCAACCAAAATCGGTATTGCTGTTTTGAAAAAAGGAGGGAGTGCCGTGGATGCGGCCATCGCCGTCTCTTTTGCCCTCTCCGTCTTAAGGCCGCAATCGACCGGTCTCGGCGGCGGCGGTTTTATGCTGATCTATGACCATAAAAATAAAAAAACGGTTGCGTTGAATTTTCGGGAGTTTGCACCTCTCAAATCCAAAGCAAATATGTTTATTAAAAAGGGGGTATTGGATCCGAAATTGGCGCAAGAGGGGGGATTGGCCGTGGCCGTTCCCCGATTTGTTGCCGGCATGGGAGACATTTACGATTTTTATGCCTCCAAAAAAGTTCCGTGGTCCGATTTGATAGGCCCATCGATCGATCTGGCCGAACGGGGTTTCTCCGTCTATCCCCATTTGGCGCATGCGATTGAGGAAAAACGGGATGTGTTGAATCATTTTTCCCCTTCCAAAAATATTTTTGTTCCGAATGGAAATCCCCTCAAAGAAGGAGAGATGCTGATTCAAAAAGACCTTGCCAAAACACTTAAAGCGGTTGCCCAAAAAGGATGGGCCGGATTTTATCAGGGGCCGATTGCGGCCGACATCCTCCGTTCCGTGCAAAGGGCCGGCGGGATCATGACGATCGACGATTTGTGGCATGTCGAACCGATTCCGGCGGAACCGGTTGCATCGACCTATCGCGGTTATAAAATTGTCTCGATGCCCCCGCCGAGTTCCGGAGGGATTACATTGATGGAAATTCTAAATATTTTGGAAAATTTTCCAATTGCGCGGCAGGGTCCCTACAATCCCAAGACAGTTCATGAGGTGGTCGAAGCGATGAAACGGGCCTTTCTCGATCGCGCAAAATATCTGGGGGACCCCCGTTTTATCAAAATGCCGGTCAAAGGGCTCTTGTCAAAGGAATATGCAGAGGAATTGGCCGGCTCGATCGATCCCCAAAAGGCGACGCCTTCCAAAAATCTCTCTCCGCTGGAATCTAATTCGAGTTTGCATGAATCGACGACCCATTTTTCGATTGTTGATGAAGAAGGAAACGCCGTGGCATCGACACAAACGATCAACGGCTATTTCGGGTCCGGTTTGGTTGCGCAGGGGAGCGGCATTGTGTTGAATAACGAGATGGATGATTTTTCCATCGAACCGGGGGTTCCCAATGCGTACGGTTTGATCGGGGGAGAGGCCAATGTCGTAGCGCCCGGAAAGATTCCGTTGAGCTCCATGACACCCACGTTTGTATTTGATTCTAAAGGGGATTTGGTTTTTGTGTTGGGTTCTCCCGGTGGGCCAAAAATCATTACCGCGGTCTTGGAAACGCTTCTCCATTCCATCGATTTTAAAGCCAAACCGCTCGAAGCGGTTGCGGCAAAAAGATATCACCATCAGTGGATTCCCGATGTACTGCAATACGAAGAGGGAATTTTCTCTCAAAAACTGGAACGTCAACTCACGGCAATGGGACATTCACTCCAAGAAACAAAAGCGCCGTGGTTGATCATGCTCATTGCGCGATCCAAAGAAGGTTTTATTGGTGTGAGTGATCCTCGCGGAGTCGGTTCCGCCATCGGAGAGTAAAATTTTATTTAAAAGAGTTTGACAGCAGCGTATCAAATTCTTTATAATTCGTTCCAAGTTCAAGTTGTCATCGATAACCTTTCAAGGAGGAGGAAAAATGGCGAAGAAAAGAAAAAAGGCCATGAAGAAAAAGGCCACGAAGAAACGGAAGCTCAAGAAGAAGAAGAAAAGATAGTGCATTCAAATAAAAAACCCCCGCTATCGAACAGAAGCGGGGGTTTTTTTATGCCTGCATTTTGCTATCCGCGATATCGAAGAGATTTAACTTTCTTTCCCTTTTTCTTGCGGTGCTTTTTCTTCGCGACCTTTTTCTTCTTGTACATGTTGCGCCTCCTTCAAAAACTGTTGAACCGTTGTCCGGACGGCTTGACCTTCCACTTTGAAAACAGCGACGACAATTTTGGAAATTTCGGATGCGGCCTCCGAACGCTCTTGGCCATTGGCATTGAAATAGGGGGAAGGGGATTCGGCCTCTTTTCCTTCTTCTTCATCGCCGACAAGATATGCTCTAGGCCCCAAAAGATTTTTTCCGGAAAGTTTGAGGGTGGCGACGACCGCATCATAGGCATATCGATTGGAAGCATTGCGCACCTCTTTGGCTAATGCTTCTATGGAAGAAACTGTTGCAAACATATCTTTTCCCCTCAAAGCCTCATTCCATAACTGGCTCATCGGTTCTTTGGAAAACAACAGATCCTCGACATAGTTTTCAAAATAGTGATGCAGATTGGCCGCCACTTGGGTTACCGTTTTGATCAATCCCTTTTTTGTTTTCCATCCCCAGTCGAAATAAGCATTGATACCGTTGAAGGCGAGCGGTGTCAGTAATTGAGCAGAATGATACGGTTGCGACAAGTCTTCTATATAATGAAAGGCACAGCCTAAAAAATTCCATGCCCAATAGGGTTCGTGGAGACGATAGGCAAGGAGCGCTAAATCAAAATAAATTTGGGCCCTGTCACTGGCTTGACCGGTCTCCCCCAATGGAAATCCAAAAGTATTCAGAGGGTGCAGCGGATCGAAAGGGGTTTTTTCCATATGCCGAAAGGCCTGCGAGTTCATTTTAGTGCCGGAGCCAAACCAAAATTGGTCCATTTTGTCATAAGGAAGCAGTGTGTCTCTTCCATCATCCGGTCTCATGGCGTAAAGAGATAAAATGGCATAGGGAGTGGTTATTTTTCCGATGGTTTCTGGGTTTTTGGGACGGTCAAAAAAGGATTCCGGATTGATTTGGAGCCACTTCGCAAAGTTGTCCCGTGACCGGATATCCGGTCTGACTTTTGCCAGTTTTTCCAGAAAGGATTGAAAAGAGGTGACAGTCAGGGATCGGTTTAACCCCCACCCTTTGGAGACCTCTTTGAGACTTTCTTGGATGAGATGTTCATGGGTCGCACGGCTCCACGCAAAAAGAGGCGTTGTCAAAAAGAGATTTAAGAAAACGAAAATCAGAATTTTACCAAATAATTTCATGTGGATTTGCTTGTACAAGATTGACAGACGGCGTCAATTACAGATAAAGAATCGGAATGGAAAAAAATCTCGATGTTTTGGTCAGCGCTGAGGATATCCAGAAAAGAATCGCAACGCTGGCCCGGCAAATTCAGCAAGACTTCAGCGGCAGACAACTGGTGGTGGTGGGGGTTCTCAAAGGGGCCTTTATTTTTATGGCCGATCTCGTGCGTCACATCAAAATGCCTCTGGCCTGCGATTTTTTGAGGGTCTCCAGTTATGAAAAAGATCAATCGACCGGCGTTGTCCGGATGGATTTCGACATGACACAGCCGATTGCCGGTAAAGATGTATTGCTGATAGAAGATATCGTCGATTCCGGCCGGACGCTTAGCTATCTGCTCAAACATCTGGAGACCAAAAAACCGGCCTCGCTCAAGGTCTGTTCTCTTTTATATAAAGAAACCGGTGCGCAGATCAAAAATCGTGTCGATTATATCGGCTTTGATATTCCGAACCGTTATGTGGTCGGCTACGGTCTCGATTCGGAGGGGTTGTATCGCTCTTTGCCTTATGTCGGCGCATTCAAAGGGAGTTAGAGTTCACAGACCTTTCAATTTCCCCTCTTTGTCCATCTGTGAGAGGTTGTCGAATCCGCCGATCGGTTGTTCATCGATAAAAATTTGCGGAACGGTTTTTAGGCCGGTTGTCTTGACGAGCCATTCTCGTTTGGCATCGTCATGAGTGACATCGATTTCCTCGAACGGGATTCCCTTCGATTGCAGTAGGGTCTTTGCCCGTTTGCAATAGCCGCAGTAATCGGTTGTGTAAATTTTGACCCGAGTTGACATGAAACAAATATTTTTTAAAACAATTTTATTGTCAAGCAGGAACATCAAAGACAACACGCCAGATATGAATTGGGGGTGTGCCTGATCTTATATCCTTCGCCAAACTGGAAAGAGTAATGTCACGCGGGGAGGGATGAGTTTTTTCCAGATGTAGGGCTTGAGTAAAGGATACCTCTGCTAGAACCTTGCTTCCCATTTCAAACAGAATCAATCCCTTCAAAAAGTGGGTTTGAGGATTTACTTCACATTCCAGTTGGAGGGCTTTGTCAACAGCCGTTTTCATATTTTCCCATTTTCTCATCTCTATTTCTTTTAAATTTTCTCTAAAAACATAAGCAAGATGGAGCCATGTTTTGGGAAGGGTATCATCAATGGCGAGGCTTTTCATGAGGGCCAATTCGGCCTCTCTAAACCCTTTTTTTTTCAGAAACCACTTTCCCACTTCAAAAAGTGCCGAAGCATGGTCTTTTTCTTGCAGACTAACTCGTTGCAACAAGTCGCCGAAATGTCTTTCAGCAGTTGCGAGATCATTTTCGACGAGGGCATCTATCGTTTTGTCCCGATAGGCTTCAACCGCTGAAACGACGAGAGAGCTCCAATCGGATGGGTGATGACTGATTATGTTATCCAAGACCATCCCCACAACAGGGGCTACATAAATTTCTGCACTTTGGTTGAAGGGATCCCCTTCTATTTTACCTTCATGGAGTCTTCTTTCTGCTTCGATACATCGGATTAAACTGTCTCGTGTCGTTTCGCGATCTTCCAAGATGGGCGCTGTCCTTAAGAGGTATTCAGTCTTTTTAGCGGCACTCTGAAAAAGGGCCGTCGGAAGGCGTTGCATATCTCTTGCAACGGTATCAATCCCCCAAATAGTCGGGCTTCTTTCCAGCATTAATTGTACTGTGCTGACGGAAAGAGGGACCCCCATTTCTCCGGCAGAAGAGCCCAATATACCGGCTATTCCCTGAATTTGCGCAACGGTATCGGCGTCGGCTACTTCGATGCAGTTGTTAGACAACGCCCCGCTCAAAAAAGTTTGCGAAGTCATCATGCCAAGCCCCACCTCGGTTATTTGAATAATAGCCATTTGTATCCTCACCCTTATTATCGTCGCTCTTTCAAAAAAGTTGCCTCACCGAGCATATGGTAGAGAGCATATGATAGCAGCTACCATATGCTCCTATGTCGGGTGACGAAAATGGTCGGGGTCCTGTATCAAATCGGTCGGCTTTAAGTCCTCTATTGGAATATCTTTGAGAAAACGTTGGCACCCTTTTTGCTTTTATCAAAAGATATGATGCGGAAAGTTCCCCTTCTGGTTTGTGCCATCCTTTTTTGGGCCGTCTCTCTTGGGGCCGCTGAAAATATCCCAAGCGTTGAACAGGTTTCTCAAAAAGCCCTCGCTTATGCCCATTTAGATACCGCAACAATTGGGAAATGGAAAAAGAACATTCGCAAAGCGCCCCTCTTGCCTCGGCTTCAATTTGGCTATGAACGGAGAATTCGGGATTTTGTGAATCTCGATGTGCAGGATTCGGTGGCGGTCAATTCGAGCGGCATCACAGTCGGTCCCACACAACAAAAACAGGTTCAAAATAACAACAGCGACAATAATTTTGAGGTCAAAGCGATCTGGTTTCTCGATGAACTTCTTTTTTCAAAGGAGGATCTCGACATCAGCAATGAAGCGAGAGAATTGGCGCGCGAACGGGAGCGGATCTTAAGTCAGGTGCGGCAAGCCTATTTCAAGCGGGAGAGAGGTTTGCAGGAGATCGGCATTTTGAAAAAAATGGGGGAATCGAAAGAAAATATCACCCTCAAAAAATTAGAAGTGGCTGAAACGACGGCCGTTCTGGATGGCCTAACCGGCGGTTGGTTTGGGGCCGCAATACGGGAGGAAAAATGAAAAGATTCTTTTTTATCGGAATGGCAAGTCTGTTCTTCTCCGGTTGCGGCGGTTTGCCAACGGAAATATTTAATGATTTGCCTCAAAGGCAACCGGTCGTTTCCTCCATCAATCCGCCGGATGGAACCATCGGCTTTGAAAACAATGTGATCGAAGTGCGGCTCTCACAACCTGTCGACACAAAAACAATAACCGCCAAGTCGTTTGTCGTTACCCCTCTGTCGGTGGGGGAACCGAATGTCCATCAATTATGGGAGGATGTCGTTGATGAAGAAATAAAAGGGGCCGAGGGGAGTTATGACATTTCAAATGAGGGAACGACGATTCGTTTTATCGCCTCAAAAAATTTCGATACAGCCGGTCGTTGGGGTGTTTTGCTAACACCGGAAATCCTTTCTCTGGAACATATCCCTTTCAATCAGACGCCCGGCACAGGGCCGACCCCCTTTTTCAGCAGTTTCTATTCCAAGGGGATTTTTTTGTCGTCACAGGCCGGGGAGAATGTTTCTCCACCCAATCTGCGGCCGGCCTATCTTTATCTGAATGAAATTTTTTACGATGCCGTTGGCGCCGATGCCGATGCGGATTTATTTGTCGAGCTCTACGGTGAACCGTTCAAAGAGATCGGCGGTTATCAACTGGTGATGATCAACGGATCGGATGGGAAGACGTTGGGGACCGTCAAAATTCCGGCCGGCAGCACAATTGCGGAAGACGGTCTTTTTGTCGTTGCGAACAAAAAAAATGCCGCGGCCGACTGGGTAACACCGCTCGATCCGCCAAACGGCCCTGATTGTCTCCGACTTTTAAATGAAGCGGGGAAATTGGTCGATGAGATCGGATACGGTTCTCCGTCGGTCTGTTATCAGGGCACGCCGGCGCCCGATGCCCCAAGCGGCAAAAGTATTGTCCGCAAAAATAAAGGAGAGTGGATTGTTTTGGATATCCCAACACCGGGCTTTTTAGATTTTAAGGAAAATTTCTAACAAAATGCCGGCGAAGAAAAGGAGACTGATAATCCCATTCGTTGTAAAAAAAGCGGCGTTGATTTTGGAGAGGTCGTTCGGTTTGATGAGAGATTGTTCGTATAACAAGCCACAACCGATGAGGCCGACCATAATGTAATAGATGAGATGCAAACCGTTAATGATCCCAAATTGAAACAAAAATAGCAGGCTTAATAAGTGAAAAAATCGGGATACAAGCAGCGCCTTTTTGATTCCAAGATGCGTCACCAATGAACCGATTCCCATTTTCCGGTCAAAATCGAAATCTTGCGTGGCATAAATAATATCAAATCCGGCCACCCAAAAAGCGACCGCCATCCCCAACGGGAGGGCACCCCAAGGCCAATCTCCGGTGACGCTTATCCACGCCGCCAAAGGGGCCATTCCCAAAGAGACCCCCAGCCACAAGTGAGTGAGATGGGTAAATCGTTTGCTAAAAGAATAACCGAGAAGAATGGCCAACGCGAACGGGCTCAAAAAAAAAGCGAGCGAGTTGATCTGAGAGCAGATAAAAAAGAAAAGGGCCGCACAGGACCCCGTAAAAATTGCGACAAATTTTTTTGATAAGATTCCTTGAGGCAAATGGCGCGATTTTGTCCGTGGATTGATCGCATCAAAGGGGAGATCGATCAGACGATTGAAAGCCATCGCGGCCGATCGGGCGGTGATCATCGCCGCAATGATCAAAGTGACAATTTTTGGAGATGGAAAACCGTTTGCCGCCACACACATGGCCCCCAGCGCGAAAGGGAGCGCAAAGATCGAGTGAGAAAACCGGATCATCTCAAACGTATGGCCGATTTTGAGGACTACCCTTTCCATCGCTGCCTCAGCGTATTTTCTACACCCAAATGGTCCAAAATTCGGGCGATTACGGTATCGACCGCTTCTTCCAATGTTTTCGGTTTGGAATAAAACGAAGGCGTTGCCGGAAAAATCATTGCGCCGGCCAAGGCCAGCAAGCGCATATTTTCCAAGTGAATCAAATTATAAGGTGTTTCACGCGGCACCAAAATGAGTTGTTTGCGCTCTTTCATTTGCACATCAGCCGTGCGCGCAATCACATCGTCCGAGTAACCGTGCGCTATTCGGCCGATCATCCCCATGCTGGCCGGAATCACAACGCACGCATCCCACGCATTGGAACCGCTTACGAAAGGGACGTTAAAATCCCTGATGCCAAAAATGGGGCGATCATATTTTTTGATGTCGAATCCATCGAGCTCTTCATTCCAAATTTGCGCCGCGTGTTCGCTCATGACGATCGCGATTTGGTTTTGCGTCGGCACCAGATTGTCGAGCAGACGTTTGGCATACAACGACCCGCTGGCCCCCGAAATGGCAACGACGATTTTTTTTGTTTTAATCTCCATAACAATTGGCCAAAATGAGGGAGTTGACGCCGCCCGTCAAATCGCGCGACTCAATAATTTCAAAACCGTGGTCTTCCAGCACCTCTTCATATTCCTCACGCGTGTAAAATTTTTGGATGGAACGACGAAGATAATCATAGGCGTTGTTGTCCCGCGATATCCAGCGTCCGAGGGCCGGCATCACATAGCGTCCGTATGTTTTTGAAAACACTTTCGATATTATTTTGCTTGGTTTGAAAAATTCGAGAATCAGAAAAGAACCAGACGGCTTCAAAACGCGGGCGATCTCTTTCAATGCCGCCGGCGTGTTGGGGATATTGCGCATCCCCCATGCGCACATCGCCGCATCAAAAAAATGATTGGGAAAGGGAAGGTGCAGACCGTCGCCGCAAACAAGGTGAATCCGTGAATCAAGTGTCGGCGGTGTTTTGCGCTGGCCGGTCAGCAGCATCGGCAGTGCAAAATCGATCGCAACTATTTCCCCCGCCCCTTTTTTTGCATAAGCCAGACTCAAGTCGAGTGTCCCGCTTGCCAGATCGAGTACGCACACCCCTTTGCCATGGGGTAAAAGAGCAACACCTTTTTTGCGCCAGCGCTGATCGGTGCCAAAACTCAAAACCCGATTCAACAGATCGTAAGTGCCGCTGATGTTGCTGAAGAGTTGTTTTACAGATCTTTCCATAAAGCATCAATGCGAGTCCTGGTTTCGGCATTCATCTCCACGTCATCAGGCCACCTCCTGTAATATTCCTCTTCCGGGAGTTTGCGCGTGGCATCGATCCCCATTTTGGAACCGATGAATTGGTGGGGAGAAGCATGATCGAGATGATCGACCGGTCCGTCAACAAAAGTGATGTCTCGTTTTGCATCGATATTATTCGTGACGCGCCAGACCACTTCGTAAAGATTATGCACATTCACATCATGATCAACGATGATGAGACATTTGTTCGTCATCATCTGTCCCATCCCCCAAAGGCTCATCATCATTTTTTTGGCATGCCCCGGATACTGTTTGTGAAGGGAAATAATTGCCAAATTGTGAAAACAGGCGACCGCCGGCACATGCATATCGACGACTTCCGGAAAAGTCATTTTCAATAATGGCAGAAAAATCCGCTCGACCGCTTTTCCCATCCAGGCATCTTCCATCGGCGGTCGGCCGACGATTGTTGTAAAATAAATCGGATTTTTGCGATGGGTGATGGCGGTCACATGAAAACGGGGAAACGATTCCGGCGGGGTATAGTAACCGGTGTGGTCGCCAAAAGGGCCTTCGATTACAAAATCTTCTTGCGGATCGATAGTGCCTTCCAGAATAAAATCGGCATCGGCGGGGACGTAAAGATCATTGGTTTTACACTTCACAAGCTCAACCCCTTTTTTTCGGATGAAGCCGGCCATCAAACATTCATCGACACCGTCGGGAAGGGGGGCACAGGCGGCCCATGTAAGAGAAGGATCGCCGCCGATCGCCACCGCGACCGGCATTTTTTCTTTTCGTTCTCGATAGAGTTCAAAATGGCGCCGGCCGGTTTTGTGAATTTGCCAATGCATAGCGGTCGACGTTTTATCCAAAACCTGCATCCGATAAATGCCGATGTTGCGAATTTTTGTAATGGGGTCTTGTGTGATCACCAAAGGGAAGGTGATGAAAGGACCGGCATCTTTGGGCCAGCAGGTGAGAATGGGGAGTTGCGACAGATCGACCTCCTTCATCACCACTTCCTGACAAGCGCCGGTTACCGCGCGTTTTGGCATGAACGAGGCGATCTGCGCCAGCTTCGGGATCATTTTCATTTTGTCGCGAAGCCCTTGCGGCGGTTGTGTCTTGATTAACTGAGATAATTCGTCGGCCAAATCGTCCAATTTTTCGCAACCCAACGCCCACGCCATCCTTTTTTCCGAGGCCAAGGCGTTTATCAAAACCGGAAATGCGGAGCCTTCAACATTTTCAAACAAAAGGGCAGGGCCATCTCCCTTTTTAACAAAGCGATCGGCAATTTCGGTGATTTCGAGTTTGGGGCTGACCTTTGTCCTGATTTTTTTGAGTTCGCCACGTTCTTCCAAAAAATCGACAAAACTTTTAAGCGAGTTGAACGGCATGGGAGGGCTATAGCATACCCTTTAAAGATGGCAATAGTTACAAGGAGCCGGCTTTTTTGCGAGGTGTCCAGCTTCTTACGTTAAATGGAGGGGACGATTCCCAGCACCTCTTCTCTGGAATGAATGTATCACACGCGTCTTTTTCAAATGATTTTTCGTGAAAGATATAAGAGGGTTTCCAGTTATAAATTGTATCTGTTGAAGGCAATATACTGTCACTTAAAATGAAAAAATCGATCTTATTGTCTTTGTCTAAATCAACTGCAAATCCCTTGCCGATAGGATTAAATCTCTTATCTTTGAAGTTGTATGCTTTTCCTTCAACAATGTTTGCTTTTGGGTATTCGGTTTTTACGTTCTTTATGTCTTTTCCACCCGCAATCATATTATCCTCCTTTTTTATTTATCGAAGGCCGGTGCGGTTTCTAGTTCGGCCAGCGGGACTGTCAATTTGGAACCGGTATCGGTTAAAATTTCTGCGCCGCGAAAAGCAACCGAAAAATCTTTCTGTTTGAGATCGACAACGAAGCCTTGCACCTCGACCCAATTTCCATACCAGAGGGCCCATTCTCCTACAGAGAAAGAGGCCTCGTCTTTTCCCGGTCCCTTTTTCAAAGAGGGGATGATGCCGCAGTTATCCGCGAAACGATAGACCCCCTTGGGAACGGCAGGGTGCTCTTCAGATATTTTTGCATACACTGTATTCCAGTGGTTGTACTGGTTTACAAAAGTAGCGCTGGCCTTCGGCCCTTCATCACAATGTCCTCCATGCATGGCCAGAATGTTGACCCCATCTGTTGTGCCATCACCATTGATGTCAAGTTGGCGACCGATTTTGTAACAAGAGAAATCGCAATCTACAATCATGTTGGCCTCCTTTTAATTTTTCAAGCTTGCATATGTTACCTGTTAACATATGCCCCGTGCTACTATCCCGCGAATCATGGAAAAGCAAGCGATTTCTGACAGCAAGATGTTGTCATATGCTGATCTGCCGGCGTTTCGGAAAGGGACGCCGATGATGTTCGCCAGTTTGCCGGCTTTCAGAGTGCCGATTTCGTTTTCGCGCAAGAGGGCTTTTGCGCCATGGACCGTTGCCATTTTCAAAACGGATTCAGGGGTCAGCTCGGAATAATTTTTGAGCGCCATCTGCATCTGTCGCAGCATGCTTAAAGTTTCGTTGCTAGCGAGACTGTCGGTTCCCAATGCCACATTGATTTCGGCATCGAGAAAAAATCCAAGTGGAAACCGGTCCTGTTCAAAATAAGCATGGCTTCCGGGACAATGGACGACGCTGGCCTTTCTGCGCGACACTATTGTCATGTCGGCATCTTCCAAATAATTGCCGTGAATTACCATGCAACGATCGGGGAATAATCCCAACCGTTCCAGATAATGGACCGGCGTCTCCTTATTTGCCGGCGGCGTTTTCCCTTTGAGTTGCAAAAACTCGAAGAGAGGCCCTGCATTTTCCTGAAACAGCAAAAACTCTTCGGCGCTTTCGGCGATATGAATAGATAAAGGTTGGTCTGTTGATGCCACTGCGGCAAAAATTTCGGGCAAAAGAGAATAGGGGGCATGGGGCGTCGGAATAATTTTGAATTTGTCATCTTTTGTTTTTTGGATTTTCAATGCCTGTTGATAAAAATTTTCCGCCCTCTGCTTTTCCACCCCTAAAATTTCGATATAGATAATACCCTCTAGAGGCGAATCGAGTAGTGGTTTCAGATCCGTACCGATACTCATATGATCGGCAACCGTTGTTGTCCCCCCCTCGAGCAATTTTTGGATTCCCGTTTTAATGCCTGCTTCCGTATCTGTCGGAGACATTTGCAATTTAAGGCGCGTGAGTTGATCGATCCACAAAACAAACGAACCGGGATAAGGAAGAGATTCCGGTAGTTGCGAAAGCTCCGAGTGACAATGGCAGTTAATCAGGCCGGGTAAAAGAATGGTGTTAGGAAAATCGACGATTTCTCCATTTTTCGAAAATTCTTTTTGCGGCGCAATGCGGACAATTTTTTCTCCTTCAACCCAAATCGCATGGTCTTTCAGAACCGGTCCCTCCATCGTCACAATGTACGGTGCTTTGAGGATCATGTCTTTAAATCCAGTTTAATTTTAGAATCGGCTTATTTTCTATCTCAGCCCAATATTTTTGAAAAAGCCCGATCCCCTCTTTTTGTTTGGGGCCCAGTTCGTAGCAAAGCCGGCGCCAATATTTTAGTAGTTTTGGATCGTTAGAAATTTTTTCCAAATTTCCCAAATTCTTTTTTGCAAGGGCGATCAGTTTCGGTTTCCATTCCCGACCGATGTCGGGATTTTTCGTCATCCAGCAGGCATATACAAACGGAAGGTTGGTCCATTCGGTCCATGCCTGGCCCAAATCGAGGGAGGGTTTGTCGCCTTGTTCCCACACTTTGTCGCCAATGAGTAAAGAGGCGTCACATTGATACTTCACGAGGAACCGGATACCTCGTGAAAGTTTGTATTTTTCATTCAACAAAACTTTCAATAAAGCCGCAGAAGTCTTCGATTCTCCATCCAAAGAAATCGAGCGAATCTCCTGAAGAAACTGGATTCCCGCTGGAGCCTGCCCCGTGCATGGACACGGGGCGGGAATGACATCCATTGGTTTGTTAAAGAATAACTTTACTGTTTCAACAGGTCCAAAACTTCCGATCCCCGCTCCCTCTAATATATATAATGAGGGATCTTCAAAGGCTACCACGATAGGACCCAGAATAATGTCGTCGGGGCCGGCTAAAGAAGGTAATTGGGAAGGGGGGGCCTCGAAGATCGGGCAATCGAGGCCCGCAATCAGGGGTTTGGCATTGGAGTAGGGGACTATTCCGAGTCTCATGGTCCACGGTCCACTATCAAACCCCTTGCCATATTTAAAGTGGTATGTTAGCTCTCCTCCCGTTTTTAGCGGGAATGAAAGTGGGCGTCAGTGCCCGCTTTTTTTTTGCAATGAATTTCAAAGCAATTCTTGAAAAGATTGAAGTTTTGTTGTCTCCGATCTTGGAGAGTTTGGGGTTTGAGCTCATTGAAAGAGAATATGCTTTTGAGCATGGGCGCTGGATTTTGAGACTCTACATCGATCACGAAGAAGGTCCGATTTCGATAGCCGATTGTGAAAGGGTCTCTCGGGTCGTGGAAGCCGAGCTGGATGTAGCCGATATCATGCCCGGCCCTTATTCGCTGGAGGTCTCTTCTCCGGGCATTGACAGACCCCTTCGGCGTCCTAAAGATTTTGAACGGTTTCAGGGGAAATGGGTCAGCGTTCAAACCCTTTTTCCGATTGATGGGCGGCACCATTTTGCAAGGGTGCAACTGAAGAAGATACAGGAAGGCAAAATTGCGGTTCAAGACGGAGATAAAGAATGGATCATCCCGCTTGAAGCCATAAAAAAAGCAAAACTGAAGGAGAATTTATGACAACCATCGCCAAAGAGACAAAAGAAACAAAAGAGGTAAAGCCGGTAAAATCGGCAAAGCCAAGGGCTAAACAAAAGTCCAAGACGGGTCCAAAAAATAAAATGTTCGTCGAACTCGACAGAGTTTTAGACCAAATCTCGAGAGACAAAAATATCCCCAAAGAAAAATTAATCGAAGCCATTGAATCGGCTTTCCTCAGCGCGGCCCGGAAAAAATGGGGCCACTTGGGAGAACTGGAAGCCCATTACAATCCCGACAATGTAGAAATCGAACTGTTTCAATTCAAAACCGTTGCCGATCCGATCACCGATCCCAATACGCAGATGACATGGAAAGAGGCGCAAGAGCTCGACCCCGATGTCCAGATGGGGGATTCGATCGGTGTCAAAATGGATTCCTCCGAGTTCGGTCGTATTGCCGCTCAGGCCGCCAAACAGGTGATCATCACGAAGGTCCGCGATGCCGAGCGGGATCTCATCTATAATGAATACAAAGACCGTGTCGGTGAACTGGTAACCGGTATTGTGCGTCGTTATGAAAAAGGGGATTTGATCATCGACCTCGGTCGTTCCGAGGCTGTGATTCCGAGAACCGAACAGGTGCCGACTGAACATTATAAAATGGGCGATCGTGTTCAGGCCTTTTTCGTGGAGATCAATCCCCACGCACGCGGGTCGATGATCGTTTTGTCGCGGCGCCATCCCAATCTTGTCCGCAAATTATTTGAAATGGAGGCCCCCGAAGTTTCTGATGCAACGGTCGAAATCAGAAGTGTCGCGAGAGAGCCCGGTGTTCGCGCCAAAATCGCGGTCACTTCCAAAGATTCGGATGTCGATCCGGTCGGGGCCTGTGTCGGTGTGAAAGGCTCCCGCGTGCAGAGTGTCGTACAGGAACTGAAGGGAGAAAAAATCGATATTGTAATGTGGGATGAAGACCCGGCTCGTTTTGTCTGCAATGCGATTGCGCCGGCGGAGGTGGTCAAGGTCATCATCAAAGAGAGAGAACGTTCCATGGAAGTGGTTGTCCCGGATGATCAGCTTTCGCTTGCCATCGGTCGTAAAGGACAAAATGTCCGTCTGGCGGCGCAACTGACCGGATGGAATATCGATGTTTACAGTGAAACACGGGTGCAAGAACAGGCCAACCGTTGCAAAGCGGTGTTGGTCAAGGTTTTGGGTGTGGATGACAGTACCGCCATTATTTTGTATGCTCACGGTTACAGAACCTTTGAAGATATTGGGCATGTCGATTGGGAACGGTTCAAAGAGGTCCCCGGTGTCGGCGCTGAAAAATTGAAAGAGATTCAGGGCGCGGCGCAAAAAGCCTTGCAGGATGGGGTTTCCACCGATGCCTTGATTGCGGAATTGGCAAAAGAGAGTATTTTCAAGACGGAACCCCCAAAGGAAGAGGGGCCGAAAATAGAAGAGGTCGCAGAGAAAAAAGCCGCGGAAACAGAGGAAGAGACGAAAAAGACGGAATAATATTGAAGCCATGAATACTCCGGACAAAAAAACAGTGGATGAAAAGAGGGTCAAGCCGACTGTCATTCGGCGTCGTGCCAAAGAAGAGCCGGCAACGCCGCCGCTTGCCTCGACACCGGCCGCGTCGCAAAAAAGCGGGGCCCCTCCGACGGCACAAAAATCGCAAGAAGGAGCTCCGCAAATCGGTTTGAGACAAGTGGGGGAGATTCAACTGCCGCCGACGCCGTCGCAACCCAAAACCGGAACCCAAACAGAAGAAGCCGCCGGCATTCTACCCACAACGGAAAAAGAGGAAAAGTTCAAAAAGGTTGTTGCCCCAAAAAAGAAAAAATCGAAAGCCGAACTGGAATTGGAAGATATCCAGAGGGCCGGTGGTTTGAAACAATTTGCCCAACAGGCGTTGGGGGGGACCACTGAAGAGACGGAAGAGACGTGGGAGCCGACCGTTGAGCGTGTTTTTGAGCCGAGTTTGGCAGTCGGTCGGCGCAAAAAACACCCGCGGCGTGAATTCAAAAAGACAACATTGACCGAAACAAAATCAACCAAGAAGGTGATCCGCGTGGAGCAGGCGATCACCGTTTCGGAATTATCGCAAAAAATGGGGATCAAAAACTCCGAGATCATCAAGAAATTGATGCAGCTTGGGACGATGGTTACCGCCAATCAATCTCTGGATGTCGATACGGCCACGTTGATTGCAACCGATTACGGTTACGAAGTGATGCATACCGCTTTCAACGAAGAGGCGGTTTTTCAAGAAGAGGGGACCACGGAAAAAACAGAATTAAAACTGCGGCCGCCGGTCGTCACCGTAATGGGCCACGTCGATCATGGGAAAACCTCTCTTTTGGATGCCATCCGCAAAACAAAGGTGACCGAGAAAGAGGCGGGCGGCATCACACAACATATCGGTGCCTATGAGGTTGTGTTGCCGAAAGGGACGATTACTTTTATCGATACACCGGGCCACCAAGCCTTTACGCAAATGAGGGCGCGTGGTGCTCAAGTGACTGACATTGTTATTTTGGTTGTGGCGGCGGACGATGGAATCATGCCGCAAACCATTGAGGCGATTGATCATGCGAAGGCGGCAGGTGTTCCGATCATCGTTGCGGTCAACAAAATCGACAAACCGCAGGCGGATGCCGAAAAAGTGAAACGGGCCCTGACGGAACACGGTTTGGTTCCGGAAGAATGGGGCGGCGATGTGATTTGTGTTCCGACCTCCGCCAAAACAGGGCAAGGTCTGAACGAATTATTGGAGATGGTTCTTTTGACCGCCGAGGTCAAAGAGCTCAAAGCCAATTTTGCGGGGATCCCCAAAGGGGTTGTTATTGAATCGAGACTCGATCGGGGTCGTGGCCCTGTGGCCACGGTGTTGATACAAAAAGGAATTTTGAAGACCGGCGATTACGCCGTTGCCGGAACCAGCTATGGCCGCATCCGCGCGATGACACAGGCCGATGGCGCTTCGGTGAAAGAAGCGGCTCCTTCCAAACCGGTTGAAGCGGTGGGGTTAGATACCGTTCCGGAAGCGGGCGAAGAATTTTTTGTGGTGGAAGACGAACGCGATGCCAGAAGGATTATTGAGACAAGGCTCACCAAAAAACGTCAATCGGAACTGGTCAAAACCGCCAAAATTTCGCTCGAAGATTTGCAGCAACAAATTGCCAAAGGAGAGGCGCACGAATTGCCTCTCATCGTCAAGGCTGACGTGGCCGGCTCCACCGAGGCGATCCTCTCTGCGTTGCAAAAACTCTCCACCGATAAAGTGAGCGTGAAAATTTTGCATTGTGGAACCGGAGGCATTACTGAAAGCGATGTGATGCTGGCCCGTGCTTCACGAACTGTCATTTTGGGATTCAATGTGGCCCCCGAAGGAAAAGCCCGCGCGTTAGCGGAACAAGAGGGGATCGATATCCGCATCCATACGATTATTTATGAAATGCTGGATGATGTCAAAAAGGCGATGGAAGGTCTGCTCAAACCGAAGGTGACCGAGAAATTTTTGGGTCGCGCACAGGTCAAGCAGGTTTTCAAAATTTCCAAAGTGGGAGCCATCGCCGGTTGCGGGATTACCGAGGGGACCATCCGCCGGAGCGCTACGGTTCGCTTGATTCGCGATGGAACCATTGTCTATCAAGGGAAGATTGCCTCTCTCAAACGCTTCAAAGACGATGCCAAAGAAGTTTCCAGCGGCATGGAATGCGGTATCGGGATCGAAAATTTCAACGATGTCAAAGAGGGGGATATGATCGAAGCCTTTATGTTGGAAGAGACGGCCCAAACGTTGTAAAACTCTTGCACATGCGAAACGTCATCAAAGCCATCCAACAGTACAAAAGTTTTTTGATTGTGGGTCATTATCATCCCGATGGGGATGCGATCGGTTCTGCCTTGGCCCTTGGAATGTCCCTCAAAAAACTCAAAAAACGGATTGCGGTTTATAATCGTGATGATGTCCCCTATAATCTCAAATTTCTTCCGGGGATCCGACAACTGACGAATATTTTTCCCGCGGCAAAATTCGATTGCGCCATTATGGTCGACTGCGCACAGCCAAAAAGAATCAGTAAAGAGTTTGCCGATGCGGTTGAGTCAAAAACATTTAAAGCGCTGATTTGTATCGATCACCATCTGCTCGATGCGCCGGTCGGGGATATCGATTGCATCGACCCGAAGGCGGCATCGACCGGCTGTGTAATTTGGTCCCTTTTGAAAAAGATGCGCTTGAACAAAAGCGCCGATATCGCCAATTTAATTTATTGCACATTAACGGTGGATACCGGCTCGTTTCGTTATTCTAACACGACGGCTGCTGTTTTTGATTTGGCCGCGGAACTGTTGCGTGAGGGGGCTAACCCGTGGCTCGTGGCCAGAAATTTGGAGGAAAATAATCCGGTGGTCCGTTATCGGTTGTTGGGGCTTTCATTAAAATCACTGCATATCGGCTTCAATGGGAAATTTGCCTCGATGGACGTCACCCGGGAGATGCTGCAAACCGTGGAGGCGCACGAAGATTTGTCCGATGAATTTGCGAATTACCCCCGCTCGATTGCCGGTGTGGAGGTCTCTGCCCTCTATCGCGAGATGAAAGAGGGCCAGATCAAGATCAGTTTGCGTTCGAAATTGAAAGTCGATGTCTCAAAGATTACCAAACAATTTGGCGGCGGCGGGCACAAACATGCGGCCGGTTGTATTATCCATGCCGATTTGCCGACAGCCAAATTGCAGATTGAGAATGCGGTTGGAAAGGCGTTGTAGTTATGGATGGACTTCTCGTGATCGACAAACCCTCCGGCCCCACCTCTCACGATATCTGCCAATTTTTTAAAAGGGAAATGGGACTCAAAAAAGTGGGGCATGCCGGAACACTGGATCCCTTGGCAACCGGTGTTTTGATTTTGCTTCTGGATGGAGCCACCCGATTGCAATCCATTTTTTTGGGGAAGGATAAAGAATATCAATTTACGATGAAGTTGGGTGTTGCAACCGACACCTACGACAGTGAAGGAAAAATTATTTCGGAGTGTGCCGTGCCGGAAGATGCGCTGGAGCGGCTTTTTCCTCTCCTTACAAAATTCCGCGGCGAAATTTTGCAGAGGCCTCCCGCATTTTCCGCCATCAAAAAAAACGGCCAGCCACTTTACAAATTGGCCCGGCAGGGAAAACCGGTTTTAGCCGACCCCAGAAAAGTGACGATTTATTTTTTGAAAATGGTGGACGCCGTCCTGCCTGATATCACGTTGAAATGCCGTTGTTCTTCCGGGACTTATGTCCGTTCACTGGCTCACGACATCGGCAAAGAACTCGGCTGTGGCGCACACATTACCACTCTCCGCCGTTTGCGTTCGGAGCCGTTCGGACTTGAAAATGCCATTAAACTTTCGTCTGATTTTTGATCGCCAAGATAAAATCGATCAAAACACGGGTGGCGATTTCGCCTTCGGCCACAATCTCTTCGCGCAGTTTTTCGATTTCGGTTTCATCCGACAGATTCAGCAGACGCGCTACATGATGGCTCACCCGTTTCCAATCGGGGGAGAGTTGGGCGTGCACTTGCTTGATGGCGGGGTTGCTTTTTTCCTGCTGTTGCATAACGGCATCAACCGATGTGACAAAATCCTTAAGCTCCCAATCGCCCTTTTTTTTGCGCGGTTTTTTTGATTTTTTCTTTTTCATTTTTTACTCCCGCTGTATCCCGGATATTTTTTGCAATTTCCAACAATCTTTCTTTGGTATTTAAGCCCGGATCGTCCAAAACGAGCTCCACTAGCTGCTTGATAATCTGCCCCATGCGGGGACCGGCTTCAATACCGATCGCCATCAAATCATGTCCGGTGACAGCCAAATCCTTCGGGCCGAACGGCGGCTTTTTAGCCAACTCCGTCCGGACGCGATCGCGCATTTTCACAACCCCATTGACCGACTTCGGGTGTTTGCCGCCGCGGTTGTCGGCCAGACGGAGATCGAGCAGTTTGTAAATCAAATCTTCTCCCACTTTATGGACAAACCGCCGAATAGCTTTATCGGTGAAATAGGATTTGGTTTCAAACATGTGATGCTCCACCAATGTTTCCACATGCTGCGGGTTGATGCCGATGTTTGTAACTTGCATCCGTTGCATCCATTTTCGGACAATCCGTTTTGAAACCAGTTGATGGCTGTAAAAAACAATTCTGTCTTTGGCCTTGTCATATTTTCGCGTCGCCGCCTTGCCGGTGTCATGAAATAACGCAGCCAGAAGAAGCTCTAAGTCGCCCGGGTTTTCCAAAAAGGCATCTTCCCGCGCGGCATCCAAAACACGCAGGGTATGCTGGTAGACATCGTCCCCCGGTCGTTTGTCCTGTTCTATGCCGATCAGTCTTTCCATTTCCGGAAAAAGGAATTGGAGAAGCCCCGTTTGGCGCAGGATTTCAAGACCGAGGGACGGTTTTTTGGCCAAAAAAAGTTTTCGGATCTCTTCGATGATTCTTTCGGCCGAAACGGTGGTGATGAGCTTGGCGTTTGTTTTCATCGACTCGAAGGTTTTCGGTTCTATGGTCAGATCGAAGCGGGCCGCAAATTGCACCGCGCGGATCAGTCGCAATGGATCTTCTTCAAATGCTTTGTCAAAAACCATCCGCAGGATTTTGGCGTCGAGATCTTTTTTGCCGCCAAACGGATCGATGATTTTTTCTGTTTTCAGATTGAGGGCCATTGCATTGATTGTAAAATCGCGGCGTCCGAGATCCTCTTCCACGATCAGCCTCGGATCAAAATCGACTTCAAAATCGCGGTGGCCGACGCCGGTGGAGCGCTCTTTGCGCGGCAGTGCGATATCGAGCGTGGTTTCGGGCTCGTTGTAAGGTGAAAATTTCAACACACCGAACATTTTTCCGACCACGGCCACTTTGCCAAAAGGGCTCAGGAACTTTTTCAATTTTTCCATCGGGATCAAACGAACGAGATAATCTTTGTCTTTGTGAGGGATGCCCAGAAGACGGTCGCGTACGGGTCCCCCCACTTCGTAAACCTCGCCGCCGGCTTGCCAGAGCGTTTCCAAAAATTTCGGATCGGTTTTGTGTGTCACAAATCGTCTGCTTTGATAAACGATTCTACTTTTGTTTTGTCGGCAAAAGCGCGGAAGAAAGAGTCGGTTACTCTGAAATGGGGGAGATACGTCTCTTTATTTTCGGGCTTCTGCCGGCCCGGTTTTTTGATTTCCAGAAGCCGCACAACCAAAAATTCATCTTGATTTACAAAGGGCTCCAGAGGCCCGCTTTTCGGTCTGGTTAATGCAAATATTTTCGCATAATCTTCCCGTTTCAATTGGCCGCCAAAAACTTTTTTATGTTCGTCCAAAGCAATCGGTCCCACCTTTTCGGCCGCCAATTTGTTTTGTTTTAAAAGGGGATTCGCTTCTTTGCCCAAGCTCCAGAGTTTTTGGGCCTCGAAAGCGGCCCCTTTTTTTTCTTTTGGAAAGGCCACCGTTTCAAAAGTCCATTGTATTTCACCTTTTTCTTCATCGATCGGTTCCACTTTTTGAACCCAACTTTGGAAATCGTTCAAAAGAAGCTCTTTGCGGATCAAATCCTCATAAGAGAGGCCGTAGCGATTGTAAAAATTACGGATAAAGTTTTTATAAGCGACCGGATCAAAATCCTTATCTTTCAATATATTGTCGCGCAATTCTTCATCTATCACCTTAAAACCGTGCGAATGGGCAAACTGATCGATCAGACTTTGGGTTATGAGCTGGCGCTGGGCCGATTCCTTGAGGCTTTTGAGTAAGAAATCAGGGATCTCGCCGTCTTTCATCGATTTTCTCAAACGATCGACCTGACTGTCATAGGCGATACGGAGTTCCGCAAACAGGATCGATTGTTTGCCGACTTTGATAGCCGTTGCATCCTGAGTTTGGCGATACAGTTGATTGAAGCCGAAGAAAAAAACGAACGTGACAATCGTAACCGCCAAAATAACTTTGAGCCCCCACCCGATATGTTTTCGAACGATCTCAAGCATGCCAAAGTTCTAACCAAAAATGGGGTGAGCGTCAATGCATCAAAACAGATAAGCCATTTGGAGACCGCCCCAGATTTGAGTCTGGTGCGGACGAGCGGCACGAACCGGTTCAAAGAGAAGATAACTGACGTGAAAATTAGGGGTCAGCGTCCAGTGTTTGTCGGGATTCCATGAAAACAGGAGGGCATAATCGAGAAGGTTGGGGCTTGTTCCTATATCGGCAATGTGGGTCCGGTTAAATTTTTCATCTCCGATGCCGAATAAAAACCAGGTATCGACTGAAAAATATTTTGAAAGAGGGGCGGTCCATTCTATTCCGAGATCGCCGTACACCCCCCCCTCCACGGAGACGAAAAGGGCGGCAAAATCGGTAAAAATTTGGAGAGGCCCGACGGGATAAGTAAAACGGGCATTGGTTTTTAATGTGGCGTTGCTGGCATCGAGCGATTTGGGATTGCCGTGCGGAAACATATCTCCCTCGACGGAAAAGAGATAACCCAGTTTGTGAAAAATATTTTCATATTGGAAAATGAGGTCGACTTCGTTGAATTGGCCTTGATTCGGTTCATTATTGAGGACAAAATTCCCCCAAGCAGTAAACTTAAAACCGTAAAAGCCGAAACTGGCAGAGGGCTGCCAAACCGGCCCTTCACTGGCGGCAAGGGCATACCAGACATAGCGGGAGTAAAAATCGGACTCGACCTGAAAATAATAGGGTTTCTTCGAGACAGCTTCCTCCGCCACGATATCGGCCTCTTCTTGGGCAAAAAGGGGAGGGGCCATCAGGCAAAAAAGAGCCGCAACAAATAAAAAAGACCTTTTTCTCATCTGCTTTCTGTTTGTAAATTTTTTAGAAGGGGTTGTCAATGAATGGGGACTTGATCTTTTATTTCTACTCTGTTAGTTCCACCGTCCATGATTCTCGACGCACTTTTTGGGCTGTTTTCCAACGATCTCGCAATCGACTTGGGGACAGCGAATACGTTGGTTTATGTAAAAGGACGCGGCATTGTTGCGAATGAGCCTTCCGTGGTTGCCGTGCAGAAAGATATGCGCGGCATCAAGCGTGTTTTGGCCGTTGGCCGCGAAGCCAAAGAGATGCTCGGCCGCACTGCCGGAATGATCGAAGCCATTCGGCCGATGAAAGACGGGGTGATTGCCGACTTTGAAGTTTGTGAAGCGATGCTCCGCTATTTTATTCGGAAGGCGCACAATCGAAAAACCTTGATTCGTCCGCGCATCATGATTTGCATTCCGTTTGGGATCACCCAAGTGGAAAAAAGGGCGGTCCGTGAATCGGCCGAGGGGGCCGGCGCGCGAGAAGTCTATCTGATTGAAGAGCCGATGGCGGCCGCGATCGGCGCAGGGCTTCCGATCACCGAACCGTCGGGAAGTATGGTGGTCGATATCGGCGGCGGCACCACGGAAGTAGCGGTTATTTCTCTGGCCGGCATTGTCTTTTCCAAATCGATTCGCGTGGCCGGCGACAAAATGGATGAGGCCGTCATCCAATATCTGAAGAGAAAATACAATTTGCTGATCGGAGAGCGGACGGCCGAAACAATCAAAATCAATATCGGCACCGCTTATCCTGATGGTGAAATCAAAACAATGGAGATCAAAGGACGTGATCTGGTGGCCGGTGTTCCCAAGACGTTGGCCGTCAATTCGGAAGAGATTCGTGAAGCGATTTTGGAACCGATCAATGCGATTGTGGAGGCGGTTAAAATTACGCTCGAGAGAACACCGCCCGAACTGGCGGCCGATATCGTCGACAAAGGGATTGTGCTGACCGGCGGCGGGGCTTTAATTCGGAATCTCGATGTGCTGCTCCGCGAAGAGACGGGGCTTCCCGTGACGATCGCCGATGATCCGCTCAGTTGCGTGGTGCTCGGTTCCGGGAAGGCGCTCGATCAGTTGGATGTGCTCAAGGGAATCACCGTGACTTAAAAGCGTGCTCAAACCAAAGCTGAAAACCTCGTGGCAATTTTTGATTCCTGTTTTTTTGGTTCTCTTCTTTATATCTTTATTATCCGGCAAAGTGCGCCGGGCCCCTTGGTATGAACAGTGGGCCTTCAATGCTGCTTCTCCGGCGATCTCCCTTTTTTCGTGGGTTTCTTACCGTACGGAAGATGTTTGGAAACATTATTTTTATTTGGTCGGTGTTGCCAAACGGAATGAGCAACTTGCCCAAGAAACCGATCAGCTTCGGCAACAATTAGTCCAGTTTGAGGAATGGAAACAGGAAAATGCACGGTTGGGCCGGCTTTTGGATTTGCAGCGCGAACTGGCTCTGCCGGTTGTTGCGGCCAAGGTGGTGGCTTATGATCCCCAGACCGAATTCAAAACAATTATTATCAACAAAGGAGCCAAACATCAGATCAAGCCGGATATGCCTGTTGTCTCTACTGCTGGTCTCGTCGGAAAAGTCGGTCCGGTTTTTTCCGATCATGCCATCATACTGCTGATTACCGATCCGGCGATGAATGTCGATGTGTTTGACCAGCGTTCCCGGGTGCGGGGTATTTTGGTCGGTGTTGCAAAAAATGTCTCCTTGAGGCCGGGACTTTTTTTAAGCCGGCTCGAATATGTCACACAGACGAGTGACATCCAGAAGGGAGACCTGCTCATTACATCGGGTCTGGATCAGCTTTTTCCGAAAGGGATTGCCGTCGGGGCGATCCACAAGATTACGAACAACCCATTCGGAATTTTTGCCGATGCCGAAGTGGTGCCGATGGTCGATTTCAGTCAGATTGAAGAAGTACTTGTCCTGTTGAAACCATGAAACTTTTTATTTTAATGTTTTTGTATGGTGTTTTTGTGATTGCGGTCAAAAGTGTCTGGCAAATTCCTGTGCATTTTGTGATGCTCGCGGTGATTTATCTCGGATTTTATCAGGGCTGGCGGATTGGGTTGCTCTGCACCCTGATGTTGGGCATTTTGCTTGATGCCGTTTCGGTCAGTTCTTTCGGGACCTCTCTTTTGTCTTTCGGGATTCTTTTTGGCTGGATCCGTTTTTTCCGGAACAAAATTCTGTTTCAAACACCGTTGTCCCATTTTTTTTGGGTTGCTTTTTTGAGTCTCTTGCACGGCGTCATTACTTTAGGCTTATCACGATCTTTGAACGTCTATCGGGGGATGCTTTTTTGGCACGCCGTTTTGGATGCCGCGGTCGGCCTTTTTTGGATTCCATTGCTGTCGCGGTACACGGCTTTTACAACGAAAGAATTGGTTGAAGAGAAAGATATTTTTTTGAAACGTTGATATGCAACTTTCGCACAATTTTCATCAGGAGTTGGAACCGCGGCTGAAACGGTTTCTAGTTGTGATCCTACTGATATTGGGAGCGATTGCCTTGCGGCTTTACTATTTGCAGGTCCTTCGTGGAAAATTTTACCGCCTTTTTTCCGAAGAAAACAGCATCCGTGAAATTGTGGAACCGGCCCTGCGCGGGATGATGCTCGATCGGAACGGCATTCCTCTTGTGGAAAACCGGCCGGCATTTGATCTCGTTATGATTCCGCAATATGTAACCAGCCCGGAAAAAGTTTTTGAGACGCTGGAAAAACACCTCAACATCCCTGTCGAAAAATTGAAAGAAAAATGGGCCGAACATTTCAAAAGGCCGGCTTATGAACCGATTGCCATTTTAAAAGATGTCCCGATGGATACGGTCAGTTGGATCAAAGCGCACAAAAATCCGTGGGAAAATTTATCAGAAGATTCCGATTTGAAAGGGGTCGACGTGCAGCTCCGCTATGAACGGGAATACGCGGAAGGGGATATCGCAAGCCATGTCTTGGGTTATGTGCGTGAAATCGATGCGAACCGCTTGAAGATGGTTCAGAAAAAATGGCCCGGCATTTATGAACGGGGAGATCAGATCGGTATTCGGGGTCTCGAAGAGGTTTGGGATTTGACCTTGCGCGGTGATGATGGTTTTCAGCAAAAAGTCGTGAACGCGGTCGGACGAGAGATCAGTTATCCCGCTATTGAGGAAGAACTGACTGAAAAAAAACCGGTGAATGGAATAAATCTCAAATTGACTCTCGACGGCCGGCTGCAAAAAGTGGCGCGCGATTATTTCAAGGGAAAAGCCGGCGCCGCTGTGGCCCTTGATCCGCGTAATGGGGCCGTTTTACTGCTCTATTCGGCCCCTTCGTTCGATCTGAATTTGTTGGGGGGAAAATATGGAAATGAATATTGGCAGGAAATTTCGATGCGACCGGAAAAGTTTTTGCTAAACCGGGCTATTCAAGGCACTTATCCCCCCGGTTCCACCTACAAAATTGTCAATGGGACGGCGGCGTTGCACGAAAAAGTTGTGCAACCGGATGAGAAGATTCATTGCGGCGGCGGTTTGAATTTTGGAAACCGCTATTTCAAATGTTGGCGTGCGGGCGGGCATGGCCTCGTCGATTTCTTCAGAAGCCTCGTCGCCTCCTGCGATGTCTACTATTACACGATGGGTCTGAGATTGGGCGTCGATCGTCTGGCAAAGTATGCGCGTGCCTTCGGTTTGGGAAACCCAACCGGCATTGATCTCCCCGATGAAAAGGGGGGACTGATCCCCACATCGGCATGGAAATTAAAATATCGGAAAGAGCCGTGGCAGGACGGGGAAACCCTTTCGATTTCGATCGGTCAGGGTTATGATCTCGTAACGCCGCTCCAAGCGGCCGTGATGGTTTCAAAAGTGGTGAATGGGGGACAAGCGATACGTCCCTATTTGGTGCTGAGCAAAATTGCCCCCGGTTCTACGGAAGAAGAAAAACTGAAACCGTTAGGGCCGGTTTCGAACAAAGAAGAGACCAAACTCGATCCGAAAATATTGGAACAGGTCAAAGAGGCTTTGGTTGGTGTTGTCGGAAATTCAGAGGGGACAGCGCACCGTCTGAGCCTTTTGCAAATTCCAATGGGGGGGAAAACCGGAACAGCGCAGGTGGTTTCTCTCGGAAAAGGATGTGTCAGCAATTCCTGCGAAGACCATGCATGGTTTGTTGCCTTTGCGCCGGCTGAAAATCCGGTTATTGCGGTGGCCGTGCTCGTGGAACATGGTGGCCACGGCTCTTCAGCCGCCGCTCCGTTGGCGGGAGATTTGATTAAAACTTATTTGGAAACGTCGCAAAATCAAAAAAATGAAGCGAAAGATTCTGGAAAACTTTAACTGGTCTCTGTGGTGGGTCACCTTGTCTCTGATGACATTGGGGCTCGTCAATCTTTACAGTGCCCTGAGTTTTTGGGGGGAAGGGGGTGTGCTGACCCTTTTTTGGTATCAACTATTATGGTTTGTGATCGGTATTTTTTTGATGCTTTTTCTTGTGACGATGGATTATCGACTCTGGGACAAATTAGGGACCTATTTTTATATTTTCGTGCTGATCCTTCTCCTTTTAGTTTTGTTTGTCGGCAAAGTGGTCAGCGGGCACAGAAGCTGGCTCGGTGTCGGACCTTTTACCATCCAGCCTTCCGAATTTGCAAAAATCGGATTGATTTTTGTTCTGGCAAAATATTTCAGCGATAACCCTTTGTCCGCCGGTTATGGTTTTAAAGATTTGATCAAACCGTTGCTGCTCACGATGCTTCCGTTTGTTTTAGTCATCGCGGGAAAAGATTTGG
The DNA here is from genome assembly GCA_023265595.1 of Deltaproteobacteria bacterium. Classification (GTDB taxonomy): domain Bacteria; phylum UBA10199; class UBA10199; order SPLOWO2-01-44-7; family SPLOWO2-01-44-7; genus JAHFSU01. The sequence continues at coordinate 30,346 of JAHFSU010000006.1, forward strand.
GGAGCTCGCTTTTTTTCCCTCTGCTGTTCGGCACGATGGCGATGGTGGCTAAAATAAGACGGGGCACGTTAATCGGATTTTTGGTTTTGATCTTTTTGGGCGGCGGACTGGCCTATCAGTTTGCGTTGAGGCCGTATCAAAAAGAGCGGATCCGGATATTTTTGAATCCCGAAGCCGACCCGAAAAAAAGCGGTTATCATCTGATCCAATCTAAAATTGCGGTCGGTTCGGGCCAAATTTTTGGCAAAGGCTATCTGAAAGGGCGGATCAACAAACTTCGCTATTTGCCCGACAAACATACCGATTTTATTTTTCCGGTGTTGGCGGAGGAGTGGGGTTTGATAGGGGGCTGGCTGATGCTCGGGCTTTATGTTTTTCTTCTCTGGAACGGTATGATGATTGCCATCAAAGCTCGTGAGCCGTTCGGATCTTTTTTAGCTATTGGTGTCGTCTCCCTCCTTTTTTGGCATCTCTTCATCAATTTGGGCGGTGTTTTGGGGATGATTCCGTTGACCGGTGTTCCTCTTCCATTTTTAAGCTACGGCGGCACCTCCACCTTGGCCTTTTTGATGGGGATCGGTTTGTTGCTCAACATCCACATGCGACGGTTTATGTTTTAACTCACAAACAGAAATAGCGGGCTCTTATTTTAACCCGCTTTGCTGAAGAGGGCTTCAATGTTGTTTCGTGGGACATTGCCGACCAACTGGCCGACCGGTTGGCCGCCATGAAATAAAATCAGCGTCGGAATGGAACGGACGCCATACTGTGCGGCGTTATTCGGATTGTGATCGACATCGACTTTGCAAAATTTGATTTTGCCTGCGTAATCCTGCGATAATTTTTCGACGGTGGGCGCCAAGGAACGGCATGGGCCGCACCATGTGGCCCAGAAATCGACCAATACGGGGATTGTCGATTTCAAAACCTCCTGATCAAAATTGTCATCCGTAATTTCGTAAAGATTACCGGCCATTTCTCTCTCTCCTCTCTTTCAAACGGACTGTCCTCCGCTCTTCTCCCCTCTGAAAGCGTTCTTTGTCAAGGGGTGTTTCCAAAACCAGGGGCTGGACCGGGGTCGGTTTTCCCAAATCATCCAATGCCACCATCGTCACATAAGCCCGACCGACAAATTTTGTTTCCCCTTTGACGGTGTCTTCTGCTTCAATCCGGACGCCGACCTCCATCGAAGTATGTCCCACAAAATTGACCGACGCTTTCAAAATAAGCAGATCTCCCAGATGCACCGGATTCACAAAATCAAAATGATCGATACAGGCGGTGACTACATTGCGACGGGCATGTCGCGTGGCCGAAACAAAAGCCGCTTCATCGACGTAGCGCATGATCGAGCCGCCGTGGACATAACCGTAATGATTGGCATCGAAGGGCGACATCACCTGCATCATGGTGCTTTTGGAGAGAGACACCTTCTTCCCTTTGAGTTTGGCCGTCTGTTTTGCCATGATGCGCGCATCATAAAGGACCTTCGTATCATGGGCAAGTTTAAGTTTTGACTTCTCCCGCCACCTTTTCTATAAGGGCCCTTCCACTTATGGGAAAAAACAAAATTTTTGGTACCGATGGTGTGCGGGGGCTAGCCAACAAGAATCCGATGGATTCCGAAATGGCATTGAAACTGGGGCGTGCCTCGGCCCTTGTTTTGAGAAATGGGGCGCATCGCCACCGGATTGTGATCGGCAAAGACACGCGACTTTCCGGCTATATGTTGGAAACGGCGCTGGCCAGCGGCATTGTCTCTGCGGGAAGCGATGTTTTTCTCGCCGGTCCCCTCCCAACGCCGGGGGTTGCCTTCATTGCCAAAAGCATGCGGTGCGATGCCGGCGTCGTGATCTCCGGCTCTCACAACGATTATCGGGATAACGGAATCAAATTTTTCGACAAAGACGGATTCAAACTTTCTGACACCACTGAAGCCAAAATCGAAGAGACGATGTTTGGTTCCGCCATGGATAGCGGAAGGGCGACACCCGAAAATTTAGGGAAGGCGTTTCGTATTGATGATGCCGATGGTCGTTACACTCAATTTTTAAAAAATTGTTTCCCGCGCGATTTGAATCTGGAAGGTTTGAAAATTGTTGTCGATTGTTCCAATGGCGCGGGTTATGTTGTGGCCCCCAATGTTCTGGGCGAACTGGGGGCGCATGTCTATCCGATTGCGCATCATCCCGACGGAACCAATATCAACCGGAATTGCGGTTCTTTGCATACCGAAGAGCTTTGCCGTCATGTGAAGGAGATCAATGCTGAATGCGGCATAGCCCTTGACGGCGATGCCGACCGTGTCATCATGTGTGATGAAAAGGGACAGATTGTCGATGGGGATGTGATTTTGGCGTTGTGCGCCCACTATTGGAAACAAAAGGGGACGCTTAAAAAAGATACGGTTGTGGCCACGGTCATGAGCAATCTGGCCCTCGATCATTTTATGGAAAAAAATCAGATAAAACTGGTCAAAACGCAAGTGGGAGATCGTTATGTCGTTGAAGCCATGCGTAAACAGGGCTACAACATGGGGGGCGAACAGTCGGGGCATCTCCTTTTTCTCGATTACAATACAACGGGCGACGGCATTTTGGGAGCGCTGATGGTGTTACAGATCATGTTGGAACAGCAAAAACCTCTCTCCGAATTGCGCCGGATTTTAACCCCCTATCCGCAGGTCTTGATCAATGTGAACGTCAAAGAAAAAAAGGATTTCAAAGAGGTGCCGCCCGTTTGGCATGTGATTCAGGAAGTGGAAAAAAGACTCGGAAAGTCGGGGCGTATTTTGGTTCGGTATTCGGGGACGGAAAATATCGCCCGCATCATGGTAGAAGGGGAAGAGGCACACAAAATCCGGAGTCTTGCCGGCATGGTGGAAGAGGTTATCCATCAAAATTTAGGAAGATAAAAAATGTTAAGACTCGGTGTGAACATCGATCATGTGGCCACGTTGCGGCAAGCCAGAAAAACGCGCTATCCGAATCCGATGGCCGCTGCGGCTTTGATCGAAAAGGCGGGGGCCAATCAGATTACGGTCCATTTGCGCGAAGACCGGCGGCATATTCAGGATAGCGATGTCCGGGAGTTGCGGAAAACGGTCAGCACCCTTTTGAATTTGGAGATGGCGGCAACACCCGAAATGGTGAAAATTGCGTGCGATATCAAACCGGATGTTGTGACGCTGGTGCCCGAAAGGCGTCAGGAGATGACGACCGAAAAGGGGCTCGATGTGCTCAAAAACGCCGATCCCCTCGGCTCGGCCATTCAAAAGTTGAAAAGCGCCGGCATGGATGTCAGTCTTTTTATCGAAGCCGATTTGCGTCAGATTGAAGAAACGGTTCGGCTGGGAGCAGACCGCATTGAATTACACACCGGTCGTTATTGCGATTGGGTCGACAAACGGGACAAAAAAGAGATACAAAATGAACTGCAACATTTGAAAACCGCTTCTCAGTTTGCGCTCGAAAAAGGTTTGTTGGTAGCGGCGGGGCACGGCCTCAATTACGACAACATTGAAGATTGTATCCGGCAGGTCAGTGAAATTGAAGAATATAATATCGGTCATAGCATTATTTCGCGGGCCATTTTTGTCGGTCTTGAAAATGCGGTGACAGAAATGAAAGAAATTTTGGAAACGGTGGGCGCGAATAATAAGGAGAATAAGGAGGAGGCACTTTTATGATTTTGGGAATCGGGGTCGATCTGGTCGATGTGCGTCGGATGGAGGCGATTATTTTCCGCTGGCAGCAGCGTTTTTTGAAACGGATTTTCACGGACAAGGAGATTCACTACTGCAATAACAAAAAAAATCCGGCGCAGCGTTTTGCCACGCGCTACGCGGCCAAGGAGGCCTTTGTCAAGGCGATGTACCCCAAGAGGCAAGAGGGGATTTCGATGCGCGACATTGAGATCGGTGAAAAAGAAAATCGGCCGATGGTGCAACTGTATGGCACGGTCAAAAAATACGCCGACGAAATGGGAGTCAACAAAGTTCATCTGATGCTTTCTCATGATGGGGATTACGGCATCGCAAACGTCATTTTGGAATCCTAAGGGGGGGCTCCCTTTGCAACTCATTAATGCAGAACAGGCCAAGGCATTGGATGTCGCGAGCGAACAGCTTGGCGTTTCGACGGCTCAATTGATGGAAAATGCGGGCCGCGCGGTTGCCGCTTTTTTGGAGGCGCGTGTCGATCCCAAAAAGGGGCCGATCGTTTTTTTCATCGGCAAAGGAAATAACGGTGGAGATGGTCTGGTTGCCGCCAATCAGTTGGCCCAAAAAAAATATTCCGTTTTTCTGATCCAAAACGAAGAGGATCTGAAAAAAAATCAATCTCCGTTGCAGACTGCCTCTTATTTGGTGGATGCCTTGTTGGGAACCGGCTTAAAGGGTGATGTCCAAGGCTGGATGGAATCGGCGATCCGGTGTATCAACGATTTTCAGAAACAGGGAAAAAAAGTTTTGGCGATCGATATTCCGTCCGGTCTGTCGGCGCAAACCGGTATGCCATACGGTGTAGCGGTCAAAGCGACCACGACGTTGTGTTTGGGTTTTGTGAAGCTCGGTCTCGTTTTGTGTCCCGGTTTTGAATATGCCGGCTCGATCGAATGCGCCGACATTGGCATTCCGAAAGAGGCAACCTCCGGAGTGACGCTCCCCTTTCATCTGTTGGAACCGCATCATTTTATTTCTCATTTCAAAAGGAGGCCGAAAGATGCCCATAAAAAAGATTTTGGTCATGTTTTGGTGGTTGGCGGATCCGCAACAATGCCGGGCGCCGGCTTTTTGGCCTCTTTTGGGGCATTGCGGTCGGGTGCGGGGCTTGTAACGTATGCAACCACACCGGAGGTCTATCAAAAATTCGATCCCGATTTTGCCGAGGTGATGGTGGCTTCAGTAGAAAAACCGGCCGATGTTTTGAGTCTTTGCGAGGGGAAAAATGCGGTGGTGTTGGGGCCCGGTCTTGGTCGGGAATCCAAGAGACTTGCCTTTGCGAAAGAACTGATTGCGAAAATTCCGCTGCATATGGTGATCGATGCCGATGGACTTTTGGCAATGACGCAGAGAAAAGAGGCTATTTTAACGCCACACCCGGGTGAGATGGCGGCCCTTCTCAAGATATCGGTTCCGGAAGTGCAGGCCAACCGTGTGAAAGTGGCCTGCGAAGCGGCAAAAATTTTCGAGAGCATTGTTGTTTTAAAGGGATATCGAAGTTTAATCGCCTTTCCGGACGGCCGGCTCTATGTCAATCCGACCGGCAATCCCGGCATGGCGACCGCCGGCATGGGGGATGTTTTGGCAGGGATCCTCGGCGGTTTTTTGGCTCAAGGGTTTTCTCCCGAAAGTGCCTCTCTGGCAGGTGTTTATTTACATGGTCTTGCGGGTGATATGGTTGTCGAGGAGGTCGGAGAAAAAGGGTTGATCGCCTCCGATGTTTTGCGCTATATGCCTAAAGCTATTCGACTCATCGAACAGGCAGGAAACAATGAAAGTTATCCAAAGTCGTTCCAGTGAAGAGACTCAAAATATGGCAAAAGGATTCGCCAAGAAACTGTCGGCCGGTTCCGTTTTGGCATTAGTCGGTGATTTGGGCGCTGGCAAAACCTGCTTTGTCAAAGGTTTGGCGGAGGGTCTCGATATTCCAAAAGAAATTTCTATCTCCTCTCCCACTTATGTTTTGATTCACGAATACCCGAAGGGGAGGCTCCCTCTTTATCATTTCGATTTTTATCGTCTGCAACATGAAAAAGAGGTGACGCACCTGAATTTGGAAGAATATTTTGATGGAAAAGGGATCTCTGTTGTGGAATGGGCCGATCACTTTCCGAATCTGTTTCCGAAAAGAACGCAATGGATTCGATTTAAGTGGATTGATGAAACGACACGGGAAATTCAATGCTGATTGTTCAAAAATTCGGTGGAACTTCGGTGGCCAATCTGGAACGGATTCGCGCGGTAGGGGATCGTGTTTGCAAATCCCGTGCGGAGGGGCATCAGGTGGTTGTTGTTTTATCGGCGCCGGCCGGCGAGACCGATCAGTTATTGCGTCTGGCCTCTGAAATTTCTGCCGAACCGGATCCGAGAGAGTGTGACAACCTCGTTGCACTCGGTGAACAAAAAAGTGCTGCCCTTTTAGGTCTCTATCTAAAGGCGCAAAATGTCCCTTGTGTCTCCCTCTCCGGGTGGCAGGTTCCGATTTTGACCGATACAGATCATGGCAAAGCGCGGATTTTGCAAATCGATCCGGAGAGGATGCATCGGGAATTGCATTCGGGAAAAATCGTGATCGTGACCGGTTTTCAGGGGGTGAGCGAAACGGGGGATGTGACGACCCTTGGGCGCGGCGGCTCGGATACCTCCGCCGTTGCGTTGGCCGCGGCGCTCAAAGCCGACCTTTGCGAAATTTACACCGATGTCGATGGGGTCTACACCGCCGATCCGCGTATCGTTGCCGAACCGAAATTGCTGAAGGCCATTTCATATGAAGAGATGATGGAGTTGGCCGATGCGGGGGCGAAGGTGTTGCAGACCCGTTCGGTTGAGGTGGCCGCCAAACATCGTGTGCCGCTCAAAGTCCGTTCGTCTTTCCGGTCACATCCGGGAACCAGCGTTGTTTCCGAAAATGAAAGTCTCGAAAAAATTCTGGTGGCCGGTGTGACCCTTAACAAAAACGAATCGAAAATTGCTATTCGCCGTATCCCAAGCGGACAGGGGGTTTTAGCAAAATTTTTTGCGCCGTTGGCCGAAGCCGGCATCAATGTCGACATGATCGTCGAAAATTTGGGGGCCGACGGGATGACTGATCTCGCCTTTACGGTGGCCAAGGCGGATTTGCGGATCACCATGAAATTTGCGGAATCGGTTGCCAAAAAACTGGGGGCCGGTCTTGTGGAGGCGGCTTCTGATATCGCCAAAATTTCGATTGTGGGGCTCGGTATGCGAACGCATGCCGGCGTGGCTTATCAGATATTCCAGATTTTGGCCGACTTGGGTATCACGGTCCAGATGGTGACCACTTCCGAAATTAAAGTTTCGCTGGTTGTCGCGATTGGTGATGCCGAAAAAGCGGTACGTGCATTGCACACCGCCTTTGGTCTTGAAAAAGATGCGTAAAACTCTTTTTGTTTTGTCTCTCTTTTGTGTTGTCTCGTGGCTTCTGTTGCGCTTTCCCATTTTTGAAAAACCGCAATCAGTGCAGACCCAGCCAGAAGGGGTATTGGGTCCCTTCACGATCCAGCAAAAAATTCTTTTGGGATATCCCTTATCCCTCAATGAATTGTCGGCAAAAGATTGGGAGAGTCTCCCCAAAATTGGCCCCAAAAAAGCGGAGGCGATTATTCAATATCGGCAGAGCTATGGGCCTTTTCGAACTGTCGATGATCTCCTCAATGTGAAAGGGATCGGCCCCAAAATTGTCGAAGCCATCCGCCAACTTTTCTAGGGGACGTTCCATCGGATTTTTGACACTTTATCAAAAAAACCGTCAAAATTTTGGTGGAACGTCCCCCTATTTTTTTGACGCTTTGTAGGAAATCGTCAATTTTTTGACGCTTTTGTCTCTTTTTATCGTTTTGATAGCCATTTCTACCCATTTATCCATTATTTTCAGGTTTATTCATCACTTTTTGTGGCACTTTAATTGCAGTATAATGGGTCGGTATGTTGAGACACCCATCAAAATTAATTTGGATTCTCTCCCTCTTTTTTCTCGTTACAAAAGCCCTTCCGGTTTTGGGTCAAAATTGGGACTACACCGATCCGATTCCTCTATCGGCCCCATTACCGAAGATGGAAAAAATGCCGGCGACAAACATTTTCTTTTTCAAACACCCTGCCATTCCCGGTTCAACGGGCAATTTTGCCACTCTCCCTTCTGTCATCCGCTTTGATGGAAATGTGGTTATGGCTGATGATATTGTTGCAACGCCCGGGTTTAGTTGGTCGCTTCCATCAGGGCCCGCCGGTCATTCTGATGTCAACGAAATGTTGGCCGATCCGGCCGGGCTTTGTCATGAAAATTGGCTATTGCAGCTTGCCTGCTCTACAGAAATATTGACCGATAACTCTCTGAATAGGGCAAATTGGGCCCAACATATGGTGGCCGATATTCGAAATAAGGAGGTGCCCTCAACCGATTGGGTTTTTGAGGCGGCTAAAAATGAATCGTTATTCCTCGGATCGATCACCGCCAACATGGACGATTGGGAAGGGGCCGAATCGCCGGAGGCTATTTGTCATGATATTATTGCGGCAGAAGATTGGCTCGCCTGTCCCGTCTTTGGAAAAATTTATGTCCGTCTTCCAAAATATGACGATCGGCCTCCTCAAGTGGACAACATCATTTTGCAAAAACGTCTTGCGAAAGAACTGATCGAGATTCAAAGCCCCGTCATTATTTACCGGCGCGGCAAAACTGATCCGCGCTATCATTTAAGCGGTTATCTCTCCAACCCGACTTTTTTCGATTATGCCCTGTTTGATCAGGATAATCCTGCAAGGCATCTGCGTTTGGGCAATCCTCATTTTCCGATGGCCATCGCCGCCGGAAATTTTTCGGAGCATCCCAATGCCAAACACTTTGCGGATATCGCCGTCATGGGGACGGCAACACTCCCGCATCTTTTTTGTGCAACAGCTTCCAAAATTTTTGCCACCGAGGGGAAAGGAAATCTTCCTCATGGTTTAGGTTGTACTTCGGGACTGACATGGGTCAGAACCGCTGCCGACTGGAATCGCCCTCTTCAAGAAAATTTTGATTCTCTGGAAACATTGATCGGAGGCTCGGCAATTTATGACATGGTTGCAGGCCTCGATTCTTCAAAGAGTGTTTTATTTGCCCCTTCTAATCTGCCGGCGAAAAATGGAAAAGTTTACGTCTATAAATATTATGAAAACGGAATGGACCCTTTTGTTTCTGATTTGATCCCCGGAATCGGTAAAATCGTGCCGCCACGGGCTATTGCAGTAAAATCGCCACATCCAAAATTGGGTCCCTATAAAATTGCGGTGGGTGATGTCACCGGAGATGGTTATGCCGATTTTGCGCTGACATGGAAGATAATTCAAGACAAACGGAGCGACACGGAACATCATCTTTGGAGTTCCGTTTATGCCCCAAAGGTGAGTCTTTTCAAATCGCAGGTTGTGAGAACGCCACAAGGAGTGAGAATCGAATATCAGCAGGTTGATTCCTTTGTCCCAATGCCAAACGGGACGGGGGAGGACAAGAAGGCCCAGCTGGCAACGGTGGCGTTTGGAAAAAGAGGAAATCAGCAATTCATGGTTGTGGGGAATCAAAAACGAAATGAAATGAATGGGGCAAACCATACACTCGATTATCTTTTTCCCATTTCGTCCGACGGCGTTCTTGATAATTTGAATGTAAAGGTTTTACAGGCAAGCGCCGTTGGTAATAGCAAAGCGGCGGGGGCTTCCGATATCGCCGTCGATTCTTATGGAAATATTGCCACGTTGAGCAGTGCTCCCTTTTTGCGGGCCCCCGAAGGGTGCAAGATTGGTGAGGGAGAGGTCTATGGGGCCCTTTGGTCGATGCGTTCTGAAATACCCGGACAGCCGATTCAATTTTTGGATGCCGATTTTGATGGCGTACCCAATCGCTGTGAATGTTTAAACCTTGGGCTTCCCGATGAAAATAATGATCAGGATTTTGATGAGTTGATCGATGACCCCGCTTGCGACACCTGTTTGCATAGGCAGAATATCGGCGATGCAGAGAGAAATGCTGCCGGCAGGATTGTGGGAGACGATGTTGATGATGCGTGCGACAATTGTCCGGCCAGCCGTTGTACGGGTGATATTCCGTCTGCTCTGTGCATCAATCCCAATCAAGAAGATGGTGATGGTGATGAGATTGGTGATTCCTGTGACAATTGTCCTGCTCTGGCAAATCCGCAACAGGGGAAGGTCTATCTTTTTGTCGATAACAATGGCAAGCCGGAACCGTGTGTCCCTTGTCCCAATGCCTATTTTTTACCCGATGGTTCTTCTCATACCGTAGTTCCATTTGACGAATATTATGAAAAAGTCTGTTCAGGAACCGAATCAATGGGAACAGACAGCGATCATGATGGTATATTCGATCCGCGAGACAATTGTATGCATGTGCCCAATCCGGACCAACGGGATAGCGATCAGGATCAATCGGGTGATGCTTGTGATTGTGGATCGGGAGGGGCAGGACAAGCACCTGCTTTTAATACGGGACCCGAAGATAATTGCGACAATGATAGTGTACCAAACCGGTTTGATCGTTCTCCCTTCAGTCCCAGTGTTGCTAGGCGGTTTGAAACAGGGCAACACTACGCGCATCTCGATACGGTTTATGATCCGCAGGCAGGCTATATTGCCGAGGCGAGGGATTTGATTCCTGCCGGTTCGCCGGGTGGGGGCGTCCCCGTTCCACAATTTACATTTCCAATTACTCCTATCATTCCTTTGTGTGGTTATTCTTCCAGAGAATATCCGGGACCGATTGAGCCGTGCGGTTATTCCACAGCCGGAGGTGAATTGACGGTGATGCTGGGGAAAAGCGCCTCGACAGGTCCGGGCACGGGTCGTGAAGGCGAAAAGCCGGTAACAACGCCCGGCGGATCGGTCGGTAGCCGTTGCATTGTCAAAGTCGGGCGTGGCGGGCCAAAGACAATGGCGGCCTTTGAATCCGATCAAAAATATCTGCAGGAATTAAATGGCAAGGTTCGAGACATAACCGGCATTGCCGATTACGATCTGTTTGTCGGTTCAGAAGTCGGGATCGCTCATTTGGAATGTCTCTTTGATGGGGGCGCCGCCATCGGTGTTTCCAAAGCGAGTAATGTTTTGCCAAACGTTTCAGGAAATATTGCCCCGTTTGGTGTTTGGCAAACTCAAGGGCTTCCACCGCTTGATTATGTCGGCAGACCTCCTCTGGATAAAGCCATTCAGGAAGGAGAGGCATTTCGCGTAGCTCCACAGGTTGCGGCCGGATCCGAAGCCGGTGCAGGTAAGGCGGCAGGTGTGAAATCGGAAGTCTCTGCCTCGTTGCCAATGCCTGATATCGCTGCCGTGATGCCCGATGTGCGGAAAGAAATTTTGCCGGAAGAGGGGGTGCAAGCCGGCGAGTTGGCTTTCAACATCAACGGAAAAGCGCTGGTGAAAGTTCTCACTTCCGAAAGTATTCAGGGGAGTGGTGCTGAACTCAATCCCAATGACTTTCAAAGTGTGATTGCCATGGATTGGAAAGCTTTTGCGGAACCTTATTTTGAAGATAAACCGATTGAGAACCGTTCCTATAATGTGAATGCTGTTTTGGAGGAGCTGCGTCGCCGCGTGGCTGACCGGAAGGCAGAGGGAGCGCCGATTGCTATCGATATCTATCACGATTTACCGTGGGAGACTGCCATGCGGGCCGAGTTTGTGATGGCGCAAAACACCGTGCCCGAAGCGGTTGCGGCACTCGGCAAGTCGATGCAAGCGGGCTCTTCCGCCGAAGCGATCAATCAGTCCAAAATTCAGCTTTTGGTTGCCCCTGCAAATTTGGAAGCTGCCGGGGGTGGGTGCGGATGCCGGTTTCAATCTGCCGCTGAGTGGCCGGCACTCCTGATGGAATGGGTCCTTTTCATCTTGATTTTTTCAGGTTGTATGGTTTTAAGAACAGTGTGTATTCGAAAGAAGACAAAAATAAAATCATCCACGAAATCCGGAATTGTTTGAATCCCGTCTCTACGTTTCTTCAGATGATCGACACCTCCACCGCTGAACCCAAACTCCAAACATTTCACGAAAGCTGCAAACGCTATTTCGAAGAGGCGATGCAGTTGCTCAAGAAATTGGAGGGGGAGTAGACAGTGGTACATCGGAAGAGACCTCCTTTATATCGTTTAAAAAATTGAAGAAACCGAAAAGTGAAAAAATGCCGAGAACTCCACAGCAATACCATAAGACATTAGGGGAAAATCTTTCATAAAGGATTGTTCCCAAAATCGGTGCTAACATATAAGAGAGAGAATAGACTGTTTGATAAAGGCCCATAAATTCTCCCTGTCTCTTTTCATGGCTCATGCTCATGACCAATCCGATAGAAGTGGGGAACAAAAGCATTTCACCCAGCGTACTGATAAGGATGCAGAGTATGGCAAAAGCGGAAGTCGTTCCAAAAGGAAGCAACGCAAAACCGCCGCACAATAACAGAGAGCCGACGCCGGCCACATGGAGATTCCGAAACCGCTCCAGCCATTTCAATAATGGAACCTCGAACAAAATAATCAATAACCCATTTAACATCATCAAAAACCCAAAACTCTTAAATGACAAATGGTAAAAACCGTTTAGGTACAGCGGGTAGGTTGACTTAATTTGAAAAAAAACAAGGGAAGTGCCAAAAGTGAGTCCGCAAAAAATTAAAAAGGAAATATGTGACCATGGTGAGCGGTGGTTTTTTGTTTTTTCACTGATTTTTGTGGTTGGCAAAAAGAGCATGGAATGTCTGAAAAATATGTAGAGAAGTGCCGCTAAAAGAGAGGTGACGCCATCTACCCAACAGACATAGGCGAAATGTTTTTGGGCAAGAAAACCTCCCGAAACCGAGCCAACAGCAATGCCCGCGTTAATCAGAATGTAATAGAGAGACCAAGCCCTCGTCCGAATTTTTTGGGGAGCACAGCGAGCCAGAGTCACATTGTAAGCGGGGCGAAAAAAACTTTCTACAGTTCCCACTAAAAACATGAGTGCAAGGATGGCATGGAAAGAATGGGCAAAAGGCAAAATCAAATAACCCATGCCTGTAAGACTTAAGCTCGCAATGAGAATTTTTCTGGGGTCTATTTTGTCACACAATTTTCCGCCAAAATAACCTCCCGCCAAATAGCCGGCGCCATAGGCAGCCAAGATATTTCCGGTCTGAATTACAGAAAAGTGCAGTTGGTCGCTTAAATAGAGGGCCAAAAAGGTGGTCACCATCATCCCAAAACTGTTGATGAAAGCGCCGAAGGAGAGAATCCATATCGCTTTGGAAAAACCGCGGTAGGATTCCAGATATTTTGTGAGCAGTCTTTTCATGTTCGTCTAACCATACCTGAATTTATGTTTTGTGGCCCCTATATTTTTATGTGCCAGATTCCAAGCTCCCCCTTTTCGGTTTGGGTATGTTTCTGGGGCGCCCGGTAGCTCCGAAAATTCATCCACCGACAAAAAGGATCTTGTCCTCTTGCTTCCAAGCCAAACAATCGATATTTAATGTGCATGAAAAAGCCCCATTATTAACGGACAGGGCTTTAGAACTGGTTGAAAGATGCAGACGAGAATTATTATTCATTTCTAATAATGGAGAATATAAAAATGCCCTGCGCAACGTTGCGTAAATTTTGGTCAACGCCGGCTTTTCGTATCTTGTTCACAAAATGGATCTGGATTTGTATCGGCCTGATTGTCGTCATGCAGGTCATTGTGGCCTCTTCGACCTTTTGGATTGTTCAGCTCATCCATGCCATTCAGGAGGGCACAAACTTCTGGATGCCACTTGGTTTGTATTTGGGATCTCTTACGCTGCCTTATCTTCCGGGTGCCGGCGCTTTGGTGATTTTGTCTTGTTGGCAAATGGCAACGCTCAAAAAGTTCGTTGATACTTTCATCGACATGCATCAAAACAAAACCGCTTTTTGGAGCGACAAAAATGAAAAAGAGAAGAGGGTTTCTTTGCTCACTGCAGAGGGGCAGCAGACCTACAACGCTTTCATAGAATATTTGCACCGTTTTTTTTGCTGCACTTTGAATGTGGGGCTTAATATTCTGGTTTTATCTTTTCTTGTAGAGCCAAAATTTTTGATCGGTTACGGGCTCAGCCTTTTTCTTTCTATGTTGCTTTTGAAATGGTTCGATCCGAAACAGAGTCTCATTGCCGGGAAAGCACAAAATGCAAGAATCGAGCTGGGCCAATCTCTCTTGCAAAGCTGGGATAACGTGCTGCTTGGTAATCACTACAATTTTGACATGTGGCGAGGTTTGTTTGCCGCTCGGTATGAAAAAATGAAACATTGGAATGTTTATTCTGCCCGTGTTCGGCAGATTTTGTCTGTGCTTTTTGCCTTTTTCACATTGGCCCCCTGTTTTTTGATCGCCATTTATTCTATGTGGACCCATCGGGCGGAACCGATGATTTTATCTGCATTTGTCGTCACACTGCCGAGATTGTTTTTGATACTTGGGTTTACGCACGAATTGATCGATATTTTTTCCGAATGGAGTCTGCAACGAAGCCGGTTGGAGGGTATTAATCAGATCCTTCTTTCCAACATGACTATTCCTTTGGATGAAAGAATTTCAATGGTGGGCTTGTCTTTTTATGAAAATGGCTCTGAAAAACAAATCAAACAGGTGGAAGAACTTTTGAATTGGGCAAAAAGGCCGTGCCGCATTACTATCCGGGGAGCGAATGGGTCCGGCAAATCTTCTCTGCTTCTTTTGCTCAAAGAAAGGCTCAAGGAAGATGCTTTTTATTTTCCCGTTGAAAACCATCTGGTTTTTCAAAAAGACGGCTTCGGATTGTCCACCGGGCAGGGGCTTAAAAAGAAACTTTTGGAAATTCAAGAAAACGTCGACGTAAAAGTGCTCCTTTTGGATGAGTGGGACGCCAACTTGGATGCCTCCAATCAATCTGAAATCTCCCAATGGCTCGACACGATGGTTCACACGCAATGTGTGATCGAAGTCCGGCATCGGGATTAAAATAAAAAAACTGTCGCAAATAAGAGACAGAGTGTTTTGGTTTGAGACAGGTTTTTCTTTTCCAATTTTGGCGTTTTGAAAAAATGACCCTATAACAAGGGGTTAGCGTTGAGGGTTCGAGCGGTTTCTTGGCATGTTTCTTGCTTTCTCTTGTTCCACCTATGTCACCTAAAAATCAGCAAATTTTGGATTATTTGTCCCTTTATTTGTTGCTGGCTTCGCAAAAACAGAAGCCGGCGCCAAAAAAGGTCAAAAAAAAGACAAAAATCGTTGGCTAAAAACCTCTTGATTTTATACAAGAAATTGTATTTAAAGGGTTCAATGCAGGATTATTCCATTTATTTCTTTTTCGTTTTTCCTTCCTACAAAAAAATCAGAAAACAGGTCCGGAGGTTTGCGAATGAACATTAAAACTCTTTCACCGGAGGTGCGTCAAATATGGCGTGTGGCCAAGGTCGTTCAAGGGGTGATGGGTTTCACGATGGGGTTGTATCTTTATACCTATGGTCCATTATTTTATGAAAAATTGTCACAAGCAAGTAATCCCAAACTAGGCATGACATTAACATCATTGTGGTTTGGAATTCATTTGGCACTGATTGCTTTTCTTGAAGTGCCAACGGGAGCCATCGGAGATACAATAGGGCGTAAGTGGACAGTGGTATGGAGTTTTGTATCGAGGATGCTTTTTTTTATTTGTTTTGCTTTTATCCCATTTGCGCAATCTCTTGGCCTAATTTTAACAATTGGAATATTAGCAAATGTTGCCTTTGGTTTTGCCTACACCTTTTTCAGCGG
>JAHFSU010000006.1:45968-60376 GCA_023265595.1 Deltaproteobacteria bacterium
CGAGGATGCTTTTTTTTATTTGTTTTGCTTTTATCCCATTTGCGCAATCTCTTGGCCTAATTTTAACAATTGGAATATTAGCAAATGTTGCCTTTGGTTTTGCCTACACCTTTTTCAGCGGTACCTTCACTGCATGGTGTGTCGATAGTCTTAGAGAAAAAGCACCGGATATCGGCTATGAACATCTTTTATCCCGCGCCTATACCTACAACTTTTTGGCTCAAATTATTGGCGGCGTTTTAGGTGTTCTATTTTATGTCTGGCATATCCCCTCTGTCGGTTTTCTCATCGGCGCCCTATTATGCATGGCCTGCGTTGCTTTCTGCCTTGGAGAGATGGAGGAGGTAAAAAACATCCAATTTTTGGAACATAAAAAGGTCTCTTTGGCAGTCATTACAAAACGGATCGGCGAGATTCTCGGTATCGGTTATCAGGTGTTTCGTAATTCGTCAGTTATCTTAACGCTCACGTTGGTCTTTGCGAGCTATATGTTTGTAATCAACATTGTCGATTATTTGTGGCCCGTCTATTTGAAAACTCGTGTGCCATCGGCTATTCAAACCTCCTCATGGATCGGGCTGGTGGTTGCTATCATGCTGGTAAGCACACTCGGCTCCTACACACTGACACTTTGGACTCGCCGCTGGCAAAAGAAAAATGGGGCCAGAACGCACAACACAACATTGAGGCGTTGGTTTATCGCAACCTCGCTGTTTGCGGCCCTTCCGATTTTGGCGTTGAGTTGGCTGACAGCTCACGGGCTGGACACCTTTTGGTTTTTTGCATTGGCCATTTTGCCGGTTGAATATGCTTACGGCGTGATTGCCCCCTGTTATGAAACATTGGTCAATAATTATATTCCAGAAGAACATTCACAGCAGAGAGCAACGATCATGTCTTTTGGCAGTTTGCTGCGAAGTCTTTTGGTGATGCTTTTGGCCATACCCGCCGGGGGAACGAGCGGCGCCACGACAACGATCGGCTGGGCAATCCCCGCTTTTTTGCTTTTGGCCAGTGCGGTTATCGGCAATTTTGTTTTAAAGAAGGCGCAGAAGAAAACTCTTTGTGCCTGCGAACTATCAGCGGAACCCTCTGCATTGCTGGTTGCGGAAAAGGAATGATGCGTGCAAAATGTCTCGCGCAAAATTTTTTATAGCGGCCTGCTCCGCTTTCAATTCATTCTCTTTGTTATCACGATCCTCCCTCTTTTAACTTTAAAATTTTTCTTCTGGCTCTATCCTAGTGACATCGCTTGGATGATTAACATGCTTCTCTTTGCCGCGTTTGCCCTCTGCATTATCGGCGGTTGTTTTTATATGCTCACCCATTTTTCTTCAGTCGACAAAAATCTGAAACCGATGACCCATATGGCGGAGGTGGGCGAAATGGCCTCCAAAGTGGCGCACGATCTGCGAGGGCCTCTTTCCGGAATTCATGCCGTATTGGACTACCTGCATCAACAGACAAAGGATAAAACATTTTCGGACCATTTGAATCTTTTAGAACTGAGCACCAATCGTCTTGAAAATGTCGCCGGCGACCTCTTAAAAAAATACAAAGGGGAAGACGAAGAAATTACCTCTTTCAATTTGCATGAAGTCTTGGATCAATTAGTCGGCGAATATGCGGCGCAATCATTATGTGCGGATGTCCGTTTTCAAAAACAATATTGGCAAGATGCGATCTGGCTGGAAGGGAGGCGGAATCGCTGGCAGCGGGCATTTGGCAATCTTGTCAAAAATAGTCTGGAGGCGATGGGCTATTCAGGGACATTAATTTTGGGGACAATGCTTGAAAATCATCGTGTTCAGATTTCTATTCGTGACAGCGGTCCGGGTATGACTCCGGAAAAGGCCAAATGTTTGCTGAACGAAGGTTTTACGGACGGCAAAAAAGGGGGCCATGGCATCGGGGTTGCTTTCGTGAGAGAAGTAGTGACGGAACACAAAGGGACCCTGATGATTTATACAGAATTAAATCGGGGATGTGAATTTCGCATTGAATTGCCCTTTGTCGGCAAAAACGCCGCAAATTTTACCATCGAACTTTTAAATGAAGAACCCATCCTCATTATTGACGATGACCCCTCACTTTTGCAGCAGTGGAGGATGGTTTTGGAGGCGCAGGGGATGAAAGCGGAGACCTATGCGTGTTATGAAATGTATGCCGCCGCTCATCCTGCCTGCCCGCCAGCTGTTTGGAGGGAGCCTGTCGAAGGATGGCGATGCACAGCCATCATCGACTATCATTTTGAAAACAGCGAGCTCAATGGGATTGAGATCATCAAAAGATTGCGGGAGAGGGGATTTACGAATTTATATTTATGCACAGCGGAATATTGGAAACCCTCATTGAAGAAAGAGGCTCAGGAGTTAGGTGTCAGCATTTGTCCGAAGCCGCTACCGAAAGTTGTCATTGCGAGGCCCGAAGGGCGAAGCAATCTAGAACAAATTGAGATTGCTTCGTCGCCTTCGGCTCCTCGCAATGACAAGGTTGGCTACACCGTCCTCGTCATCGACGACGATCAGGTCATTCGGGTAGGGTGGGAGTTGATGTGCAAGAAGTTGCAGGTGGAAACACTCTATACTTTTCCGAATTGGGAATCGCTTCAACAGGAAAATGTCGATTGGAAAGCGATCGACTTGGCCTTTGTCGACAAGAATATCGAGAATTCGGCGTTTGACGGGGCGCAGGTGATCGATTATTTGAAAGCCAACGGGGTTGCTAAAGTGGTGCTTGCCTCCGGAGAGAGCGAATCCGAATTGCGCAGCGATCCCAAATTCGCCAACGCCGATTTCATCGTCAACGAAAAAATCCCAAAATCGTTCAAGGAGTTTTTTTCCTGATCATTTTTTATATTTTGTAATTGTCCCATTTCTCTTACAAATTGTTCCAATCCCACACCTTACAATTCCGTCCATTTTCGTAAATAATTAATTTTATGATATTTTTTTCACGAGAAAACTGGCCCATAGATTGCAAGTATTGCAAGTAAAGTTGCTACAAAATCTCATAAGAAAGGAGGTGAACAATATGACAAAGAAAATGTTACAGCGTCGAATTGGTATTCGGCTAAAGGGAAATCCACTTCGGATGGAACCCCCTCGTTTGGTTCGTGCCAATTCCGCTTTTCAAAAAGCTAAGAAGGCATCATAAGAAAACAATGATCTTCGACATTAAAAAAGATCTATTTACCCTTTTTCAAAAACAAAACATTGTTCTTTCCCTTTCTTATCGGCAGATTATGGGAGAACAATTGGCCGAGGGATTAGCGTACACCACACCCCTCATGGTTGGACTTATCGATACATTGCTGTCCAATTTGAATATGATGGCTTATAATCTTTTGCAAAATTCCATCGATGAGGCAAAGGGTGCTGCGCGGGTACATCTCATCGCAGAGCGCCACGCTACCGACCCGTTAAAAAAAGAGATGTTTCGGCATGCTGGTGATGAAATGCGACACAGTCGCCTGTTTGCAAAAATGATTGCCAATACGGGGTATGAATATGAAGAGGTACCCGATACAAAGGAAATAGAACGCGCTACAAATGCGGTATTGGAGTTCGACGATGACCTTTACGCCTTTATTTGCCGGGTTCATTCGATTGAAATTCGCTCTTGGGTCATGCTGCGTCATTATCTGTACATTCTTGGCAAGTACCCCAATGAAAATGTCCGCGCAATGATACCCATTTTTGAAGAAATTCTTGATGATGAAATCCGACATGTTGTTTATACCGGAAAATGGGTGAATAAATGGTTAGAAGAAAATGGCTCTTTAGCTTCTACTTTGAGCGAATGTGTTGCCCACACCAATCGTGAAACATGGCATGATGTATCCAGTATGGCAAATTATATGGTAACCGCAGATAGAAACTCAGATGAAGTTCCAAAAGATTTCGCAAGACTAACGGCTGGGCGATGGGAAAGGACCGAACAAACATGACTTCATGGAAAGCCTCACCGCGTATCTTCTTGTTAAGTATCGCCGCGGCGACTGCTTTGGCGCATACCACATGGCGCGTTTTGCTCAACAATTTTGTTGTGGAACAAATCGGCATGAATGGGATGCAGATCGGTTTCTTGCAAAGTATACGCGAAATTCCGGGTCTACTGGGCATCGGCATCATCCTGATCCTCTGGTTTTGTTCAGAACAACGCCTCGTTGTCTTCACATTATTGGCGTTAGGTCTTGGAACGGCGGCGACAGGATTTTTTCCTTCCCACCTTGGATTGATTTATACCACCCTTTTGATGTCCTTCGGTTTTCACTATACCCAAGCCTTGGAGCTTTCTCTAACGCTTCAATTAACGCCGAAAGAGAAAGTACACGGCATGTTGGGGCAAATGGTTTCATCGGATGCGGTGGCGTCGATGATCATTTTTATCATCGTCATGGGTCTGTTCCATTTTGGGTTACTTCACTATCAGGGGATTTATGTTGTCGGCGGTTGTGCGACCATGGCCATTGCTTTGTTGATTGCCTTTGCCTCTCCGACATTCTCATCCCACACGATACAACACCAGCGATTTATTCTTCGCAGGCGGTATTGGCTTTATTATATCCTGACTTTTTTGAGCGGGGCCCGCCGGCAAATTTTTGTTGTCTTTGCCGGTTTTCTGATGGTCGAGCGATTTCATTTTAGTCTCACCAAAATGGCATTTCTGTTTCTCATTACTCAAATCATCAGCTCTTGTTGCGGCCCTCTCATCGGGAAGGCTGTTGCCCGAATCGGAGAACGCCGGGCCCTTTGTATAGAATATGCCGGACTTCTCATTGTATTTTTCGGTTATGCTTTGGCACAGAATGCGATGCTGGCCGCCGGTCTTTTTGTCATCGACAACCTCTTTTTTGCCATGGCCATTGCTTTAAAGAGTTATTTTAAAAAAATTGCCGATCCCGCCGATATTGCCGCAACGAGCGGTGTCAGTTCCTCAATCAACCACATTGCCGCCGTGATTATTCCGGTTACTTTTGGAGCGTTCTGGTTGATTTCCCCCGGCCTTGTTTTTGGAATCGGTGCATGCCTTTCCGGTATCTCCTTCTTATTTGCCCTTGCCGTTCCTCATGGGACTGTTGAAAAGTGTCCATCTGCTTCGTTGTCCGGCGTCGAGTAATTGGATATGTCCAAAATGTGGAGAAAGCCCCGCTACATAAAGTATTTCAACATTTGAGACGTACCGAAGGTGCGGATCAAATGTTAGAAATACTTATGGTTTTTAACTCAACGATGTATTACCAGAAAGTTAAAATACCATAAATAGGGGAATGTCCGTTTTTAATTCCTCAATCCGTTTTTTGGCCATGGGGGTTGGGTTGACTTTGTATTTTGTCTGCAACTGATCGATGTAATCGAGATGGCCCCGCAACACATTTGTATCTTTTTTAAAATGGGCCACCTCGGCCCAAAGCAGTTGGATGGCGAGCCGGTGTTCCAATAATTCGCGCGTATTTTTGGCAATAGGCCACGCTTTTTTCAGCGGTTCTTCCATTCCGAGATAATTTTTTTCATGCAAACGACACTCGGCGAGGGCGATATAGGTTTCCGACAACCGCCCAAACTCCTGTACGGTCTTGTCCGGTTTTGACTCGAATATCTTCAGGATGGTTTGAAAGGTGTCGGCGGCCTTGGTAAAATTTCCCATTTCACTTTGTACCGTGCCGATGTTGAGCAAAATAGCGGCCGTTTCAAAATCGAGCAGCCGTTGATCCCGCTTCACATAGCGACACAAGGCAAGACTCTCTTCAAAAAAACGGAGGGCCTGCGCCAAATCGTTTTGTGCCTTTCCCTTGAGGGAACGATCGAGATAAGCCCCCGCTAACCCATTGTATACGCGCATCAACCAATCATTATCTTTTGTGTCTTTGGCCAGCTCCGCAGCGGTTTGATAATGTTTGACGGCGGCATTAAAATCGCGCAACTGTCGCCGAAAAAGATTCCCCATTAAAAAATGACAACGCAGCAGGCGTGTTTTATCATCAGCGGCTTCAAACCATTTCAGATCTTCTTCAAAACAGCGGAGGGCCTTGGTTGACTCCTGATTTAAAAGATAAGCATGTCCCAGATCATTGTTAAGCACTTCTAGTTTTTCGTCATTCGAAAGGGACGCGGCCCTTTTTCTTGTTTCGGAATAAATTGCAATGGCTTTTTTTAACTGACGTTCATGAAGCCATGTGGCAGCGATCGTATTTTTGAGCAGCAGTTGTTCCTTAAGCCTTTTTTTATGAGCGCCAATTATTTGAAGCGCTTTTTCAAGACACTCTCTTGCCAGATCCCATTTTTGTTGATTCAACAAGGCGATCCCTTTTTCTCTGAGGAAGGCGGCCTGCCATCCTTTTTCCATTTTTGGAATTTTGGGAAGCCATCGGTCACAAAGTTGGAGGGCTTTCGTCGAATTCCGATTGCGGTTGAGCATTTTAATCCAATGCATCACAACGGAGAGGCGATTTTTGAAATCTTTTTTTGCAAAAAGTTTTGTCAGATGCTGATAGGCTTGAGAGGCCTCCTCCACATTTCCCTTTTGCTCATAAAATGGGGCCAGTTGTTGCAATCCTAAAATCTTCGATTTTATTTTCGATCCGCGGGCCAGATGACAAGCCACATTTTGAGGAGAGGCCTTCTGTTTCTGGAGATGCTGCGCAATCGCATCGTGATATTTTGCCTTTTTTGCCGGAGGAATCCGTTCATAAATACTCCGCTGCAGAAAGGAATTTTTAAAAAGGATTTTTCCTTTCGGATCTTGAATCAAAATACCGCGTGAAAGAAGAGAAGGAAGAATCCCTTTTTCAACAAAAACTCCATTCTCAAAGCAGGAGAGCCACGACAAAAATCCTTTCTCATTTTTTTTGAGTTTTCCCCACTCTTTTTTCAAAGAAAACTGAACAGCGTTCGGGATCGGCAGTTTTTTAAAATCAATACCGACACGCTGAAACAAGACCGGATGCCATGCGCCGGCATCATCCCAAAGCAAGCCATTTTGCGCGAGACTCTTGAGGATCGAAGAAACGAAAAGGGGATTGCCATCGGTGTGATTTTTGAGTTGTGTCAAAAAGGATTCCGGAATCTCTCCATTTTTATGCGGGGAAATCTTGCGCACCCATTCCTGCAGCTCCGCTTCATTCAGCGGTTTAAGCCAAATAAGGGACGATTCCCTTCCAAAATCTTTTGTGGTCTCTTCAGCTTTTTCGGCAGTGAAGACAAAAAGCCATCGGGGTGTTTGGGTGGGATTCCATTTTTTTAAATGCCGCATTTTTTGCCAGATTTCCAAAAGAGGCCTATAGGCGGCATGCTGTTCCAAAAAATCGTCCACCGCGACGATGGCCGGTTGCTGGGGGTTTGAAAAAAGCCGGCTGATTTCGGCAATCCATTCTTCAACGGCTTCGGTTGTTTCATTTTTCAAAAAGAGAAATTTTCCGTCATCAGCCTGTACCCAGTTTTTGAAATGTTCCAGAAATTTTGTTTTTCCCAAACCCCGTTCTCCTAAAATCCAGACTATTTCGGGGGAGGGGGTTTCTGTTTCGCTTAAACCTTCCCATTTTGTTTTCAATGTTTTCCATGCCTCCGCATTGCCAATCAGCTCTCCCTCCGGGAGATAATATTTACGCTGGTTTCCGGGAATCACCGAATAGGGTTTGTGGCTTAAGAAAGCAAGATCACAAATCACCTCGGAGGCCGAATCGTACCGGTCTTTCGGATATTTCTGGAGCAGACGTAAAATAATTTTGTCCAGATAACTCGAAATCTCCTTTTGATAATGTGAAGGAGGCGGGGGCAATGCATCAAAATGTTTTTTGAGAGTGGCCGTAGAATCGCGCTCGACCAAAAACGGATTTTTTCCGGTCAGACAGAGATACCACAAAACACCGAGTGAATAGAGGTCGGTTCGGTGATCCGGTTTTGGATAAATTTCGCCATGCGCCATATCGGGAAAGGTGAGGGCAATTTGTTCGGGCGACATGTAGGAGGCAGTGCCTCCCTTCACTTCCAAGGGTGCCAAAGAGGCAAGGCCGAAATCGATCAGTTTGAGTTGATGTCCTTTATCGGTTTTGTTTACCAAAATATTGGCCGCTTTAATGTCGTTGTGGCGTAATCCTGCGCGAGAATAAGTATGAAGATAATGGAGGGCTTGCAGGGCTTGTACAAAAAGTTTTTCGATCTCTTCTACGGAAAGGGAGCCGCAGGTTTTGCGGATATCGTCTCCTTTGATCCACTCGCCGACAAAATAATATTGCTGGATTTTGGAATCGTATCCGAAATCGTAAAGACGGCCGATGTGGGGATGATTCAGTTTTTTTAAAGTCAAAAATTCTTTTTTGAATTTTTGGATCGCCCGTTCGGGCTCTTTGGCCCATCCCAAATCGAGCAGCTTCATCGCCACCGTCTGACCCCCTTTTTTGGCCAAAAACGCCTGCCCGCCGCCCCCTTTGCCTAAAAGGCGGACGGCCTCGTATTTTTGATCGATCCAAAAGGGGAGGGTGGGGGAAGGTATCATGAACCAAAGTATAGCCTATTCCGTATGCTTGATAAACGGAGGAAAATATATTTAGCCAATACTAACTTATTTAGCAAAAGCTATTGACTCATCCGCTAAGATGTGATGGAAGGCTCCACAAGGAGATTTTACGCCCATTTCCCGGATTCCCGCTGAAAATGATTTAAGAGAAATGGCTGCCGATCGTCCCGATGCGATTGAAACGCCGCAGACGGTTGATGCCGGCCATTTTCAAGTAGAGACCTCCGTTGCTTCCTACACGAAGGATGCCGCAAACAGTTACTCTTTTCTTTCCACCATGCTGAAGGCGGGGCTTCTCCGTTGGTGTGATTTGGAATTGAGTTTGGAGCCCTTTCTTTATGAGACGGGTCGCGGTCGTTTTGGAGATTGGACGCCGCGGTTCAAAGCCAATTTTTGGGGAAATGACGGGGGTCGTTTTGCTGCGGGTTCGATTGTTTTTGCCGCCATGCCAGCAAAAGAGGGGGGAATTATTTTTCCGTTTGCTTATGATCTGTCTGAAAAATGGGGTTTGGCATTTCAAACGGAGTTAGATATTGTCGCCAACGCGGCGGCGACAGGCCATGATCTCGATTTTATCAATCTCGCCGGTGTCACCTACGGTTTGACCGAGAGTCTTTCCGTGTTTTCCGAATTTTTTTCGCAAATTTCTCGTGAAGGGAATCCGTGGGCTGGTCGTGTGGATGTCGGCGCAACCTATCGGATTACCGACAATTTTTCGATGGATGGTGCTGTTTACATCGGCATCACCGAAGCCGCCGAAGATTTCAATCCCTTCGTCGGTTTCTCTTGGCGGTATTAATTCACATCAAAAAATAGGCTCTTCTCCAAAGTGAGTGGGTAAATTTCACATAAATAATCTTCTCCGACGTTTGTGATGTGGCGGGTTTTTGCGAGGTTGTGAGGACTTCCGCGCACTGTTTTCGAAAAGACGTGGGTTGTTTTGGGGCGTTCCCCAAAACACCCACTCGACCCTCGCCTCGCCGATTTGTTCCGCCCCACCTACACGGCAGGTGGGGCTTAAACCCCCAATCGGTGCGGCGAGGCTCCGGGACGCTTTTCTTAAAACAGTTCGCTCGCGTCCTCACAACCTCGCAAAAACCCGCCGCATCAAAAGAGCATATTGTACCTGCTACCATATGCTCGCATCCTTTTTGCGATTCAGTATGAAACAAAAAAGTGAATTGCGACGGGTGTCACGAGGCCGTAGCCCCGACGACTTCCAAAAAAATCCGCCTGCTGAGGATTCCGCTAGGATGCACCCAAGGGACTAGGATAGGTGACGATGGCGAATGAGGTTGCTTTATCAGGATTTTTGAGGAAGCGGAGGGGGACGGCCGTGGTGACAGGCCCCGTCGCAATCCACTTTTTTATTCAATCCAGATAAGATTATTTACGTAAAGGAACACACTGGATTGGGAGAAGAGCCAAAAAATGTTGCGCCATCCTGTGGCTTCACCGGTTTCTTCATCCCTGTTCCATGAATTTTTGGAAAATACGAAGCGTTTTGGGGCTGACATGGTGTTCGATCCCTTCCGCATCAATTTGGGCCGTCTTTTCCGGAACGCCCAGTTTTTTGAGAAATCGGTAGACGACATTGTGTCTTTTTTTGCTCTGGATCGCCATTTTTTTTCCTTTCGGTGTCAGAAAAAGGGCGCGGTACGGTTTGGAATCGACGAGTTTTTCTTTTTGGAGTCTTAAAATGATTTTATGGGTTGTGACGGCGCTGACGCCAAACCGCTTTGCTATTTCGGTTACACGGGCCTCTCCCTCCTCTTTCAAGAGGTCCTGAATCATCTCGACATAATCCTGGGCCGTTTCCTGATGGTGGGCATGGCGTAATTTGACAAATTTTAGCGGCTTGACACTCATGGAGAGTTTGTATACACAACGGTCTTGATTTAGCCAAGGCTAAATTGATACATTTAGCCTTGGCTAATCAAACACGCATGAGGAGAGGCTTATGGCGACACCCATTGTATGGCGTTCCGACCGACAAGCGCCGAGTCTTCCGGAGGTCCACAAAAGTATTCCGGTCCCCCAGACGGCCTCCATTTTGAAAAAGTTGCTGGCCTTCGCCGGGCCCGGTTATTTGGTAGCGGTCGGCTACATGGACCCGGGAAACTGGGCCACCGATATCGCGGGTGGGGCTCTTTACAATTACACATTGCTCTGCGTGATTCTCCTTTCGAACCTGATGGCGATGTTATTGCAAGCCCTTTCGGCCAAACTGGGGATCGTGACCGGCCGCGATTTAGCGCAGGCCTGTCGCGATCATTATTCCCGTCCGGTCAGTTTTTTTCTCTGGGTTCTTTGCGAAATTGCGATTGCCGCCTGTGATTTGGCGGAGGTGATCGGTTCTGCGATAGCCCTCAACCTTTTATTTTCGATCCCCCTCATTTGGGGAGTTTGTATAACGGCCGCTGACGTTATTCTTTTGCTCTATCTGCAAAACAAAGGGTTTCGTTATGTCGAAGCGATTGTGATATCGCTGATTGTGGTGATCGGCACCTGTTTTTTGACCGAAATCATTTTATCGAGGCCCGATGTTACGGGGATTGCAAAAGGCTTTATTCCGAATTTCGAAATTCTCAAGAATCCGCAGATGCTCTATATCGCCATCGGCATTTTGGGGGCGACCGTGATGCCGCATAATCTTTATCTCCATTCTTCCGTGGTGCAGACGCGCAATTATGCCGATACGGTTGAGGGAAAAAAGATGGCGGTCAAATACGCAACCATCGATTCTACCGTGGCCCTTTTTTTTGCCCTTTTTATCAATGCCGCTATTTTGATTGTCTCCGCCGGCGTTTTTTTTAAAACCGGACATCATGAAGTGCAAGGGATTGAACAGGCTTATGGACTTTTGACCCCCCTGTTGGGGGTCTCTTTCGCGAGTTTTTTGTTTGCATTGGCCCTTCTGGCCTCGGGGCAAAATTCAACGCTGACCGGCACGTTGGCGGGGCAGATTGTGATGGAGGGATTTTTGAATCTGCGGTTGCACCCGGTGTTGCGGCGTTTGATAACACGGCTCATTGCTATTATCCCGGCGGTGATTGTGACGGCGATGTATGGGGCCAAAGGAACCGGAAGATTGCTGATCTTAAGTCAGGTGATTTTAAGTTTGCAGCTCTCTTTTGCTGTGTTCCCATTGGTGATGTTCACCTCCAACAAAAATAAAATGGGGGAGTTTGCCAATGGATGGGTTGTGAAAATCATCGGTTATGGGGTTGCCATTTTTATCGCTTTGTTAAATGCTTGGCTGTTGTTTCAAACTTTCAAAGGGTCTTGAATAAATAATGTATAAAAAAGTTTTGATTACATTGGAAAATGCACCGACCGACGAAGCGATTCTCGATCATGTCGAAAAGTTGCATGAGGTTATTCCCTTTCAGGTGATTTTGCTTCATGTTGCCGATGGGTGGGTCGCTCGCAATTTTAATCAACTTCAGTTGCGCGAATCGGAGGAGATGAAGGAAGATCACGCTTATCTGGAAGTGATTGCCAATCGATTAAAGAGAAAGGGGATAGAGGTAGCCCATCATCTGGCCATGGGAGATCCGGCCGATGAAATCATTCGATTTGTGAAGGAAAACGATTGTGATCTTTTGGCCATGTCCACGCATGGGCATCGGTTTTTTCAGGATTTAATTCTTGGGGCCACGGCAACAAAAGTGAGACACCATGTTGCCATTCCTGTTTTGCTGATCAAGGCGACTAAGGCGTGATTTTTGCCAACCGTTTCTTTCTAAAATGAGCGGCCACCCAGATCAAAAGAGTCGACAAAACGATGCCGCCGCCCAAAATGGTTTGGCGGTTCAAAGGCTCGTCCAATAACAAAACCGCAATGGTGGTGCCAAAGAGAGGCTGTAAAAAAAGGGTCAGGGCCAATTGGTTCAGGGGGATTTTTTTCATCAGATAAACCCACCCGCCGTAACCAATGCAGGAACAAAGAATCGCCAGATATAAAATAATAATCCAGCCGGTCGGTTGAATCGCTTTGAACTTTTCGAGTGTGAGCAAAGGCCCATTTGTTATCAGATTGATCAAAAATCCGACCAACATCATCCATCCGATAATATTCAAAGGCCTGTTATTTTCTTTTTCAGTCAAGTGTTTGCAAATGCCGGAACAGGCGGCTTCGCAAAGCAGGGCCAAAAGAAAAAGTCCGTCGCCAATAAGGCGCACCCAATCGAAAGAGGCGGCCCCACTTTGCCAAGACATGACCATCATCCCCGCGGTGGCGACACAAAAAGTAAGAAGGGTCGATTTTTTAAGTTTCTCGCTTAGAAAAAGAAGGGCGACAAGGGCAGTAAGCAGCGGTTCAAAAGAGACGAGGATGGAAACATCGACGGCATAGGTGAGCGTAAGCGATTTGAGTTGAAGGAAAGGAGAACCGGCAAAATTGATGATCCCTGCAAAGAGAATGAGACCCCATTCGCGTGGGGTAAAACGGTTTTTAAAACGAAGCTGGCCCGTCAAAAGCAAGATGAGAGTAGCCAATCCATAACGGAAGATGAGAACCAAGCCGAGCGGCATCTCGCCCAAGGCCAGCTTTTGGACGCCGTAGGATGAGGCCCAGATAAACTGTAGCAGAATTAAAAATAGAAACGGCATATCCCCTTTATCGGCCCACTCCCAAAAAAGTTGCCTATGACTTTCATCCAGAATTCGTCACTTAAATTTTTCTTACTTTTTCCCCTCCCTTGATGGGAGGGGGTTGCCTGTCCGCCGGTAGTGTGGCGGGGGGGGAGGGTGATCTTGAAAATTATCTCACCCGGTCGATGATGTTCACCCTCTCCCTAACCCTCCCCCATCAAGGGGGAGGGAATTTTTGCTGACGAATTCTGGTTCATGCTTTTATGCTTATCGATACTTAAAATTTTCCGTCTTTGTGCCGCAGAGAGGATTTGAACCTCCAAGCCCTTACGAGCACTACACCCTGAATGTAGCGTGTTTGCCAGTTTCACCACTGCGGCATAAGGTATCAGATACCTTGTGCTAGTTATGGTATTTTAACTTTTTGGTAATACATCATGGAGTTAAAAACCATAAGTATTTCTAATATTTGATCCGCACCTTCGGTACGTCTCAAATGTTGAAATACTTTATACCTCTTCGTCTTCGTGAAATCCATCTAAGTCATCGTCATCTTCCGTCAGAATGGCGCCGCAATGGGGACAGACTTTTTCCCCCTCGCAAAATTGTCCACAATTGGGGCAGACCTTTTCATCTTCAAACTCGAGTTCCTCTTCCAATTCTTCTGCCTCTTCAAATTTGCTATCTTTGTCGCTCATCTTTCCTCCCTTGCTTTGCCGCCATAAATAAGGAATAAAAAGTTGTCAATGAAAACAATTGTGGGTGATTTATCCCTCCATTACGAAGGTTATGGCTTTGTTATTCCAAAAGAAATAGGACCTGCCGATATTTTTGTCCCGGCGCGGCTCATCGGCGACGCGATGCATGGGGATACGGTTACGGTTTCGGTGCGGACCGGTTCTAAAGGGTTGCTCGAAGGTTCTATTGTTAATATATTGGAAAGGCGTCTCAAACAGATCGTCGGCCGTCTTGAGTTGCAGGGCAAAGCATGGTTGGTCCTTTCCGAAGATCAGCGGGTTCGACACACCTTGCGACTCGTTCAACCTCCCAAAAATGCAAAAGTCGGCGATTTTGTGGTGGCCAAAATCACTCATTATCCGGAGGGAAAGAGGGGGTTGGAAGGGGAGGTGACGGAGCGGCTGCCGAAAAGGGGGACATTAAGTTCTGAAATAGAATATGTGATTGCAAAGCACCAACTGCCAAAGGGGTTTCCGGAGGAGGTGGAGAAGGAGGGGGCATCCTTCGACAATCTCAGGATGTCCGGGCATGGTGAGCCTCGGACAACCGGGCATGGT
>JAHFSU010000006.1:60476-67190 GCA_023265595.1 Deltaproteobacteria bacterium
AGCCTCGGACAACCGGGCATGGTGAGCCTGTCGAACCACGAAAAGATTTGCGCCATTTACCTTTTGTTACGATTGACGGGGACGATGCCAAAGATTTTGACGATGCGGTTTGCGCTGAAAAATTGCCGGACGGCCACATTCGGGTTTGGGTGGCCATTGCCGATGTCTCTCATTATGTCCTGCCCCATTCCGCTTTGGACAGAGAGGCCTATGAAAGGGCCACCTCCGTCTACTTTCCGGGCCGTGTTTTGCCGATGTTGCCCGAAATTTTATCAAACGATTTATGCAGTTTGAAACCGAACGAAGATCGTTTGGCCCTTGTTGCCGAATGGGAACTCGATAAAAATGGGGAGACCCTCCGCGAAAATTTTTATCCCGCTGTTTTTCAAAGCAACGCCCGTTTGACCTATACCCTCGTCCGCAAACTACTTGTCGATCAGGAACCACCGTTGCGTCAAGCCATGCAGAAATTATTGCCAATGCTCGAAATAGTTTCCGAAGCGGCCGAACGGCTCAAAAAATTGAAAACGAAAAGGGGTTCCATCGACTTTGATCTTCCGGAGCCTGAAATTATTTTGGATATGACCGGCGGCATCGAGCATATCGAAAAATCGGAACGGAATTGGAGTCACATGATCATTGAAGAATTGATGATTGCCGCCAATGAAGCGGTCGCTCGGTTTCTGACTGATAAAAAAGTCGGCTGTGTCTATCGCGCTCATGACGGCCCCGATCCTGAAAAAATTAGAAATTTTTACAAAGTGGCGCAACGGCTCGGTTACAAGGGCCACTTTCGTTTTCCCGTTTCGAATCAAACGCTCGTCGATATCCTCCGTTTTTTCAAAGACCACCCGGAATCGCGCATGATCAATATCCTATTGCTCCGTTCGATGGCACAAGCCGTTTACAGCGCAAACAACATCGGACATTTTGGTTTGGCGAGCGATTGTTATTGCCATTTTACCTCGCCGATTCGCCGATACCCCGATCTGATTGTCCACCGTTTATTAAAACAGGCTTTGTTTTCCAAAACGAGCGCCCGAGCGCCCGAGCGCCCGAGCGTCCTAGAAGAGATGGCTTCCCACTGTTCCAAAATGGAACGACGGGCGATGGAGGCGGAACGGGAGATGCTCGCGTTGCACGCCGCCCTTTTTATGCAATCGAAAGTGGGGGAGGTGTGTGAGGGGATTATTGCCCACGTCACCAAATTCGGTTTTTTTGTCGAACTGCTCGACTATTTCGTCGAAGGATTGGTACCGATACAAAACCTCCCGGGCGATTATTATGTTTTTGATGAAGAGCACCTCTGTTTGAAGGGGAAAAAACAGAAAAAGGTCTTTAAAATCGGGGATAAGGTAAAAATAGAGGTTTCTGAGGTTAAGCTGGCGGAAAGACGGACTTTTTTTAATTTCTTGACAGTGTCGACAGCTCAAAAGTAAGATGAAATTCGGCCCACAGGGCCTTGATTAAAGGAGGCATCATGGAAAGAAAGGATTTGGATCTCATTCAGTCCCGTCTGAAGGAAGACAATGTTCTGGCCGTTCTTTTTAAAGAACATTTGGGTTATGAAAAGCAGTTAGCCAAACTCGACAACAAACTTTTTTTGACACCGGAAGAGGAGGTCTTGAGAAAAGAACTTCAAAAGAAAAAATTAAAGGGAAAAGATCAGATCGAAGAAATTCTGAAGCAATATCGAAGCAAAGAGGGAAATCATTAAAATGAAAGAGGTTGCCTGTTTTAGAAGGAGGCCGCGTTATTCTCCTGTGACGCAGGAAGGATATCCGTATATCCTTTTTGCAGCCCTTTTGGCTTTGAGCGGTTTTTTTGTTTTTGGATTTTTGATTTCTCTTCCGCTGATTTTTTTAACCCTCTACATCATCTCTTTTTTCAGAAATCCGAAAAGGACAATCCCGTCGGCGGCCGGCCTGATTGTCTCTCCAGCCGACGGAAAGGTTCTCGAAGTTGTCGATTGTGAAGAAAATCGTTATTTGAAGGCCAAGGCAAAAAGGGTCAGCATTTTTATGTCGCCGTTCAACTGTCATATCAATCGCGCCCCCATTCCGGCGGAGGTGGTCGATTGTTTTTACAAACCCGGAAAATTTAAGGCGGCTTACAGTCCGAAATCGATGGAAAACAATGAACATCATGCGGTGTTGCTCAAAGAAAAAGGGGGACGGCAGTGGCTCGTGGTGCAGATTGCCGGATTTTTGGCGAGGCGGATTGTCAGCTATGTGCAGGGAGGGGCTCAGTTGCAGCAGGGGGAACCCTTTGGATTGATCCAGTTCGGCTCCAGAGCCGATCTTTATTGTCCCACCGATTCTGAAATTGTCGTACAGCCGGGCGAAAAAGTTTACGCAGGCCAAACCATTTTAGGGAGGATTGTCTAAAATGCGCCGACGCCGGATTTCCAGAAAAGAGGGAGTTCAAAAGGGAGTTTATCTTTTGCCCAACCTTTGCACGACAGCGAGTCTTTTTTGCGGATTTTTTTCGGTGATTAAATCGCTTCACGGCGAATTTGTAACCGCCTCATGGGCCATTTTGTTGGCCGGCATTTTCGACATGTTCGACGGCCGTTTGGCGCGACTCACACGCGGTTCTTCGCAGTTCGGAGTGGAGTACGATTCGCTCGTTGATCTTGCCTCATTCGGTTTAGCGCCGGGGATTCTTATTTATACATGGACGCTTTACAGTTTCGATCGTTTGGGATGGATCGCCTCTTTTTTATTTTTTGCGTGCGGCGCTTTGCGTTTGGCCCGCTATAATGTTCAGTCCGAATCGGTGGAGCTGAAATATTTTCAGGGGCTTCCTATTCCGATGGCCGCCTATTGTCTGGCCACCACCGTTATTTTTTATGATGAAATTTTTGCCATTTTGCCGCGCAATAATTATTGGATTTTGTCATTAACCACTGTTTTGGCCCTTGCGATGGTCTCTACCGTTCGTTATTTCAGCGCCAAACAGCTCAGTTTAAAAAAACGTCTCAGTTTTTTTGTGTTGGTTGCAGCGGCGGCACTCATTGCCGTGATTGCATGGAAGCCGCAGATCATGCTTTGGGTGGCAACCCTTGCCTATGTTTTGTCGGGCCCCATTGATGAATTCATCTATTGGCTTCGAAAAGGGGAAAGGGCCGAAAATATTCCGGTCGAAAAAGCGGTCAAACCGATCAGCCTTGTGATTCCCAAAGAAAATCAGCAAAAATGAAATGCGCTTTTTGCCAAACCGACGTTTCGGTCTCCGAACGGGCGGGGAGACGCGATTCTTGCCCCCATTGCGGGGGGGATCTTCACTGTTGTTATCAATGTCATTTCTATGATGAACAGGCCCATCATGAATGTCGAGAACCGCAGGCGGATTGGGTGAAGGAAAAAGATCAGGCCAATTTTTGCGACTATTTCCGTTTCGATCCCCAAAGGGTTGTGAAAGGCGAAAATAAAGAGGCGGCCAAGGCCAAGCTCGAAGCCCTTTTCAAAAAAACAAAATAATGTTAGTCTCCATCCAATGATTAAAGGGGTGACTCTATTCGGATTGTTGCTCATTGCCGCCATTTCTTGGGCCACACCTCCCAATCCGGTCACCGAATATGCCTTCGCGCAAAAGTGTTACTACTCCCTCGACAAAAAGAGCGATCACGGGTGGGAAAAATGTATCCGCCAATTTCAAATCATTGTCGATGATTTTCCCAAATCGGAACTGGCCCCGAAATCCCTTTTTACTATCGGCCGGTTGTATCAGGAAAAATTTGAAGTTTCCCATGATCCGCAGGATTTGCAAAAGACCTTTGAAACCTACAATCTTTTTTTGAAATCTTACCCCAAAGATTTGCTGGCGGACGATGCCCTTTACCGAATTGGCCTACTCCGTTTTGAAAAGCAGAAGGACAGCCCAAGAGCGGCAAAGGCTTTTAGGGCGTTGATTGAACGTTATCCTGAAAGCGACATGGCCCCATTGACGCAACAATATCTGGAGAAGATGGAGGGGAAGCCGGAAAATGCCGCCTCGGCTTCTGTCCCTACTCCGGCTCCGGTTTCAGAACCGGTTATTTCGGCAGACCCGATTTCCGACGAAGAGGGAAAAATACCTCAAAAATTTCCCGAAAAAATAACACCGCCGGCAACACCGCTGCCGGCGAAAACGAGAGCGGGGCCGCAATCCGAAAAAGATTTTTCAATTAAGACCATTGTGATCGATCCCGGGCATGGGGGAGAAGATCCCGGAGCCATCGGCCCCAAAGGGACTCAAGAGGCTGTTGTTGCATTGCAGATTGCGCGTAAACTTAGTTTTAAATTGAAAAATGATTTGGGACTCAAAACCGTTTTGACACGGACAACAAACAAAACGTTGACCCTTGAAGAACGGAACCAAAAAGCTAACCGGTTGGGGGCCGATCTTTTTATTTCCATTCACGCCAATGCCAACGATTCTGCAACGGCGAACGGCGTGCAGACATTTTATTTGAATAATGCCACGAACAAGGCGGCCGGTCGTTTGGCGGCGCGTGAGAACAAAGCGGCGGGGAAAAAAATAGATGTCTCACAGCAGATTTTGTCGACGATGCTTCAAAATGCGAACACCGATGAGTCGCGCGATTTAGCGCGCGAGGTCCACAACGCGCTCGTTAAGCATTTGCGATCTTCCAAAAATTCGGTCAAAGATTTGAAGGTCGATTCGGCCCTCTTTTATGTTTTAGTCGGCGCCAAGAGCCCCGGTATTTTGGTGGAGACCTCTTTCATCACCAATCCGAAGGAAGAAAAACGGCTTAAAAATTCTGATTTTCAATGGGAGGTAGCCGAGGGGATTGCGCAGGGGGTTGAAAATTATTTAGAATCAAGACAAAAAACGGCTTCGTCTTTATAAGCCTATTCCTTATGGTGTACTCCCTCTCCCTTTGTGCCTGCCCGTCGGTCGTTTGGCGGGGGAGAGGGTTATCTGTTCGTCGGTAGTGTGGCGGAGGGTGAGGGTGACATTTATCTTTCTCCTATTTTTAATTTTGATCCTTTTGGGCTCGATTCTCCTTGTTGCTTTTTTGTGGATCAAGCAACGCCGCTATTTGAAGAAGAAAGCCTCCGAGGCGATGAGTGAAGAGGTCTGGCAAGAGGTGGTGCAAGAGCGTGAGGCGGCACTCGAAAAACGCCGCAAATTCAGGGAAGTGCTCGAAAAAACAAAACAGGCAAAATAGATCTTCAAATTGTTGATTTTATTTGTTTTTATATATATCTTTACAAAGTAAATACTATATTATATATTCCCAATTGGATATGAATTTAAAAGACAAATTTCATGATATTTTTAATCGGTTGGATGAGCGGCTGTTTGAAGAGAATAAAGAGCGTCGCCAATCTGGAGCGCTGTTAATCTCTCCGGTCAAAATCACGATTTTGGGACAAACCGCTCTTTTGCTTGCTGATCTGCCATTTCCCGTGGCGGGAACTATGGATCTCGACGCACGCATCAACGGCGATTATTTGGCCAGAAAGATGTTGTCAGAAATATTACTGCCGGAAGGTCTTTATCTGGAAAGCGATGACCACCTGATCTGGATTCCAAAAGAGGCAAACTATGAGGAATGGCATAGGGGGAATCTGCTGACTGTCTTTGTCGCCGAAGCGGTTGCAATTATCGCCTCCAAGGCAAAGTTCAAACGGGCCAAAGACAAGGAGATGGTGAGGATGTATCTGCAATATTTTCCCGGCTCGGAGAGCAGGCTACAAGAGTGGGGCGTTTCTGCAAATTGGGTTTACTCATGAATGCCATTGTTGAAAAAGTACTGGAGAGGTTGAGCTATGAACGGCTCTTGCTGGCCAGTCAGCTGACGCCGAAGCGCAGGCGCATCACGCTCGAAGATATTTTTAAGGCAGGCAAGACGGAACCGCGTGTTTTGCAGACATTGCCGGCGATATTGCTTTACAAACCATCGATTTTGAGAGGGTTGGAAAAAGATTTGAAAGTCTATCCGGCGTTGACCGAGTTTGTCGAAACGCTTTTTTCAGCAAAGCCCAAACAGCCCTCTTTTTTGAATGTCGATATTGCCGATTGCCGAAAGACAGCCATGGCTTTTCGCAATTATTTGAAAACCGTGCGCGAGAAAAGACGCAGTCGTCTTTTTAATTTTCGTTTGAATGAAGAGGATTTGGCGCATCTTCAATTGCTTTCAAAAAAAATGGGAATCGAAAATTATTCGGAATTAATCAGACATCTTGTTTATCAAGCCGTTTCCCGAAACCCGTAAAAGTCCACAGCCCCCTCCACGAGGGACCGCCTGCCCACCGGCTGTATGGAGGGGATACCTTGTGAAGTTTGAAACCATTCCACGTATGCCGAGATAGAAGACCGCGACTTGACTTTCTAAAAGAATCTCTTTACCTTGGGGTTCATGCCTAAAATCAAGCTCTGCAAAGATAAAGGCTGTCATAATTCCCAAACCACCGAGGGTTTCTGCAGACTCCACTATTTAAGAAACTGGAAAAAATTACAGTCTGAAAAACGTAAGAAAGCGGCCAAAAATTTGAACCGTTATGTCGAGTCAATATTAAAACGCTATCCCGACCGGTATGTGGAACAGATCAAGAAAGATATCCGCTCCAAAGATTTTGAAGATCGTATCGAGACGGCATTCAAACCGGATGAAGAAGCACCGTTGAGTCTCTTCGAACAGGGGGCCTCCGATGAAGAGATCGAAGATATCATCCAAAACCTCAAGGTTGAGAAAGATTTTTA
>JAHFSU010000027.1 GCA_023265595.1 Deltaproteobacteria bacterium
CCGCTAAGAAAACGGCAACATCTTGAATCCGTTCTTGGCTAATTTGTTTGGTAAAAGAGACTTCGGGAAAATAATCGGCCTCTTCTCTGGCCTTTTGGGCATGACTTAAAAGAACGCCCATTTCTGCGGTCAAGTCGCCGGTGCGAATAAAATGTAAATGAAAAAGACGCTGCATTCCTTTGTGTGACTGGGGTTCCAAACCCTTTGTCAAAAGCAAAGCACAGGAATAATGAAAAGCGGCATAATAGGCTCTGGAAACAGCGCCGTCATATTTCTCTTTTTCCATGAGAATCTGCGCCTCGTCCCACGCATTGTCTCCCTTGAGTTTCTCCAACTTCGCATTTTCCGTTCGATTAAAATCATTCATAGGATGAATCCGTCCCGTTCAATGTTTTTTGTGATCAATCGTTCCCGTTTTCTCATTTGTTCAAATTGATCCACAGACAATACGTGAGCGGAAATCAAAATATCCGTTTTGCCAAAAACGTCATAGGCGGCATCCCAAATGGCGACTTTTTTATTCTGGTCGAATTTTGAGAGGAGGATCAAAACATCCACATCTGAATTTTCAGAGCCCTCCTGTCTGGCTCTGGAACCAAAAACTCTGATTTCCCATCCCGAAGAACCGCAAATTTTTTGGACATCTTTTTTAAAGAGAGACAGGGCCTTTTGTTCCTGACTGCTTAAAATAGAAACATCTTTCATGGCGATAAAAATAACAGCTTAACAGGGAAAGATCAATCTTTTAGATCTTTTAAAAGAGGTGGATTAAAAATCATAAATCTGCTTATTTTTGCAATGTGTCTTCCCAAAAACTTTTTTTAAATGCTTGCCGCTGTGTTAATACCGAACGCCCTCCCGTTTGGCTCATGCGGCAGGCGGGGCGGGACCCCCAAAACCGGAGTGTATAAGGAAAAACAATGTGAGCCATTCCAAACCACTGCTTTAGAATAGCTGCATCCCTTAAAAGGAAGGTTTGACAGATGATATCCAATTGGATATCATATTTACAGTAATGAGACTTTATTTTTATGAAACCCATGCGGGCAATTCACCGATCAAACGGTTTATTGACGGGCTGCCAAAAGAAGATCAGGCCCGCTTTTTGGAAGTGGTCAATGAAATTGAAAAACAGGGACTGAATGCCACAAGAGTGGTTTTCAAGCCGATTGAAGGGAAATTATGGGAAATCAAATTTCGATCTGTTCGGGCCGGTTACCGCGTTTTCTATATATTATTGGAAAAAGATATTATGGTTTGGCTCCATGCTTTTAGCAAAAAAACACAAAAGACTCCCGAAAGGGAATTGGAGACCGCAAGAAAAAGAATGAAAGAGGTGATATCATGAAATACAAAAACATTGCTCCGGCCAGGCCCTACGTCAATAGGAAGCTTAAAGATCGAACCATCAAAGTATTTTTTGATGAAGAAAAAATAAAAAGTGAAATTGCGAGAATTGTCCGCACAGCGAGAGAGAGGGCCGGATTAAGCCAGAGAGAATTGGCTGAAAAAGCCGAGACGACTCAAGCCGTTGTTGCCCGTCTGGAAACAGGAACAGACAGTCGAATGCCTTCTTTGATGTTGATCTCCCGCCTTTTAAAAATAGCGGACGCGCATCTCGAATTGAAATGTGTTTTTGACAAGGCGGCTTAGGCAACGATTTTTCAGATCTTTTAAAAGAGGTGGATAAAAAATCATAAATCTGCTTATTTTTGCAATGTGTCTTCCCAAAAACTTTTTTTAAATGCTTGCCGCTGTGTTAATACCGAACGCCCTCCCGTCTGGCTCATGCGGCAGGCGGGGCGGGCGTTGCCGGAATATCGCGCCCTTCGAGAAAAACACGGCTTCATGGAGATGCTCTCCACACCGGAGCTCATTGTCGAAATCTCTTTGCAACCATGGCGGCGTTTCAAAATGGATGCAGTGATCGTTTTTTCCGACATCCTCCTGATCCCGTGGAAAATGGGGATGGATCTTAAATTTATTGAAGGCCAAGGCCCCAAATTTTCAAAATTGATTGAAGAGGAAAAAGATCTCAATCTCTTAAAAAAAATCGGGCCGGAAAAAGATTGCCCCTTTTTGCTAAAGGCCCTCCGTCAGATTCGAAAAGAGATTGGAAAGGAAGCGGCGCTTTTAGGTTTTGCGGGGAGCCCGTGGACGGTCGCTTCATATATAGTAAAAGAGGGTGTGCGATCAAAAAAGGTTTTGGAATATCTTACCGAAGAGACCATTGCCTATCTGAAAGCCCAAATCGAGGCTGGTGTCGATGCGATCCAAATTTTTGATAGCTGGGGCGGCAGTCTTTCGGTCGAAGAATATGCCATCTGGTCGGCCCCTTATATAAAGGAGCTCGTTTCGCGTCTGAAGCCGACCGGCGTTCCCATCATCTTATATATAAAGGAGAGCGCCCCTCTTCTGAAACAAATGGTGGCAACGGGGGCGGATGTTATCTCGGTCGGTTGGGAGACCCCCCTCCCACGCTACCTGACACTTTCAGGTCCGAAGGCGCCCACCGCCAAGTACCGTCAAGTGGCCATCCAAGGAAATTTTAACCCCCATGTCTTGATGCAGGCTAAACCGGAAGAAATTGTGACCCAAACCCAAATCATGTTAGAAGAGATGAAGGGATGCCCCGGCTACATCGCCAATTTGGGACACGGGGTTTTACCCAAAACGCCGGTAGAAAATATCGCCGCGTTCGTCAACACAGTCAAAGAGTGGCAATGATCGCAATTTTTTTACTCGACTTCGGTGGGCCGGAAAAACAAGAGGATGTCCGACCCTTTCTGACAAATCTTTTTTCCGATCACGATATTTTTCCTTTTCCGTTTGGACAAACGTTTTTTGCCAAAACAATGTCCAAATGGCGCGCGCCCAAAGTTAAAAAACAGTATGCCGCCATCGGCGGCGGTTCTCCGCTCAACCGCCAATCGAAAGAAATTGCCGCCCAACTCGAAAAAAATCTGAAGAAGGCCAATTTGGATGTCCAAGTTTTTACAGGCTTTCGTTATTGGCGGCCTTCCATTGCCGAAACGGTTCAGAAAATAGTGCGCGCCAAACCGGAAGGGATGATCGTCATTCCGATGTTCCCGCAATATTCGACCGCCACGGTCCTTTCGGTCTTCAAAGAACTCGAAAGGGCCCCCGGCTTTTCTGAAAACAAAATCCCGATGCAAAAAGTGGAGTGGTGGCACACCCTGCCGGAATTTGTGGCCGGCTGGTGTTACAGTATCAAAAGGGCCCTCGATTCGTTCGACCCCGCCGTTCGCAAATCGGTCCCGATTCTTTTCAGCGCCCACGGACTCCCTCTCTCTTTTGTGACGAAGCGAAAAGACCCGTATCCCGATCAAATTCGGGAGTGCGCCGAATCGATCATAAAATATCTTGGCGGAGACAATCCGGCCTACATCGCTTATCAAAGTCGCGTGGGGCCCTCCGAGTGGCTCAAGCCGGCAACCATTGAATTTGTGCCGACGCTCGCCCGGCGCGGCGTGCAACATCTGGTGATCGTGCCGATCAGTTTCATCACCGACCATCTCGAAACATTGTATGAGATCGATCAGGAAATTATTCCGACCGGCCTCAAAGCCGGCATGAAAAAAATCGTTCGCTGCGAAGCACTATTCCATACCCCTTATCTGATCAAATGTTTGGAGAGATTGGTATTGCAACGGCTCACGAAGAGCCGGATACCTCGTGAGGCTCATGAGGTATCCGGCTCTTCGTGATTCTATGATACACAAATGGATTCAAAAATATTTTTCAATCGTGATGGGAATACTCCTCTTTGCCTTTTCCTCCAATGTCTGCGCCAAGACTCCAAAACTTTTTTCCCATTTGGGTGGTGATCTCAAAGAGACGTTTACAAGCTGGCCCGTATTCGTTTTGGGGGGCGGCGCCATCGCGGCCGCAGCGCTCACACAGGCAGACGCCTCAATACAAAATTCCTTTCGGAACGGTCGACACATGGGAAAAGCCGATTCGGTTTTCAATGTGATGGGGGCGCCGTATCTGGTGGACGCCGGCGCCGTCGTGACGTTCGCCGGCGGCGCACTGGCACGGAATGAAGAACTCACACGCACGGGGGAAGCACTGGTTGAAGCCCTCTTCTTTTCAGAGTCGATCACCTTGATGCTCAAAGGGGCTTTCAACCGGACACGCCCCAACGGCGGGTATTACGGTTTTCCCTCGGGGCATGCCTCCAGAACTTTTGCGGTGGCCAGCGTCATAGAGACGCTATACGGCCCGTGGGTCGGCCTCCCAAGTTATCTGTTGGCCGGATTGATCAGTTTTTCGAGACTCGACAGCAACGTACACAACACATCCGATATCGTTTTCGGCGCCGCGTTGGGAAGCGCCATCGGTTGGGGGACCTCCCGTTTTCACAAAAAAGACCCGAGCCTTTTAGTTCTGCCGCTGATGATGAAAGACGGCGGCGGTTGCTTATTGGTCATTGATTATTAAATTTAATTTGGTTATCTAAAGAAATCATGAATTTCGAACTAACCGAAGAACAAAATCTGCTTCGCAAAACCATCCGTGAATTTGCGGAAGGGGAAATCAAACCAAAAATTTTTGAGCTCGATCGCAAAGAAGAATTTTCCTTGGGCCTCACCCAAAAAATGGGGGAGCTGGGGCTTTTGGGAATGGCAGTTGATCCCAAATACGGCGGCCAAGGGCTCTGTTCTCTCTCTTACGTGATCGCCGTCGAAGAGCTTGCCCGAGTCGATGCGTCACAAGCCGCAACGGTTGCCGCCCATAATTCGCTGGGGATAGGTCCCATTTATCATTTTGGGAGCGAAGAACAGAAAAAAAAATATCTCCCCGATTTGTGCACGGGGAAAAAACTCTGGTCCTTCGGCCTAACCGAACCGAATGCGGGGAGCGACGCGGGCAATTCACAAACAACGGCCGAACTCAAAAACGGAAATTGGATTATCAACGGTTCCAAAATTTTTATCACCAACGGCGCCACCCAAATCACGGGGGGTTCTACGGTGCAAACCATCACCGGCACCCTTCGACCCTTCGACAAGCTCAGGGTGAGCGGGCCTCAAGATGACCGTGCCAAAAAAGAAATTTCCTGCATTTTGGTCGATCAAAATACGCCGGGGTTTACAGCCAAAGCCATGCACAACAAACTGGTCTGGCGTTCCTCCAACACAGCCGAACTTTATTTCGACAATGTCAAAGTCCCCGAAGGAAATTTGTTGGGTAAACGGGGAGACGGTTTTCGGCAGATGTTAGCCACCTTGGATTCCGGACGGCTAGGCATTGCGGCCATGGGATTGGGCGGCGCGCAGGGGGCGTTTGAAGCGGCGCTTCAATACACCAAAGAGCGGCGGGCCTTTGGCAAAGCAATTGCTTCTTTTCAGGTCAATGCCTTCAAGCTCGCCGATTGCGCCACAGAAATCGAGGCCGCCCGCAACCTTTTGTATAAAGCCTGTTGGGCAAAGGACAATGGCAAGAAATTTAAAATATTGGCCGCGCAGGCAAAACTTTATTGTTCTGAAGTGATGCATCGGGTGGTCAACCACGCCGTGCAACTGCACGGGGGCTATGGTTTAATGGAAGAATATCCGGTGGCCCGATTTTATCGCGATCAAAAATTACTCGAAATCGGGGAGGGGACAAGCGAAGTGCAGCGGATTATCATCTCAAGAGACTTGGGGTGTTACGAGGATCTCTAACCCGCCCCCCTTTTGTTTCATCTCCACCTTCAGTTTTTCGGCGACCGCTTGATGCAACATTTCTAGAAACGAAGCGGCATCTCCAAAAAAATCTCCCTTGTATTCGATGTAGCCTCTCTGCGCTCTGGCCATCACCAAATTTTCGGTCCGCTTGCTCTCTTTGATAGTCTGGAAGGCCAGTTGAAAAAGATCGCGGTGTGTCACCTCTTTAAAAATAATCGTAACGGGTTGCGATGGCGTCGGTGGAAGATTCAGAGAGGGCCCTTGCGCATAGCTCACCGTCATTGCGAGAAGGCCGAAGGCCGACGAAGCAATCCAAAAATAAAATCTGGATCGCTTCGTTGCCCCTCGAGCTCCTCGCGATGACGAGCACCTTTTCATTTGAGCAGTCCTCCCAATTCCTCTTTTAAATCGATGGCCAATAATTCTTGCAACGCCTGCTTCGGCGGTTTTGCTTCGTAGAGCATCTGATAAATGGCAACGCAAAGGGGCGCTTTCATTTTGAATGTTTGTATTAAATCGTAAACCACCTTTGCCGTCTTTACCCCCTCTGCCACATTTTTCATCTCTTTGAGAATCGTGGCCAGTTTTTCCCCCTTGCCCAATCTTAAACCGACCGTCCGGTTGCGCGACAATTCACCGGTGCAAGTCAAAATCAAATCGCCCATGCCGGTCAAGCCGGCAAAGGTGATCGGGTTGGCCCCCATCATTTTGCCGAGCTTGGCCATCTCATATAACCCGCGCGTAATGAGTGCCGCGCGCGTGTTGTAACCCAAACCCATTCCGTCGCAGATGCCGGCCGCAATCGCAATCACATTTTTGACCGCACCGCCCACTTCTACCCCGACAACATCTTTTCCGGTGTAGGTTAAAAAAGTATCCCGTCGAAAAATTTTTTGGATTGTTTCCGTTACTTTCGGATCGACACCCGCAATGACAACGGTGGTCGGCAGATGCCGCAACACCTCTTTGGC
Organism: Deltaproteobacteria bacterium; assembly: GCA_023265595.1. Lineage (GTDB taxonomy): Bacteria > UBA10199 > UBA10199 > SPLOWO2-01-44-7 > SPLOWO2-01-44-7 > JAHFSU01. The sequence continues at coordinate 6,665 of JAHFSU010000027.1, forward strand.
AAAAGAGGGGCCGGAGAGGGTCACAAAATTTCCCTTCGGAATTTTGGGAAAGACTTCTGCCAAAACTTCAGAGAGCCTTTTTCCGGTATCGAGCTCAAACCCTTTCGAGGCGTTGACGATAATTACTTCCGGCCCTACAAAAGGGGATGCCTTGCTCAAAACCGTTCGAACAAGATGGGAGGGGACCCCATTGACCAAAATTTTTGCCCCCTTTAGGGCTTTTTCCATCTGATTCGTCGCTTTTAGGGCAGGATTTAAGCTTTCTTCGGGCAAATAGAGGGGATTTTTGTGATTTTGATTGATTCCAATAGCCACTTCCGGCTCATAGGCCCATAAAACCACTTCGTTTAGCCCTTCTGACAGAAGAGAGGCCAAAGCCGTTCCCCAACTACCGGCGCCGATGACTGCTATTTTCATAGATTATCCCCTCACCCGGAGATCCCTCCCGCCTTCGGCGGTTCGGGATTTCTTTGAAGCTAATGAAAAATATGCTTCAAAGCAACTTTTTTTACTGGAAACCGATACCCCCTTTGAGATAGGAATGAATTGGAATTCCCATGGAAGAAAGACGCGTTCATAAACGCTTTGATGTTGAGGTCCCCGTCACCTTAAGAACAAAAGGAAAACTTATTCCCGCAGCAAGTCTCGATTTGAGTCTCGGTGGCATCGCTGTGCTTGCCGAGTTTGATGCCGATCTTCAGGAGGGTCCGGTCGAAATCATCATGGACTTATCCCCAAACCAGAGAGATGTAGCCTTAATGGGACATATCCTCCGTCTGAATAAAGAGTATGGTCAAAAAGTCGGTATTCAATTTGTGGAATCGAGACAAAAAGAATTAAACGCCCTCAAAAAGTTTCTCGAAAATCGTTATAATTAAAACAACAAAATTCCCTCTCCCCTGGAGCCTGTCCTGAGCGAAGTCGAAGGAGGAGAGGGTTGCCTGCCCGCCGGTTGTGTGGCGGGGGGTGAGGGGAAAATTTACCAATACGCCTCGAAGTGAATATTGCCCGGCTGGGTCGGTGTCGCCACCGTGAAACCTTTTGCCTCCAAAATTTCAATCAGACCCGCCGGCTTGGGATAAACTTTTTTTCCATCCACCATCTCCGGACGGCCGATCATCGACGGGTTGCCGCAAAGATAGACATGCGTCTTTGAGGCATCGAGTTTCATTCCCGACTGTTTTTCAAAAATCCCCTGTTCGATCAAATTTTGCGGATAGAGTTTCGGTTGGTTGGCCTCACGCGTGGCTAAATAGATGACTCGATAATTTTCGTAATCTTTGGCCAATTTTTCATGAAGCGAACGATAAGCTTGATCGGCGGCATAGCGGGTGCAAACCACCGAGACAATGGGCCCCTCATGTTTGCCGGTCAATAGCTGCCAAATCATCGCATTGTGCGGGGCCTCGCCGGTACCGGTGGAGAAAAAAACAATCTGGTCCGATTTTTTAGTTCCATCCAAATTATAATGCCCCGTCATTTTGGGGCCAAACGCCAACCGATCTCCCTTTTTCAGCGCGAAAATGCGCGGTGTCAAGCGGGGCGGAGTCGGCGTTGATGATTCGTTGACAACGAGGGTGACATAAAATTCAAAAAAATCGATTGCGGTCGGCGTGTAGAGTTTGTCGGTTTTGGAATCAACAATCGGATGCGAAACAGAATAGGCGCGTCTTAATAATTGTTTTTCTTGCCCCGGTTTTATGGTTTCCGGACCGTTTCCGGTAACGCAGGGCTCCCAAATGCCGAGCCCTAAAGTGGTATATTGCCCCGATTTAAATGGGACAAGGCCCTTGTCCGGCTTGACACGAAAAATCCAGAGAGCTTTTTGCGGCGTAAAAAGCTCGATCAACGTGGCATTATAATATTTAGCGCGAAGCTCTCTGATTTCTTCCGTGGTTAAGGCCATAGCCCCTCCAAAACGGGTAAGCCCTTAACAAGATTGAATATATTGCGCAAGGATTCGTTAGACATTAAGCGCCCCCTGCTACCTGGTAGAAAATCGCACTTTTCTACCTGGTAGAGAAGTGCTCTTCCCTACCAGGTAGAAAAAAATTTTATTCTGGATTCCTAGGGGGCAAAACTGTATACACGCGCGCGTAACTTCCTAAAAACATATGACTATTCGAATCGCTATTCCAAAAGAGCGGGGGCAAAACGAAAAGAGGGTCGCCCTAATACCGGAGGTGGCCGGCCGCCTTGTGCAAAAGGGGTTTGAAATTGCTTTAGAGGCGGGCGCCGGTCTCGGCTCATTTTTTTCGGATCCAGACTATGAAAAAATCGGGGTCAAAATTGAGAAAGATTTGAAAACACTTTTGAACGGGGCGCAAATTGTCTTGAAAGTGCAAGCCCCGTCCCATGAAGAGATCGAATGCCTATCACCCGGCACCATTCTGATTGCCTTTATGTCGCAACACCGCACTCCCGAAAAAATTGCAAATTTGAAAGAAAAAAAAATCACAACCTTTGCGATGGAAAAAATCCCCCGCGTGACCCGCGCTCAATCAATGGATGCCCTTTCGTCCCAATCGACCGTGGCCGGTTACAAAGCCGTTTTGATGGCGGCCAATTTAAGCAGCCGTTTTTTCCCGATGCTCACCACCGCTGCCGGCACCATCCGCCCTGCAAAGGTTTTGGTGTTAGGGGCGGGCGTTGCCGGACTGCAAGCCATCGCCACCGCGAAAAGACTCGGCGCCATTGTTGAAGCCTATGATGTGCGGCCGGCAGTGAAAGAGCAGGTGCAATCTTTGGGGGCCAAATTTTTAGAAATCAAAGTCGATGCCGAAGCCAAAGGGGGTTATGCGCGAGAGCTGACCGATGATGAAAAAAGAAGAGAGGAAGAAATGCTGGCGCACCATGTGCAAAATGCCGATTGCATCATCACCACCGCACAAATTCCGGGAAAGCCGGCCCCTAAGCTCTTACCCAAAGATATGGTTTTGAAAATGAAGCCGGGTTCGGTCGTCGTCGATCTTGCCGCGGAAACCGGCGGCAATTGCCTCCTCACCAAACCGGGTGAAATGGTAGAAATCAACGGAATCAAATTTTTCGGCCCTCTCAATGTTCCGGCACAACTCCCCATTCATGCCAGTGAGATGGTTTCTAAAAATCTTTTGAATTTTTTACTTCTATTGACTCATGACGGCCAATCGCTCGAAATCGATTGGAATGATGAAATTATGAAAGGCTCCGTACTGACAGGAGGTGCAAAATGACCGAAGGCATTTGGGCTGCTCTTTATATTTTACTTTTGGCCGCTTTCACCGGCTATGAGGTCATCTGCCGCGTGCCGGTGATTTTGCACACGCCGTTGATGTCGGGCTCCAATTTTATTCACGGTGTCGTTTTGGTGGGGGCCATGGTCGCTCTCGGAAAGGCCGATACGCCGACAGAAACCGTGATCGGCTTTATCGGCGTGCTGCTCGGCGCGATGAACGCCGCCGGCGGTTACGCCGTCACGGAACGGATGCTCAAAATGTTTGAAAAAAAGAAGGCTCCTTAATGGAACCGATTATTCAAATTACTTATTTTTTGACCGCCTTCCTATTTATTTTCGGTTTGAAGCGGATGAGTTCTCCGATGACAGCCCGCAGCGGCATCATCTGGGCCGGCTTCGCCATGATGTTCGCCACCGTTGTCACCTTCTTTTGGCCCGGACTCTCCCATTACACATTGATGATCATTGCCGTGGTGATTGGCAGTTCCATCGCATGGATTTTGGCAAAAAAAGTTTCGATGAAAGATATGCCGCAGATGATCGCCGTTTACAACGGAATGGGGGGTGGCTCTGCGGCGGCAATCGCCTGCGTGGAACTTTTGAAAAATGAGATGGCCAACACCGGTCTCGCGGCATTGGCCGTTGCGGGGGGATTGATCGGCGCCATCGCCTTCACCGGAAGCGTCATCGCCTTTGCCAAATTGCAGGGACTCATGAAAGAACGCCCCGTCACTTTTCCAAATCAGCAACATATTAATCTGATTGTTTTAGCCTCTTCCGTTGTATTGGGTATTCTGCTGCTCTCCATCGGATGGGGGTTTTTGGTTCCCCTCTTTTTTGCGGCGGCCTTGGCCTTTGGCATCATGATGACACTCCCGATCGGTGGCGGCGATATGCCGGTCGTTATCTCTTTGTATAACGCATTAACCGGCTTGGCCGTCGGTTTCGAAGGTTTTGCGATGGGAAATGCGGCAATGATTGTCGCGGGAACGGTGGTTGGCGCGGCCGGTACACTTTTGACATTACTGATGGCCAAGGCAATGAACCGCTCGCTGGCCAATGTTTTGTTCGGTGCCTTCGGACAAGAAGTGACAGCCACGGAAGGGGAGATCAAAGGAAGTTTAAAACCGATCGAAATCGACGATGCCGCAATCATGATGGCCTACGCCGACAAGGTAATCATCATCCCCGGCTACGGCATGGCTGTGGCGCAGGCACAACATAAAGTAAGGGAATTGGCGGAGACCCTCGAAAAAAGAGGGATCACGGTCAAATATGCCATCCATCCTGTCGCCGGCCGCATGCCGGGGCATATGAATGTTTTGCTGGCCGAAGCGAATGTCCCTTACGAAAAATTATTCGATATTGAAGAGGTCAATCCCGAATTTTCCAACACCGATGTAAGCCTTGTGATCGGCGCCAACGACGTGGTCAATCCCGCGGCCAAAACCAATCCGGCAAGCCCCATCTACGGAATGCCGATTCTGGATGTCGATCGATCGAAAAATTGCCTTGTGATCAAACGGGGCAAAGGCAAAGGATTTGCCGGCATTGAAAACGAACTTTTCTTCAAAGAAAATACCCGCATGCTCTACGGTGACGCCCAAGATGTCGTGGGGAAGCTGGTTCAATCACTCAAAAGGCTCTGACCTATAGGCCATTATTTTCAAATAGCGAAACATCTCTTCTTGCAAACCCTCTGTTGAAACATCTGTCAGACAATTACAAGCAAACTCCTGAACCATTTTGACTCTGGCATCAATTAACTCGTTCCACCCCATCCCCGACTCGAACAATGTTTGAACCGCTTGGTCTAAATGATGGGTGAATGCCTCTGCTTGGCTTAACTCAGCAAGCATATCCTCCGAAATTTTTTTGTCATATACCGTAAAAATTTTTCCGGCATTGAGCGAACCTTTGGCCCCCCGATATATAATTTTGACTGCCGGCTCCGCTTCACCTTCCACCACAAAACAGCCCTCTTGCTTCCGCTCAGTCTGTGAACAATAGGAATCGGCATCCACCAGCTCAACAGAGACCGGCTCTAGCCGGCCGACATCCAAGGAAAAAGTTTTTCCCATCCTCTCTTTTTCCGATTGCAAAAGGCGCCGTATCTTGGGTGTATAAACATCGATAGAATTCATCAAATTTCCTCTCTACTCCTCTTTTCAACAACTCAAAGGGCGAAGGGCTTTAAGCATAACAAAATGAAACCGTCCAGCTATATCAAACACAAAACAAAACGGGAGGAGGGAGTTGTTTTATATTCGTTACAACAGGATAGGCCGTTTGGATGACAAACAACTCTTGCCTCCCCCCTGCCAATAATAGTAATGAACACCCATGGTTGACCGCATCGATTCAAAAATGACCGGTTTGCCCCCTTTATGGATTAGCCGTGCCACGACGGCATCCAAAAATATCGGCAATTCCGAGGAGATCCGCAAGCTCTTAGGGGAACCCCTCCCAAGACTTGCCGATTTTTCCAAATTAAAGCCAGAAATTGCGGCGATGTTTGCGGCAAACGGAGTTTTGGAGCGGATTGCAAAAAAATTGGGAACCATCACCAAAAGAAAACATAAAAAAATTATCGCCTCCCATAATACGATCGCCTGTGTCGATGATGAAAATACCCTTTATGTCGGTGTTGAATTTTTAGAACAATTTGGTAAGGATGAAGATCTGCTCGCCGCCATTTTGGCCCACGAATGGGGACACATGATTTCGGAACTCCCCAAAGGGATCAACTGGTCTTTTTTAAGCTTCGATGAACTCTTGGAATTGCGGCGCGAAGAAGAGGCCTACGCCGACGGTTTTGCTGGCCGCGCCCTTTATCTTCTGGGCTACAAAACCGACAGCATGATTGCCTTCTTGAAAAAAATAAATCGGAAGAAGAATCCGAAACTCCCCTCTCTTAAATATCACAATACCGCCACACGCATTGCCATTCTCAAGGCCTCTTTCGAGGCGCAGGAAAAGGCCTTTGAAACCGCCGGCAAAATTTTCAAGGCCACCAAATTCATAAACCAAGGTTGACACCAGGTGCCTGGCACTATATGTCACCTGTCATCCAAGGAGGTTTTATGACACTTGTGCAAAAATTAGCGCCCGATTTTACAGCCGAAGCAGTAGTTAATGGCGATTTTAAAACGATTAAACTCTCCGACTATCGCGGCAAATGGGTCACCCTCTTTTTTTATCCACTCGATTTTACTTTCGTCTGTCCCACAGAAATTACCGCTTTTTCCGATCGCTACGAAGAATTTAAAAAACTGGGATGCGAAGTTTTGGGTTGTTCGATCGACAGCAAATTCACACATCTGGCTTGGATCAATACCCCGCGAAACAAAGGGGGGCTGGGCACACTCCATTTTCCGCTTTTGGCCGATGTCAAAAAAACAATCTGCGCTGATTATGATGTTTTGCTCGATGGCGGCATCGCACTCCGCGGATTATTTTTGATCAATCCCGACGGCAAAGTGGTCTATCAAGTGGTGCATGATTTGGGTGTTGGCAGAAGCATCGATGAAACCTTGCGCGTCCTTCAGGCTTTTCAAAACGTCGCCAAAACCGGCGAAGTCTGCCCCATGGATTGGAAACCGGGCAAGGCGACAATGAAACCCGACCCCAAAGGCTCGCAGGAATATTTCGCGAACAAATAGTTATTTTTTTACCAAAATCAAAAGGTGATGCGGCATGTGTCGGAAGTTGGTATTGTAGGATTGAAGAACCCCCTGAGCGACAACCATTTTAAGTAGTATCTCCAAATCGTCAAAGAAAAGTTCATCCATAGGAAGAGGGGGTTCGTTGTCTTTGATGAAGCCACTCACCCGAATCCTCCCTCCGTTTCTCGAATGCAAAAGGATGCGATCCAAGACCTGACGCATTGCCTGAACACCGTCACGATCCCACACCCCTCTTAATACTTGGCCGAGAGAATGACGGGCGACGATCTCATCAAATTCAAGAGGCCGATCCGCCGCATCACGAATGTTGAGAGATTGAAATGTCCCGTAGTAATAGTGTTGTGGAAACTGTGATCGCATCCGTTCCATCAGCCGAAAGTCAGGGTGATAAGGGACATTGGGATTATTCCAAGTAGAAGCTGATGGAAAAAGGAGCCTCACCCCCTGCAAAAATCCATATGCCGCATCCACCGCCAAATAGGGGGCCTGTTCAAAAGAGAGCCGACGTTGTCGAAGCGACTTTCGTCTGCGGAGGAGTAATTCTAAAATAAATTGGCCGCTCCCTTCTCCCAAAGATAATACGCGTGTTTTCGGCTGTTTTTCTTTGATCCAAGGCTTGAAAGGGTAAAAAAAGAGGGTAGGAGGCCAGTATTCAAAAGGAATTTTTTTTGGCGGCGGTGATAAACCGAAGAGAGGCGTGATGCTACCGTCTGACATCTGTGGAGCTTCCCAACCCACGGCATTTAGCTCATGCCAATAAGTCAATGCGGAACCGCCGGAAACCCGATCGTAAATAAACGGAACAGACAATGTGGCCGGCCATGATGTCGCCATATTGATCATACAATGCTCATCGGCGAGCTTTCCAAAAAGTTGCTTACCAAAATAAAATTATTTTGTATTCGCCAATACCCACCCCAAATAATCGGGGAGGCCGTCGGTGATGGGGAGCGCAATCAATTCCGGAACTTCATAGGGATGAAGCTCTTCCAAAGTCGCCTTCAGCTCTTTCAAGCGGGATTGTTGTGTTTTGATTACAAGCAATAATTCGGTCTCTTCGCAAATGCTCCCCTTCCATTCATAAACCGACGTCACTTTGGGGACGATATTGACACAAGCGGCCAGCTTTGCCTCCACCAAGGCCTTGGCAATCTTGGCCGCCTCTTTTTCAGAATCGATGGTTGAGAAACAGACGATGAAATCAGTCATATTCCCCTCACCCCAACCCTCTCCCACAAGGGGAGAGGGAAATATTTATACCGGTTCATATGCAATCCCCGCATTCTTCTGTTCGTAACGGGCGAAAACAAAAAGAAGATCCGACAAACGATTGACATATTTTAACGCCTCAGCCCTCTCGTAAATTTTCGCCTCTTTCAAACCCTGAATTTTTCTTTCAAGTCGCCTCGCTGTTGTACGGGCCATGTCGAGCGCAGCCGAGCAAGGGGAACCTCCCGGCAGAACAAACGATTTTGGCAAGCCGAGTTGGGGTTCAAACTGATCAACCCATTTTTCCAACTCCTTAAGATCGGAGACCCCAATCGGCACCACCTTCCATCGCGGGTCCAATTTTGTCGAAGCCAGCTCCGCACCCAAACGAAACAGATCGGTCTGAATTTTTTTCAAAGGCTCAATCAATTCACGACACGGCTTCAAACTCCGAACCCACCCCAACGCCGAAACCAGTTCATCCAAAACACCGTAAGCCTTCACCCTCGGATCGGTCTTGGGAACCCGCTCACCGGACAAAAGCCCCGTTTCTCCTTGATCTCCGGTTTTGGTGACGATACCCATATTAATGATAAATCCATTTTTGATATTCTGTCTGCTGCAATGACGGCGGCGGATTGGCCTTTGTTTCCTGAATTTGGTTTCTTAATCTTTTTATTTCAGCAACCCAATCGGAATAATTGGCCAACAAGGCCTCACTTTTTTCCAAAACACCCAGCGCATCATCATAATTTTGTTTTTGATACAGACCTTTGGCCAAATAATAGTAGGCAACCCCATTTTCCGTATCGATATTGATCGCCTCCTGAAAAGTCTGTACCGCTTTATCCAGATTGCCTTCACTGAGATAATGTTCCCCGACACGGATCATATTTTGCGAGGCCTCCCGTTTGGGGTTCAAGGCCTCCGGCCCAGAGGGGATAGGGGGAACCGGCCTGACCACTCTCGGTTTTCTCGGCTTCGGTTTTGTGAGAGTCGGTTTTTTGGGGCAGCCGGTAACGAGCAAACAGAGAGAACAAAAAAGGGCGAAGAGACAAAACCCCCTCATTTTCCGTGCGGGCATTTCTCTTTGGGCTCGGTATCTTCGATAAAAAATTCTAAAAAAACTTTTGGGCATTTTTTGGTCGCCTCCATGCCGGTATCAGGGTCTATTTCTACTTGAATAATGTTTTTCGGGAAAGGGAAATCTTGTGTCGCATTTCCCGCAATCTTTTTCATCAGGCTAGTCCAAATGGGAAGCGCTCCTCTTGCCCCACTCATCTGGGTCGGCACATTGTCATCAAAGCCGACCCAAACCAGCGATAAAATCTGCGGGGTAAAACCGACAAACCAAGCATCACGATACTCCGATGTTGTCCCGGTCTTTCCGGCCGCAGGGGCTGAAAATCCCATCGCGCGCGCGGCCGCCGCAGTTCCGCGATCGAGTACTCCCTTCATCAACTGGGTTGTCAACGCAGTGGGGGCTTCATCAAAGACCCGTTTGATTTTGAGCGTCTTTTTTTCCAAGACCTCCCCATCCGAGTTCATCACATGGATAACAGAAAGGGGTTCGGCCCGAAGCCCCAAATTCGGGAAAAGGGTATAAGCGCCGGCCATTTCGAGGGGGGTTACTTCAAAAGCCCCCAAGGCAATGGAGGGGACCGCTGTTAAAGGAGAGATGATGCCGGCCTCGCGCGCTGTTTCGACGATCTCTTCCAAACCGGTATCGAGTGCAATTTTGGCAGTAGCAATGTTGTAGCTTGCTTCCAATGCCTTGCGAACCGTGATCGTTCCATGCTCTTTTCCATCGTAATTTTCAGGACTCCACGGACCCTGTACCGTGTTGATCGTAAATTTTTTGTCTTCAACAAGAGTTGCCGGCGTAAAAAGTTTTTTCGACCGTTTCGGAGTCATCGCCGTCAGATAGACAAACGGTTTGAATGTGGAACCGGGCTGACGCATCCCCTGTGTACAGCGATTAAATTGGCTGGCGGTGTAATCACGCCCACCGACCATCGCCCGCACATAGCCATTTTGCGGTGAAATGACAACGATACACCCTTGCAAAAGATCGGCATGATTTTTGGGTAAAATCGATCCATATTGTTTTTCCAGATTGGCTAATCCTTGAGTCAAAGACTGGTCGGCTTCCGTCTGCACGGTCATGTCGAGCGTTGTAAAAATTTTCAAACCCTCCGCCTCCAAAACATCTTGCGGATAAAGTGATGACAACTGCTGCTTTAAAAAATCGATAAAATAAGGGGCCACGACCGGTTTGATTTTTGGTTTCGGCGTAATGATCTCTTCAGCAACCGCCATTTTGTAAGCCTTCTCATCGATGACATGGGCTTCCAACATTTTGTTCAACACCAGATTGCGCCGCTCTTTAGCCCGCTGTTTATTGCGAATGGGTGAATATTCGCTCGGATTCCGAATCATGCCGGCCAAAAGCGCTGATTCCCCAAGGGTCAGCTGATTCACATTTTTTGCGAAATAATGTTTGGCCGCTTCGGCCACACCGGTCACACTCGAAGGACCACGCTGCCCCAAATAAATTTCATTTAGATAGGCCTCCAATATTTCTCCTTTGGTATGTTTTCGCTCAATAATGATTGCCATCAGGGCTTCATTGAATTTTCTGCGGAGCGATTTCTGAGGGCTTAGGAAAAAGTTTTTGACGAGCTGCTGTGTCAGTGTCGAGCCCCCCTGCACAAGCCTCAAATGCAGCAGATCGGCCAGCGCGGCGCGCAAAATGGCAATCGGATCGACTCCTTTATGTTTGAAAAAACGCTCATCTTCGACCAAAATGACCGCTTCCAAAAGTTGCGACGGCGCCTCTTTTAACGAAATAAGCGTTCGGTCTTCCATCTTCGCATCAAAAATAATGGCGATCTCTTCCGGTTCGAGACGAACAAGAGAGAGGGTCTCTCCCGATTCCACATCAGACATTTTTATAATCACAGAGCGGTTGATATCGAGACGCACCGGAAAACCGGCGAATTTTTCAAGGGGATAAGCAAAATCGTGCAGAAAAATATCGATGTGAGCGGGGCTCACCAAAAAATCACCGGGGCCTTTGATCTCACCGGCCACTTGGCGATAACCCAACCGCTCCAGCTTTGTGACCAAGGCCCGTTGGTGGATATCAACACCCGGGTAGAGATATTCCGTATCCGAATAAATTCGGGAAGGGATATTCCAGCGGCGCGCGGTGCTGAATTTTTCCTCGACAGTTTTTTCGAGATTTTTGAGTTTGAGCCCGACGGCTATTGTGCCGAACCCTACAAAAATAAAAAAAAGGAGCAGTAGGCGGCCTACAAACCGCCGACGATTTCTTTTCGGCGTGACCGAGCGAAAACGTTTTCTCAAATCCTCTTTTTGCAACCGAGATGGCATTTAAATTTTCCTCAAAATGGAATCGATGATCGTTTTTTCCACTTTCAAATGATAGAGGACATTCACCTCCCGAATCCCCATCGGACTCGTTACATTGATTTCAGTCAGATAGCCGCCAATCAGATCCATGCCGACAAAATAGAGGCGTTGGCGTTTCGCCCAGAGGCCAACCGTTTTGGCAATTTTTATCTCACGCGGTGTCAACTGCGTCGCAACAAATTTTCCGCCTTGATGCAAATTCGCCCGAAATTCTCCCGGTTTGGGAACGCGCAAATAAGCGCCGAGAATTTTTCCATCCCAAAGCAAAATTCTTTTATCCCCCTTTTTGGCCGCGGGGAGATATTCCTGACAAAGGGTCTGTTCTGTTATCGTGCAAGATTTAAAATTTTTGAGCCACCGGACACCGACGCCGCCGCTATAATGAAGCGGTTTTAAAACAACCCCGTTTTTAAATTGTTTGGCCCAAGATAAAAGGAGCTCTCTTTTCGAGGTGACCAAAGTTTTTGGGGCAAATGGAAAATTGAGAGCGGAGAGTTTTTCATTATGATTCATGACGGCCAACGGATCGTTAATCATCAAAACTTTTCCGCGCAGTTTGAGCAATAAATAAAGATGATGGAGATAGGACAGATCAAACGGCGGGTCTTTGCGCAAAAAAAGACAATCGAGTGTTGCCAAATTTTTTCCTTTAGCCCAAACCTGATTTTGTTTCAAAAAAAGATCCTTTGGTTCGCAAAGAAAAACGGAATGGCCGCGTCTTTCTATTTCGCGAATCAAAAAGAGGGTCGTCTCCGCTTCAAGATCAAAATGAGAAGGGGGATCGGCAACAAACCCGAAGGTTAACTTTTTGGGCATGGACGAAGGTGTAATGATTTATCTCAGCAACTTCAACAATTCATTTCTGGCATCCTCGGCAAAATGAGGGCCATTGGAGGCAAATAAAACACTGCGTGAAACATTGATGAGACAATTTTTCCCGGCGTTTTTCAAAACGGTTTTGGCGTCTCCTCCTTGTGTCCCAACTCCGGGAACCAAAAAAGGGAGATCGGGTGCGGCTTCACGAACTTTTTTTAATTCCTCCGGAAACGTAGCCCCAACCACCAATCCGCAATTTTTATTTTTGTTCCATTTTTGAGAAACCTGTTTAGCTACTTTCAAATACAACGGTTCGCCGCCCACTTCCAAATCTTGAAACTCTTTTGCTCCTTCGTTCGATGTGCGGCATAAAATAAAACACCCTTTGTTTTGATAATCCAAAAAGGGTTGCAGCGCTTCACCGCCGATATAAGGATTGAGCGTGATCGCATCGGCTTCGAGCTCTTCAAAAGCGGCCTTGGCATAACCCAAATTGGTGTTGCCAATATCGGCCCGTTTGGCATCCAAAATCACAAGGGTCTGCGGGGCCTCCTCCAAAATAAATTGAATCGTTTTTTTTAAGGTCTCCCATCCTGCAACCCCTTCGGCCTCATAAAAGGCGACATTCGGTTTATAGGCCGCAACAATATCTTTTGTGGCGGCGATGATGGCTTTATTAAAAGAGAGTTGCGTCTGCCCCGAAGGAATTTTGGAGACATCACTATCGAGCCCTACACAAAGAAAACGATTTTGGGCTTGATGCACCTCTAAAAGCTGCTGGAAATGCCTTCTCTGCATGGTTCAGATGACTATAAGGGATGATGCAACCTGTCAAAAGATATTTAAAATTTCCATTGACAGGCAAGCCCCGTTTCATTAAAAGCCGCCTCGCACTTGAGCTTTTGTCCCCAATCAGTTTGCTCAAAGCCGTACCAATCAATCATTTGGGGTTATAGCGCGTCGCAAAACTGCGGCCAAAGGAGAATGTATGGGTTTGGATATTATCGTACGCGGAATCGGTCTGAATCGGGATACTCGCAGCGCGACCATCGTTGCGGAAAGAGCTCCCAATAAGGAATCAAGATCGGGAGTTTTTTTGCTCGATCCGGCCAATAAAAAACTTCAAAAAAGATGGGATGATCTGTTTGGCAAAGATAAACTCTCCTTAAGGACGCCGCTCAAAATTGCCTTGGAGGCCATTCGCCAAAACAACGCTTCTTACATGAAGACCGGCGAACCGATTGAAATGCCCTATGCCGATATCCGCGCCTATAAAGTTTCTGTCGATCCCTATTTGTCGATTATTTTTCAACACAACGGGTCTGACCCGATTTGTGACAAGGCGGTTGTCAATATGATGTCTTCTGCCGGCAGAACATTTCGTTTGAATATTGCCGCTGAAAATGGTGTCACCACCTTTGCGCAAAAGGCGATAGAATATCTGAATCAGGAAGAGATGCTTCAGCCGGTGCCGGTGCCGATGGCCAAAAGCCCGGCCCCGAGACGTCCGGTTATCTCCTCATCGGCAACCTTGGCCCTCAATCGCTAAATAATCACGAGGTATCCCCTCCATACAGCCGGCGGGCAGGCGGTTCCTCGTGGAATGGGTGAGACTCCCTCCTTTTCATCAGCACCACTCGCTGGTATGATACTGCCGTTTTTCGGAGGGGTGGCCGAGCGGTTGAAGGCGATGGTCTTGAAAACCATTGAGCCCCTAAAGGGTTCCGTGAGTTCGAATCTCACCCCCTCCGCAATCTAAAAAAGGAGGCTCTATGCCTAAGACAGCGCTTAAAGTTGCAGGGGTTGTGTTCTTGCTGGTTGCTTTATTGCATCTCTCCCGTTTAGCATTCAAATTCAATCTCGTCGTCGGCGAAAGTGTCGTGCCGGTATGGGTCAATGCCATTGGCTTTGCCATCGCCGCGGGTTTAAGTTTTTGGATGTTCAAGTCGGAAAAAAATCTCTAGGAGGTTTTATGGCGCATATTTCAAAATCGGAGACTCGCTGGATTCCTCGTCTTCAGTTCGATTGGCCCCCAACCTATTTATCGATTAGTCCCGATCATTTTATATTGGAACCCAAAAATTATTTTGCATCGCAATCAAAGCGGCAAAATAATTGTCGACCCAAAACAGCCGAAGGGGATTTGGGAATCCCCGGAGGGAGAGACTGTCTTCTCTCCTTTCCGCTCCTACTCGGCATCCCATTGATTGCAAGCGGGGGCATTCTTTTGGCAAATAATCATAACGGTTGGGGGGGCGCCCTTTTGGGGACAGGGATTGTAATCGGCCTCGGCGGTTCGATTGCCCTAAAAGTCATCGCAGATGAAAATTGCGACTGATTAAACCCGCTCGTAAGAAAAATAGAGAATGGGTTTCCCCTCTTTTTTCCAGACTTTTTCAAAAAAAGTTTCGGAGAAGTCTCTCTCAAATGAGACCTCTTTAAAGGACGCCGTCGCCTCCACATTTTTTTGAATCCAAGCGGCATAATCTTTTGAGTCGGTGGCCAAAATCAACTCCCCCCTTTTTTTCAAAATTCCGGCCAAGAGGGTCAAAAAGGCTATATCCAAAAGCCGGTGAAAGGCATGGCGCCGTTTGGGCCACGGGTCGGGAAATAAAATATAGATTTTTTCGAGCGAATCTTCCTTGAAAAAGCGAGGGACCATGGTTTTGGCGTTTCCCCAAAGGAGGAAAACATTTTGAATGCCCGCTTTTTCAAGACGTTTTAAAATTTTCTGAAATCGTTTTTTTCGGACTTCGATAGCCGCAATTTTTTTATTCGGGTTTTGCGCCGCTAAAGAGAGTAAGAAGTCGCCATTACCGGGGCCGATTTCGAGAATCTGGAATGGTGTATCAATCACTACCAACCCAAAACATAGGCAAAGATGAGGGGGGCAACCATCGCGGCATCCGATTCAATTATAAACCGCGGCGTGTTGATATCAATTTTCCCCCAAGTAATTTTTTCGTTGGGAACCGCGCCGGAATAAGAGCCGTAAGAGGTTGTTGAATCGGAAATTTGACAAAAGTAGCTCCAAAACTTGCACGGCTCTTTTAAATCCTGCTGGATCAGGGGAACGACACAAATCGGAAAATCGCCCGCAATGCCGCCGCCAATCTGAAAAAATCCGACCCCCTCTTTACCGGAATTTTCTTTATACCATTCAATCAAATGAGCCATCTGCTCCAACCCCGACTTCACAATTTGATAATTGGACAACTGTTTTTTGATATTGTGGGCGACATAAATATTCCCGAGCGTGGAATCCTCCCAGCCGGGAGTATAAATGGGGATGTTTTTTTCGCAGGCCGCTATCACCCACGAATCTTTCGGATCGATTTGATAATGGTCTTTAATCACCCCGCTTTTGAGCAGTTGATACATAAACTCATAGGGAAAATAGCGCTTGT